>CAYZSS010000008.1:24654-30515 GCA_964480435.1 uncultured archaeon | reverse complement strand
TAGTTGGTGCTGGTTGTGGAACTAATACTGAATGTACTACAGGGTTTTGTTATGAAAAAGAATGTTTAGAAAAAAATAAAGATAGGATTAGTGGTGCTTGTAATAGCTCAACAAAAAATGATTGTGGGTCTTATCTTGTTTGTACTGCTGGAAAGTGTACTGAACCTGCTCCTTCTGCCGGTTCTCCGCCACCTGCAACCGCTACTACTTGTGGAAACATAACTTGTAACACTGGCGAGACTTGTAAAGATAATGCTTGTGTAGCGGCAGATGCCACTGGCGCTATTGTTCAGGCGATAGGCGGTGGTGCTTGTGAAGCAAATGCAGACTGTGCAACTGGATTTAGCTGTGTAAGTAATAAATGTACTGCTAAAGTAGAAACTAATAAAGGAACAATACCTGAAGGTGGGGTATGTGAAGCAAATGCAGACTGTGCAAAAGGGATTTGTACAGGCAAAAAATGTAAGGTAGTAGGAGTAACAGATATGGTAGGCTCTGGAATAGGTGCTGCTGCAGGCTCTGTAGGAGCAAGCTATCTAATAGGAAGCCTAATTGGAATGGATCCTGAAACCCAAGGAGACACAGCAAAATGGTCTGGAATACTTGGTGGAGTAGGTGGATTTTTTGGTGCTCTTGGTGGCCCTACTAGCGCAATGCTAGGTGGTGCAATTGGTGGTGCAATCGGTAACCTAATTGGAATTGCATCTAATGACGGGGATGTAATAAAGAAAATCACTAGAACTGTTCCAACAACTATAGAGGATTATATTGTTATGAATCCTGGTAGTGTTCCAATAGTAACTGCAGAATCACAAAAGAAAATTATTGGTGGAATGCAAACAGGTAACTTAGCGGGACAAGTAGGATCAGTAACTACTGTGTTTGATAGTACTAATAAATTAGTAAAAGGAATTGGAGATCAAGCAATTGAGATGTATCCAATTGGATTTGAAAAAGGAACAATGGATAACAAATTAGAAAACCTAAGTTTGTTGTTGGCATATGATAGAAAGGATTTGCAGAACCTAACTGCAAGTGAAAGCTATGATCAAGCAGGTTGGACTACTCAATCTAACTCTCTTCTAAATGGACAAACACAATCAGGATCTAGTGCGTTTGGCATGCAGACTGGTTATAGCGGGGCAGATAGTTATGGTATGCCTTCTTCAACAAGTGTAATTGGGTTGCAAGCAAGCTCAGATAGTATGAGTTATGCATCTGCTACAGATCAAGGAAAAGTAGAAAAGAAAGATAGAGAAAAACTAGCAGAAGCACTAAAAGATGAGGATATAATTGTAACTGAATATGCTCCAATGAGTATGTTATTTACTGATGTAAAAGATCAAGAAAAGAATTACAATATACCCGTGGAGAACTGTTTCTTAGCTAACGGAAAAACAGGGGCAACAGGACCGGCAGCGGAACCAAAAGTATCATTTGACTGGGACTGGAAAAGTAGTTCCGACTACCTTTGTAGCAATGGAATTTATTGTGATTCTACACAGTTGATGATTGAAATAATTGACAGATTGAAATCAGCAAATAATAGTTTAGGGTCATTTAAGCCAAATGTAGCAAATAACAACACTTTATTCACTGAAACAAAAGATATAACTCCTGAATATATTGGAGTAAGTGAAGTTAGCCTTAAGAATATAGGGCCTGGTACAAATGGAGTTTATGCTCTGAAAGTTGTTTTGCAGAATAACTCTCTGGCTGATGTAAACGGAAATTATGTAATAACAATAATTGATACACAGCAAACAAAAGATATGAATGTGCTTAACGGATCATTTGAATTGACATCAAAAAATGGAAGTACAAGTGAAATATCAATTGACGAACTTGTTACTTTATATCAAAGCACATACAAAATAGAAGTTCAATTTAATAATGTAAAGCAAGGAGATTTACCATTTAATTATGTGACTCCATACACAAGCAGTGCATTTGCATATGATGACTCTGCAATATTGGGATTAGAAAAATCAACTGATAAATTAATTGAATGGGGATTAGCAGCAGGTGCTGATGTAAAAGGTATTTCCGAAACTTTGAACTTCCAAGCTTATATGATGAAGGATGGATTTACAAAAGACTTCCTAAGCGATTTCAAAGAATATGCTTTGAATCAAACATTTATGAATACAAAAACAGATGTGGAGGCTATATTATCTGATTTATTACCAGATAAAATAGAGTTCCTTCCTAAAGAATCTGCTTTAACTGCATCAGGTTACTCTTTACCAAAAGCAGGGTTATACAAAGTAGAAATTGTAATAAAGTATACTGGTACAAATAAGATTTGGACTATATTTGATAATAAAGGAAAAGTAAAAGACACAGTAGATTCTATAAAAGTATATATGGAACCTATTCAAACTACTAATAATCCTCTATACTACTTACCGTTAGATGCAACAGTTGGAGTAGAAAATGGAGAACTAAAGAGAGAGGGTTATGGTATTGCATTTGAGGGGGACACATTGTGGTTTAATGTAGATGCAGGAAACAACCCTGTTTTAATACCAACTTTAACACAGAAATCCAATCCGCAAGTTAAGGTAATAATAGAAGTAAAACAGGATATGGAAACTTTGAATTTAAATAAAGGAATGGTATTAAGAATAGCTTCTGCGGGAACCCAAGCAGATACTGTATTGAAAAATATTAGTTATTATCCTTCTGTACCTGCTCCAATAGCAATGTATATAGATAAGAACTCTGATGGAGATGCATATGGTTTCTATATGATTTCAAGAGATCTAAAGGGGCCAGTAAATGCAGGAAATAATTTAATTAATTGGTACGGGTACTGTAGTGATGATAAAGATAAGTACGCTCCTAGAACAAAAGGATCTGATGATGAATTCTCTTGTAAAGGATTATCTGGAGAAGATATTGTAGATCTTCAAGGAATGCCTGATACTATAGGAACAAAAGTTGATGTTCCTTTGGGGGAATATAAGGCTAATGCATATGGTTTGCACTGGGATGAGGAGAGCTTGCTACTTACTGTGGATACTACAACAGTATTCTTTAGAGGGCTGGTTTATTTACCTCCAAAAGAAAGTGCAAAGTTTAAGCTTATTTCATGGAGTGATACTATGAAAATCCTGAGCCCTTCAAACGCAGGAACAGAATTTACTTTGATGCCTTTAAATAAGGATATTGGCACAGTTAAGCAAATATACGATTTAGTTGATAGCAACTATATGTGTATAACAAATCCTGAAGGTGGAGCTGGAGTAGAGTTCTGGTGGAACCCAGCAACAGTATTTGATACAATGAAATAGCTCACAGAGGGTGATAAAATCACCTCTTTTTTTTATTTTTATCTTTAAAAACTAATTTTTGTAGCAAGATTTGCAGTGACTATGGCTTTTGTTTCAGTGTACTTGATAAATACGCCCTCTTTTGTTTCAGTGTACTGAAACATCATAAGTAGACAATATTTTTGAGTTTTCCCTTTTGGGACTGCGGGTATAGTCGCAACCCATATATACTCCCGTAGAACAAAACACTTTTTATGACAAAAAATGCCATAAAAACCAAATAATTGTGACAAAAAATGCCATAAATTTATAAACTTGCCTAAAGAAATAGATATTATGTTTGAAAATGTGTTAGTACAAGCTATTGCTGGTTTTTGGGAATTAAAGCCGAAATATGTCTTTAGGTCTTTTTTTGAACCTTATTTTAAATCTGGAAAATGTACGGCTATTATTGGGCCGAGAAGAGCAGGAAAGAGTTATTTGTTATACCAAATAAGGGATTATTTGATACAAAAGAAAAAATATTCTTCTGATGACTTTTTATATGTAAATTTTGAAAATCTTGGACTTAAAGGTTTTACCTATAAGAATTTTGATGAAATTTTAAAAGCATATCATTCCATACATCCTACCAAAAAACCAGTAATTATGTTTGATGAAATACAGAATATTGATTTATGGTACAAATATGTTAGAACGCTTGCTGATTTGGGTTACCTTGTGTATATTACGGGCTCTAATTCAAAGATGATAAGTAAAGAAATTGCATTAAATCTTGGAGCAAGGTATATTGTTTTGAAAGTGTATCCATTTTCATTTAATGAATTTCTTGAATTGAAAAATATTTCTTATACTAAACTAGATATAATAATAAATAATAACAAAATATTTTCGGCTTTTAATGAATATTTAGATTATGGGGGATTTCCTGAAGTAGCAAATCAGGACAAAGAAATAAAAAAACAGATTTTAAGAACATATTTTGATTTGGCTTTGGGCGACATTGTTAAGAGATGGAACGTTTCTGATAATAACGCTTTAGAACTCTTAGTTAAGAAATTAAAAGAAAATATAACTAATGAGGCAACAATTGGAAGTTATTATAATTTTTTTAAGTCAATAGATTACAAAATAGATCAAAGAGAAATATATCGTTTTGTTAGATATCTGGAAGATTCATTTTTTCTATTTGGGCTGGAATCACAAAAAAAATCTATTAAATCAAAAACTTATTTGAAGAAATATTATTTTGTAGATAATGGGTATGTTTCTTTATTTGTCTTTGAAAAAGATGCAGGGCTTAAATTAGAAAACCTAATATTTAATTCTTTGTTAAGGACTGGTGAAGAAATAAATTATTATAAAGATAAAAAAGAATGTGACTTTATTGTAAAAAAAGCTGATGGGCTGCTGGCTTTACAAGTGACCTGTGAGTTAAATGAAAGTAATAAAGAAAGGGAAATACAAGGACTAATAGAGGCATTAGATTATTATAATCTTAAAAAAGGATATATAATAACAAATAATCAGGAAGAAGAATTTGAAAAAAATGGAAAGAAGATAAAAGTGATTCCAGCTTGGAAATGGATGTTAGAAAAAGAGTGATAAGAATGCAGACTACTTTGGAAGACTTCTTTGAGATGGCATCAAGCCCTATTTGGAGGTCTGTGCTTTTAGATATAATAAGAAAAAATAAAATTGATTTATGGGAAATAGATGTTTCTCTGATTGCTGAGAAATATATTAAAGAGATAGAATTTCTGAAAATAAGTAATTTTGAAGTGCCACTTAATGCTGTGCTAATTTGCTCTATTTTGCTTAAACATAAAGCAAATAAACTAGTTTCATTTTTTGAACTTGCAAAAGAGATTGAAGAAGAACTTAAAGAAGAAAAACAAGTAGAAAACTTTGAGGCAGTCAATGCTGAAGAAACTAAGTTGGATAAGTTTATAGATTCCTTAAATATGTTTTCAAAGAAAGAGAGAAAGCGATATCCTAAAAAGATACACTATGTTGAGCTAAAAAAGCCACCTAAGGACTTCAAAACAATTTTGGAATATGTTGAGCAGGAACTAGGAAAAATAGATAAGGAAGAGTGCTTCTCGCAGTTTAAGGGCAAATTTGAAGAAACAAGCCCTATTGATGTATTTTATTCTTTATTGTTTATACATAAAGACAATAAGGCTGTGATTTCTCAAAAAGGGTTATATTCTGATTTTAAAATAAAAAAAGTAGAAGTATAATAGATATGTTTAAATATATTTTATAAGAGAAATGTATTAATCTTAACTTTATTTTTAAAGGAGTTGTTAAAAATGGTAATGAATCCAATTGCAGAAAGTAGATATTTAAAGGACAAATGGGTGTGCATGAATTGTAATGCTACCTTAAGAAGTGCTAAAAAACCAGCAAAATGTAGAAAATGCGGTTTAACTCAAATTAGACAAAAAAGAAAACAAAGAAAGAAATAGTAGAACTTATTTGTTCTATTTCTTATTTTTTAAGTTATTGTCAGAAATAAGGGCTTTTGTATAGCTTTAAGAAAAGCTGAATTATACTTAAGCGAAGTTTTTGGCAGACAGTGCC
>CAYZSS010000008.1:0-24554 GCA_964480435.1 uncultured archaeon | reverse complement strand
TGCCTTTTTTTGAAAAAGGCTTGGGACTTCGTAGCCTAATCGGATAAGGCACCAGCCTTCTAAGCTGGGGATTGTGGGTTCGAGTCCCACCGAAGTCGTATAGGGGGCTTTATGCCCCCTCTCCTTCTTGGGACTCTATTTTTCCCGAGGCTTTTTTTAAAAGGCTCTTCGAGTCCCACCGAAGTCGTTTAAAGGGTTCTTTAGAACCCTTAGACCACCTGTGGGCTTTTTGCCAACCTAGGCTTTTTCCAAGAAGCCAATTTGCTTTGGGCAAATTGCTTCAGGGCCTAAAGGAAGCTTTTGCAAAAACAAAAGTTCCTTTTTCCTAAAATCCCGGGGTCCCACCGAAGTTGCAAAGTAGATTCTCTTTTTATTGGTTTTCTCATAAAACATTATCTATAATAAATTATCTTTTTGTGATTAATTATGCCTAAACTTAAAGAATTTTTTAGAAAAACTGGTGTAAGATTGGGGTTATTGGCATCATTGTCTACTATTTCTGCTGCTAATCCTGAACACCATGCTGAGTCTCCCCGAAGAATAGTTGAAAGTAGGGCTGAAGGAAGAGTTTTCTCATTTGAGGCATTAATGGAAGTGGAAGGCAGATTACATGGGGCTGTTGAACATGGTAGGTCTAAAGAATATTATAAAATATTATTAAAAAAAATGTTTTCTAAAGTAAATGGCAGTTATAAAAGATCAATACGAAATATTGGTGAATTAACCCCTGTTCTAGATTCCTTGTATATTTTGCTTAATCAAGAATTACCTATGATAACTAAAAAAGAGAAAAGTGTGGTTACTTTCAAAGAAGCATATGAAAGAAAGCAGAGAGATTGTGATATTGGCACCTATTTAATGTTGGAAATATTACGGTCTCTGAACTTGAAAGGTGTAAAATATTTTTATGGGCATAGATTTACCCATGGTTATGTTGGTATTGAAATAAATGGAAAAAGATATCGGTATGAAACAACAGTAGGAAAATATCTTCCAATTCTAGAAGAAGATGTTTTTATACCAATAAAAGAAGTAAGAGCCATATTTGACTACAAAGTATACTATTATAGTTTGTTCTACTCTAATCCCGAACTAGCAAGAAAAGTATTGGAAGAATTAATAAAAACTGCTCCCCTATCAGACAGTGAATTTAATTATGCTTCTTTAATTATGGCAAAAGATCCTGAAAAAGCGAGAAGGCATTTTAGTTCTGTTTTTGAGAAATCAGGTAATATGTACGTTTATGGTATTGGCTGGGCTTATTATGAATTAAAAAATGGACATTCTGAGCAGGTGGGTAACATATTAAAAAAAGTAACTATCCCTTCAAGAATATCGGATGAGTCAGCAATATTAGTAACAAGGTGGTTGGATTTTATTAAAGGGACTTATGTGAATCGTATAAAAGATCCTGAAGTGCAAAAAAGACTTGTTTCTGAGGTAAATCAAATCCTGAAACAGATTGATTTGGCTCAAAAGGTTTATTAATAATTAGCTCCTTTTCTTATCATGGAAAAAATAGAAAAAAATATTTTGCTTACTATTGTTGATGGCTGGGGAATAGGTAAAGATAACCCAAAAAAAACAGGAAATGCAATAAAACTGGTAAAACCTGCATTTTATAACTCTTTATTGAAAAAATATCCTAATACAGAATTGTCTGCATCAGGAAAAGATGTGGGCTTACTACCTGGTTATGTTGGGAGCTCAAAAGTAGGGCACCTTAATATGGGAGCAGGAAGAATTGTTGAACAAGAATTAGCTATTTTTGATGAACTTATAAAGGATGGTTCTTTTTTTAAAAACCCAGCACTAAAAAAAGCAATAAGAATTACAGGAAAAAAATCAAGTATACATTTGCTTGGTTTATTATCTAAGGGTGGAGTGCATTCTCATATAGGTCATTTATTTGCTTTGCTAGATTTTTTCAAAAAAAATAATTTTTCTAGAGTATATATACATCCAATTTTAGATGGTAGAGATTGTAGCCCTAAATCTGCAAAAAAATATCTTTTAGAACTAGAAAAAAAGATTAAAGAAACAGGGGTTGGAAAAATTGCAACCTTGTCTGGAAGATTTTATGCTTTAGATAGAGATAAAAGGTGGAATAGAACAAAGAAAGCATATGATCTTTATGTAAAAGGGGTAGGAAAAAAAACAGAATCCTGGAGATCAGCAATAATGGATCAATATGGCAAAAAAAATACTGATGAATTTTTTGAACCTTTTGTGCTTGATGAAAAAGGAATTATAAAAAATTCAGATACAATAATATTTTTTGATTTTAGAGCGGATAGAGCAAGGCAAATAACTAAAGCCTTTTTAGGACAAACACCAAAAGAACATAAAAAAGATTTCAAAAAAATCAAAGTAAATTTTGTTTCTTTTACTCCTTATTATCCTGAATATAAAGGAGGATTTTTGTATAACCCCCCAATTCCTAAAAACACTTTAGGGGAAGTATTTTCTAAGTTTGGTTTAACACAGTTAAGGATTGCAGAATCAGAAAAATATGCACATGTAACTTATTTCTTTTCTGGAAAAAAAGATGACCCATTTAAGGGAGAGACAAGAAAGATATTTTCCTCGCCAAAAGTAAGAACCTATGACTTGAAACCGGAAATGTCAGCAAAAGAAATTACTAATTATGTTGTGGACTCTTTAAAAAAGAACAAATATAATCTGATTGTGCAAAACTATGCAAATGGTGATATGGTTGGGCACACAGGAAAACTTCCTGCCGCATTAAAAGCAGTAAAATCAATAGATTCCTCTTTAAAGCAAATCTATGATAATATTAATTTAGATAATTGGACATGGATAATAACTGCGGATCATGGGAATATAGAAAAAATGATAGATGAGAAAGGGTTACCCTATACAGCGCATACTTTAAATAAAGTACCGTTTATTTTTATTTCAGCAGATAAGAAAAAAATAAAATTAAAGTCTAAAGGTGTATTGGGGAATATAGCTCCAACAATTTTGGATTATTTAAAAATAAAAAAACCAAAAGAAATGATTGAGAGTTTAATAAAATAAGGTGATTTTATGAAGGCATTAATATGGTATTGTAAGAAACTGGAATTAAGTAATGTAAAACCTAATGGAAGTACAATTAGTATTGATAATAAAATAAATAGTCCAAAGAAAATAAAAGAAAAAAAAGTGCTGTGCCCTTGGATTACTATTGAGAATGGTGAAGATGTAAATTATTTTGGTGATTTTGAAAAAGACTTAAAAAAATTATCATTATATTTTAAAACAGAAAAAGTGGTGCTTTTGCCATTTGTACATTTTGTTTCAAAAATACATCCTTATGAATATGGTTTTGGAGTATTATTAAAATTAAAAGATTATTTGGAAGCCCAAAATTATGATGTAAAATTGGCTCATTTTGGAAGCTCAAAAGATTTTAAATTCTTTAGCCCTGCAGATGAAAAACAAGTGGTAATGCGATCTTATGGAAAAGAAGAAGATAATTTAAAAGAAAAAGTAGAAAAAAAACAAGCAATAAAAAAATCAAATAAAACGGTAAAAAAGGAAGCACCAAAAAAATCAAATAAAAAAATTACATCAAGCCCAAAAAAATCAAAGAAAAGTAAATCAGGAAAAGTTTTGGCTTCTATTAAGGGCGAGAAAAATCCAGTAAAAAAAGAATGGGTTTCGTCCTTATATAACTTGGCACCATCTTCCAGAAAGAAATAAACAAGTAGGGAAAAAATTAGGAAAAAAATAACTTAATAAAAGTAACAGGTTAACCTTTTCCTATGATTCTATTTGTGCTTTACACCTGAAACAAAAAATAAAGTTTTCTTTTCAAATATTTTTAATGGCTCAAATCCATTAACATTTTTTGAATGTTTTATTTCAACTATTCCATTATTATTGAACCATTTTTTTACTTCTTTTAAAGTATGGTAAGATTCGTGAGGCACAGCATATATGTCATAAATAGTTTCTTTACTTCCTTTGTTTATTAAATTAGCAAAGATATTTTTGGAGAATAAAAATTGCATAATTTTTTCAGGATCTTTTGAAACAAAAATCCTAATTAGTCTTCGGATTATTCTATATCTTATTCAGGAATATCTGTGGTATAAGGCAATTACAATAATTCCATCTTTTTTAAGGAGTTTGCAAAGATTATTAAATCCTTTTTTTGGGTCTTGTGTATGGTGTAAAACCCCTAGGCAAAAAATATAATCGAATTTCCCAAGTTTGTCTAAGTATGGGTTGAGAATATCGGTTTTTACTAATTTTACTTTTGTATTTTGTTTGTTTGCTTTTTCCTTTGCTTTAAGTAGTTGTCCTAACGCAAAATCTATGCCTGTAACATTTGCTCCTTTTAATGAAAAGAAGATTGCTTTGTCTCCGGTCCCGCAACCGGCATCCAGAACATCTTTATTTTTTAAACTATTTACTGAAAGATTTGCATAAGAAAGTATTTTTTTTATTAAATGTATATGCTTGCTTCTGAGCTCTTTGATGTCTGGATAATTATATTTGGAATAAAATTTTTTATTGCAATTTAGTTTGTGCATATGGTGATCACGCTTTTAATAATTCGTCAAATATTTTCATTGGATTTTGGGGGTCAAATTGTTTTTCTAGTTCTGGATCAACAAAATAAATCATATGTTTAGATCCGTCTTTGGAACTATATAATGTTTTAAACCCCATTTTTGCGTACATTTGTTCTACGCCCCCAGGTATTGCTGTAAGTCTAATTGCTTTTAGTCCCCTTTTTTGTGCGATTTCTTTTGAGATATCAATCAAAAGTCTGGCAATTCCTAAGCCTCGTAAATTGCTTGTTCCTAAAAAATTCCCAACATATAGCTCGGAGATTGAGAGAGATGTTCCAAACCTTTTACAAGTAAAAGCGCCGATTGTGTGTTTTGAACCAATTTCTTTAGCGATTTCAGGGCCGTGATATAAATTAAATCTTCCTTGCTTTTTTGGTCCTAGACTTATTAGTGTCCATCCTTTTCTTGGGCCATAGGTTACAAGTGTTTCATGTAGAGTTTTCTTTAATTCTCTTAAAAATTCTTCATTTCTTTCTTCTAGGATTCTTCGTGCTTCTTGTATGGCAAACAAAGATAGATCTTGGCTTTTTCTAATTCTTCTGGTTGTAACCTTTTTTTTAGTTTTTTTAAAGACCATGAATAATAATATGAAAAAATCAAAATAAAAAGATATGGGTTGTTATGTTTATAATGGACCGAGTAAAAATTAGAATTGCTAATAAAAAAGATATGGGCGGATTGATATCTTTACACACTGAGTTATACAAATTTTTGTCTAGAAATAATAAAATATATAAAACAGGTAAAAATACCGAAGCTAATTTTTTCAACTATTTACGAAAAAATGTTTATAATAAAAAAGTAAGAATTCTGGTTGCGGAGTATAATAGAAAAATAATTGGCTTCTATATTGGGGAAATAGAAGAGTCATCTTATATTTATATTTCAAAAAGAAGTGGTGTAATCCATGATGGCTTTGTTTTGGATGAATATAGACGCTTAAGAGTGGGTAAAAAATTACTTGAAAAATTGATGTCCTGGTTTAAAGAAAATGGGGTAAAGTATGTTACTGTGTATGTGGATAGTAATAATAAAGTAGGATATAACGCTTGGAAAAAATATGGTTTTGGTGAGTTACAAAAAGTAATGATACAAAAAATTAAGGATTAAGTAATGTTAAAAAGAAATCTAATTTCTTTTTTTCTTTATAGTAACGATAAAATTTAGGCTTTTTTCTTAACTTTTCAGATAGTCTTTTTGTAATTATTTCAACATCTGCTTTTTTTGGTTTCCAGTTAGTTAAGTTTTCTTTTCTAAACCCATCCAAAGAAATTGTTTTGTTTGTCTTAAATTCTCTTTTTTTCATTTCTTTTTTAATTTCTTCATGCCTTGCTTTTAGGTACAAAACTTTGTCTTTAAAGAACTTCATATGTCCCTTTCCTAAACAATATTCTTGTGGAATATCTTTAGTGTTGGGAAATTTTTTTATGTAAGAAATTAACATAAGGATTTCATCATATTCAGCAACTAGGTGTTGGTCGCTCAGACTTTTTGGATTTATTAGATTTACCCTTACCATATAGAAAAAAAGTAAAAAGAATTTTTAAACTTGTATGTTTATTATTAGTTATGAAGAAGTTTAGTTTTTATATTGAAAGGGCGAGAGCCAGAAGAAGTGCAAAAAGAATTGGAAGAAGAATGCCTAATGAAGAAACTGTAAAAAATATTGCAGCAGGGGTAATGAGAAAAACAGCTTATTCTAATGATAAGGTTTTTGCTTCAATAAGGCGCGGTGGTTTTTTTGGAGAATTTATAAAAACTATGCGGAATATGGAAAAAGAAGTAAGACCAGAAAGATTTAAACTCGCCAATAAAATTGCTGCAAATTATGCCTTAAGTGCTATTGGTCTTAGTGTAATATATGATAGGGAAATAAGAGATAGGGTGCAATCTGTATTACAAACAGGATTAGAGGCTGTTGAACGTTCTTTTCAAATTACAAAGAATCCAGGAAAAAATACTGTGTTAAATATAGAGCGTAAATTATATGCTGAACTAGTTAGTATTCTTGGAATAAAAAAAACCAACTTATTTCTTGCTATATTTTACGAGAAGCTCGTCCCGCTTAGTATTAGAATAAATGCCATGCCAATTATGGTAAAATAAAATGAGGTCAATTATGGACAAAATATCTAGAAATCTTTTGCTTGACTTGCTTGATGGTTGTAAGACAATTTACCCAAGTGAGTTTTTTGCGTATTTGGGAAAAACAAAAGGAGTAATAGACCACTTTGTTGTTGTGCCCATAATGTTTCAAAATGAAAATTCTGTAAGTTATTATAGGCATAATAAGCCAGTGGATTTTTCAATTGTGGGGACAATACATTCTCATCCTTCTGGGCATTCTATCCCTAGTTCTGCAGATCTAAACTCTTTTTTTGGAGATGGAGATGTTCATATAATTGCGGCCTATCCATTTAATTTGCAAACTGTTTCGGTTTATGACTCTAAAGGAAATAAAATTAGTCTTGAATTAGTATAAATAAAAAAAAAGAAAAGAGAATTAAATCTCTTCTTTAGCTAAGTTGTATGCCATGCTTACAAAAAATACTAAGATTATTGGTAAACCAAGAATATAGACAATCCAGCCGATTATTGGTATCATCATTATTACTCCTAAAACCAATCCTATTGCACAAAGTATTAACATTGCAATAAGGCTGTACCCTATAAGGTGTATTTTTTTAAGAGGCAAAACAAGCGCCATTGTTACTCCTTTACTAATCCCGCTAGTAAAAGTAAAACCATATAATACAAATAGACCGCAGGTATAATATAGCAATAAAATTATTCCTAAAATTATTCCTAATACAGGGCCCAAGTAAGGAATCAATGTTATTAACCAAACAATTGTAAAAGTAATACAAATTATTATGGTGTAAATTAACATAGAAACAAATAGTTTTAATCCTTTTACAATTGCGCTATCAAATCCAGAAAAGAAGCTTTCTGTTTTATTTTCTTCGTTATTTTGAATCTTTTTGAATACAAATGCATAACCCATTAGTTCTATTATCATTACAATTAAGAAAAAGATTCCCATGCCAACTAAGGTGCCAATTCCTATTGAATTAAATATATTTAATGCTAATAGTGGGTTTGAAATTTGCCCCGCAGTTAGTTGTGGCCCTAATGTAGCCATTATTTTTGCACTCATGCTCGCTACAAAAGCAAAAATTCCTACTCCAAATATCAGTCCAACAACAATAGTAATAAAAAGTGCTGATAAATACGGTTTTGGTTTAAAAGCTGTGCTAAATCCCTTTGATAAATAATCTCCTAACTCCATCTTACTCCTCCTAAAATGTAAAAATTATCTTATTTTTTCCATAGTCCGTGTATATTGCAGTAAGCTCTTGCTGAAAGAGTCTTTGCTGTAATTTTAAATGTGGCTTCTGGTTTATCTCCTGGTTTTAAAAATTGTTTATAAATTTGGTTGTCTGCAAAAAGTTCAATGAATTCTATATAATGTTTTTCTTCCATTGGGTGTGCAATTGAACCAACTTTAACTACAATACCACCTGCAATTTTTTTAATAACAGGGATATGTTTCTCTAGGCCTTCGGCAGTTCGTACTTCTTTTAAAAGTTCCATTTCCTGATTGCAGCAAACTAAAGTACCTATTCCTTCGTGTTCTACTTCAACAATATTCCCGCAGATGTTGCATCTATATATTTGATTTAATTCAGTCATCATAACACCCTAATACTCCTCGCAATTTTTTTCAAAATAATTTTTTGCATGTCCACATGATGGGCATTCATCTGGCGGTGAATTTCCTGTGTGTGTATACCCACATTTTCTACAGGTCCAGGTTGTCTTTTCTTTTTTATCAAATAATGTTTTGTTTTCTAGTTCAGTAAGTATTTTTTCGTATCTTTCTTTGTGGTGTTTTTCAGCAATAGCTATTGCTCGTAACCTATTTGCAATTTTTGGGAATCCTTCTTTTTCAGCTATATCTGCAAATTCCGGATACATTTCTGTATATTCATGGTTTTCTCCAGCTATGGCTGCTTTTAGATTTTCTATAGTATTTCCAAAAGTAGTTGGGGCTGAGGAATCGACAACTATGTCTTCATTTCCTTTTTTTAATTCGTTTATTAGTTTAAACAGCCAACTTGCATGTTCTTTTTCTTGTTCAGCAGTAAGAGTAAATATCTCTGCAATTTGGTCATACCCTTCTTTTAGTGCTGCTTTTGAATAAAAAGTATAACGGTTTCTTGCCATACACTCTCCAATGAATGCTTTTGTAAGGTTTTCCAATGTTTTCAAAAAAACCACCTCTAATATTAATTAAAAACAATCTTTATAACCTTAAGCTAAAATGCAAATCCTGTGAATTGATGAATTAGGTCTAAGGTAAGATGTAATACTATGCCTAATCCTAAAAACATAATGTATTTTGAGTATTCATACTTTTTGTATGTTATCAAACCCATGAAAAACAGAGCAAAACCAAAAAAAAGTGAATATAGATTATGTAACGGATAAAAATTCCAGCTACATTGTTGCCCTATTTTTCCGCAGGCAGATCCAAACCAGTCAACTTTGCCTATCATTCTATAGAAAATATGGTCAAGATCAATTAGATTTCCAAATAACAAAAATAATACTTCTTTTTTTCTGTAAAAAATATAAATTACTAGTGGAATAATATAATGGGCTAAAAACATACAATATCTTATAGAAACAAATATAAATAAACAATTGCTATTATTTACGTTTTAAGTTATATTATATTAGTATATATTTTGTGATGTTTATGATCATTGGTGGATACAAGGTAGGAAATGCAATTTATAAGAACATAAACAACAAAGATCACTTAATATTTAATTGTAAAAACTGTATCTACTCTACCTCTTTAGCTGATGATAAGGCTTGTAGGCTTCACGCAATTACTTTTTTAGCAAAGCAAAAAGCGGATATGGTTGTCTTAGCAGATGTATATGAAAGAGTATATAACCCGGAACAAACCAATTTATTAAAACAAATTGGGGATTTGTATGCTAATTTTATTGCACAAGGTTTATGGGGGCCGGAGCATCTTTCTGATGGTACGGATGAAAATGAACAATATACTGCAAATAGACATTCTGTTGTAGTAAAAATAGCGAATGAATATCTGTTATCAGATCCTATCTTGGCTTATCTTTATACTGTTGATGAAATAAATAAAGAAAAAATGAGATTTTCAAAGCTTGGTGAGAAATATAAAAAAGGGGCAATGCCATATATCGAGACCTTAGTTTATATTTATCAAAATCTTGAAAAAACCGAATTAATAAAAAAAGTAAAAGATTACTTGCAAAAATTATCAAATATTCCTGACACCAGTCAGCTTTATAGGTATTTCTTTAGTGCTGAAATAAAACCATCTTTTATTGGGTCAAGGTTGCTTTTTGGAGATATTGAAGGTCTAGTTTTAGTTGATGAGTATATGGTTGGAAATACACAAATTCAAATATTTAAACAACCAGATAGTGTGGAGTATTTGTATATTGCTAACCCACCTGAATATTCTTTAACTCCTGAAAAATATTTTGTAATAAGTAAAACAAGGGAAGTAGTGGCAGAATATAAACCTGGGAGCGCAATGTTTTCATCTGGTGCTAAGTCTAGAGATTATTTTGAAAGAGTATTTTTAACAACAATAAAAGGGGTTGCAAAAGCTAATAATATTCCTTTAACCTTGGAACAGGAAAAATCATTATCAGAAATAGTTGCAAGATATACTGTGGGTTATGGTATACTGGAAATATTGCTTTCTGATAAGAACATGACTGATTTTTATGTTGATGCTCCTATTGGTGATAAACCAATAAAAATTATACATTCTAAATTTGGTTCTTGTAAAACAAATATTCTTTATAGTAATAAAGAAGCAGAATCAGTAATTTCAAAAATAAGATCCCAAAGTGGAAGGCCTTTTGATGAAACACACCCTGTATTGGATTATGACCTGCCTGATTTTGAAACTCGTGTAGCAATTATTGGCCCTCCTTTATCTCCTGATGGCCCTGCCTTTGCATTTAGGCTACATAAAACAACTCCTTGGACTTTGCCACAGCTTATAGATGTAAATTGTATGAATTCGTTGTCTGCTGGTCTAATGAGTTTTTTAGTAGATATGCAATCTACAATTTTAGTAGCTGGATCAAGAGGAAGTGGAAAAACATCTTTATTAAGTGCATTAATGTTGGAGATTCCACAAAATGCCAGGATTCTGTTGCAGGAAGATACTCTGGAAATACCTGCTATGTATATGAAAAATATTGGATTTAATATCCAAAGATTAAAAACACAGTCTGCAATTACTAGTGCAAAAGTAGGTGTGGAAGTTCCGCCGGATGAAGCATTAAGAACAGCACTAAGATTAGGAGATAGTGCAATAATTCTTGGAGAAGTAAGAAGTAAAGAAGCAAAAGTACTTTATGAGGCTATGAGGGTTGGTGCAGCAGGAAATGTTGTTATGGGATCAATCCACGGAGATTCTGCATATTCAGTATGGGATAGAGTAGTTAATGATTTAGATGTGCCTACTACTTCATTTAAGGCAACAGATATTGTTACTGTTTCTAGGCCAATTAGATTTAAAGGATCTTTGAAAAGGAACAGAAGACTTGTTCAGATAACGGAAGTAAGAAAGCATTGGAATAATGACCCTGAAGAAGAAGGTGGGTTACTAGATTTAATGTCTTATGATGCAAAAAAAGATTCAATTGAATTGTTAGAGGATAATTTAAAAGATTCAGAATTGTTTAATAAAATCCAGAAAGTAAGTGGATTAAATATGGACCAGGTGTGGAAAGAAATAAGTATGCTTGCAAAAACAAAACAATATCTTGTTGATTTAAGAAAAAAACTTGAGTTCCCTGATCTTCTTGAAGCAGAAAACACAACTCTTGCAAATACCAGTATGAGATTATTTAGGGAAAAACAAATGGATGAGAAAGAGTTAGATTGGACAGAACTATATGATACCTGGAAAGTATGGGTGGATAAGGATTTTGTGCCATATCTGAAAAAAAAGTATGATAAAATATAAAAGAAGTGAAACTATGCCGGTTCCAAATTTAGATATGAACATGGGAAAACTTTATAGGGGAATTAAAGGCGAGGGGATCTCCTTCGAGGATGAAGAAAAACAAGTAATTGAAAAGGATATTTGGTATGTTGCTTTTTGTAAAAAACTTGCAAAGCAGTTTCCTAATTTTAAAGATAAAAACATTTCAAAAAAATACCAGGATGCTTTGGATTTTTTAGGTTGGAATTTGGGGCCTGAAGAACTTAATGCGGGGATAAAGGTAGTAACTATATTTTCAATAATTATTGCCTTTGTTTTAATGCTTGTTGGTTTTTTTGTTTTTGGTGCTATATTTGCAGAGGTTTTAAGCACCATGACACTTATAATTATTTTGTTGGCTGTGTTTGGTGGTATTGCTGGCGCAGCAGTTTATTTGATGATGCAATACCCCATTTTTTCTGCAGAACAGGAAGCAAGGCAAGCACTATCTTATGTTCCTGAAATAATTAGCTATCTTGCAATGTCTATGAAATTAAGCTCTAATCTGGAAAGAGCAGTAAGTTTTGCAGCATTACGGGGAAAAGGGAAATTGGCAGAAGATCTAAAAAAAGTTTTATGGAATACACATATTGGAATTTACAACACTGTTGCTGAAGGTCTGGAAATATTAGCATATAGATGGAAAACTTATTCTCCTGAATTTAAAGAGGCAATAATGCTAATAAAATCTTCTATGGTTGAGGATGATGAAGAAAAAAGAGCGGATATGTTGGATAAAAGTATAAGCTCTGTATTGGATTCTATAAAAATAAAAATGGAGGGTTACACACGGTCTTTGTCACAACCGTCTTTAATGTTATTTTATCTTGGGGTTTTGCTTCCGTTGCTTTTAATTGTTATTTTGCCAATTGGATCTGTGTTTGCAAATCTTCCGTTTGCTAAGGCGTGGGTTTTGGTATTAATTTATGATCTTTTTATTCCTGGGATGTGTTTTGTATTTGCATTATATATAATAAAAAAAGTTCCGAGAATTTATAAACCACCTGTGATTCCTGATAGTTATCCTGGTCTGCCAAAAAAAGGAAATATGAGGATAGGTAAAATACAAATTAATATTAAATTAGTTATTGGATTTATTTTTGTAGTTGGAATTATTGTTTCTGTTTTATTACAGGTTGCTTTTGGAAATACACTTCAAAATATAATGACAGCAGAACAATTTGAACAAAAATATATCGATAATCCTAATCTGTATTTTCAGCTTTTAGCTGAAAGCCAAGTAATGTCAACTAACCCTGATAAAATAAATGATACTGCATATATGGCGGAGGCGATAGGAGGACAAAAACTACTCTTTATGATGCAACCCGGTCATGATACTACTCCTTTATTTGTTATTTATGGTTTGGCCTTAACCCTTGCTTTTTGTTTGTTTATTTATTTTTATTTTTCAGCAATTTACAAAAAAGAAGTTCAAAGTTATTATGTAAAAATGGAAGATGAGTTTAGAGAAGTACTGTATATTTTATCTTCTAGACTTTCAGAAGGAAAACCCATTGAAGATGCCTTGCAAAAAACAAAAGATTTTTTCCCCGAATTAACAATAAGTCAGGATTTATTTGCAAAAACAATGGATAATATTAATTTATTAGGGCTACCTCTGGAACAGGCTTTATTCGATCCAATGTTTGGATCAATGAAAAATAATCCTTCTTTACAACTAAATAATTCTTTTAAAATTCTTTGTGACTCTGTTGTTTTGGGCCCGCATACAGCTGCAAAAACAGCATTTTCTATTTCAATACAAATAAAAAATATTTTAGAAATAAAAGAATTAATAAAAAAAGTTATTTCTGATATTTCTGAAATGCTTGCTACTATGGCAACATTTATTGCTCCTGCTGTATTGGGTATTACTGTGAGCTTACAAAAAATTATTGTGCTTACTCTGTATTCTTTAACTTCCTCTGGGCTTGGTGGTAATCTTGCAAAGATGGGGGAAAATACTCCGGAAGGTATGTCGGGAATGGACTTTTCTAAATTAGCGGGATCTTTTAATCAGGGTGCTATAGGAAATATTGCCACTCCTGCTGCGTTTTTAGTAATAATAACAATTAATGTAATTCTTATTGTAATAATTTTGGCATATTTTGTTAGTTTGATAATGGAAGATAATATTTTAGAAACTAAATTATTAATTGCAAAGACCTTGCCTATTGCTGTGGTAATATTTATTGTTGCTGCAATTGCTGCTGGTGCTATGGTGGGGGGGTTTGGTTAGCATGAAAAATAACAACAAAAAACAAAATAATCCTGAATATCAAGTGACAGAGTCACGAAGATATGGTCTTTTTCGCAACTTGCCTTTTTATAAAAAGGCAGGTGGGCAGGAAAGTTTTGTATTTCAATTACTTATTGGTGCAATTGTTGGTATGATAATTATTGCTATTGTTTATGTTTTAATACAGAAAATGGATGATCAGAAATCATATCTCTCTGATGAATCTTTAATGACAAATATAAAATATGCTGTTAAGGCTCCTACTGGTGAGCCATATATAGTAGAGAATGTTATTCTAAAGAAAGGAGCACAATTTACAAAAAAATATCTGTCTGAAGAAACAAATATGCCTGAATATTGCTTAGACTTAACTTCGAAAAAATCAGTTATTACTGAGGATGATTTAGGGGGCTTAGTGATAGAGCAGGATATAGAGTCTGATGTGAAAATAACTTGTACCCCTGGAGATACGAGCAATAATTGTGACACAAATTGTAATATTGAATTTGGGTGATAAAATGGAAAAGAAACCGGTGTTAGTAGTTGATGGAATTGTAATGCAAAATAATAAAATTTTACTTTTGAAAAGAAAGAAAGATCCTTTTAGTGGGAAATATGTTTTACCTGGTGGGCATGTAGAATTTGGTGAAACAACAAGAAATGCAATAGTAAGAGAGATAAAAGAAGAAACAGGGTATGATGTTACTGTAATTGCCACTTTAGGGGCTTATGATGATCCTTTAAGAGACCCCAGAGGGCATTATGTAAGTCTTGTATATATCTGTGCTTGGTCTGCTGGAAAAAAGCAAATAAAAGAAGATGAAGTTGAAAGTATAGATTGGATTTCTATTGATGACTTGGGAAAATATGAAATAGGCTTTGACCATTTGAAAATGATAAAGAACTATTTAGCAATAATTATGCTGGGTCAGATTGGTGGAAATAAAAAGAAATAGTGGTATATGTGGTTAATGATTCTGAATATGCTGAAGAATTAAAATTATTGAAACAGGAATATAAAGATGTAACTGTGCACCGGGTAAATGGGCAAATAGTATTTAGTTTTACTGACTCTGATGGTGTTATTAGAATAGTTCATTCTGAAGAATTATTGCCTAATTTTGATAGAGATCTGTTTGCAAAAATAATTACTTCAGATGTTTATGGTGATATTAATGAACTATATAATTTAGCAATAGATGAAACTCTTAGTATAAGACAAAGGACTTATATAAAAAACAGATTAATTAGAAATTTGTTATCTTTTAATCCTCTTTTAATTAATGATGATAATAGCAATATAATTAAATTTCTACTAAGTTCTGAAAATAATTTTATTGCTCCTAGGGTAAAAGAAACAATCATTAATAATCTAATTGGACATGTTTCTAAGTTAGGTTTGTATTTGCAAATAAGATTGTGTTTGGACCATAATATTCCTGAACCAATAAGGCAGGCAACAGCAGGTTTTTTTAGGACCAAAAGTATAAAAGAAATAAAAAATACGATAAGAAAGTTAAAATATTTTTATAATATTCCTGGGTTGATGTTTATTGCAACACATAAGGAATTATTTAATAAAGAAGTGCGTATACTTGCAAGTTTGGCGATTTTAAAAGTTTCAAGAAAAGAAAAACAGATTGGACCTCTAAAGGAACTTATTGATAAAGGTCCTGTAGAATTAAGAACTATTTTGCAAGAACATATTGAAAAAATGCAAAGACCAAATAAACTGACAAGATTTAAAGAATGGACAAGAAATTTACGAAAACCAAAATAAATCTAAAAAATAAAAAAAGAAAAGAAGAATTTGAACTATATGTCTTCTTCTGGTTCATGGCTTATATCTGTGCCTATATTAATAAAGTCATCTTCGACTTCTAGTCCTAACCTTTCTTTTAGTTCTCTATATCTGTTCCTTATTGTTACTTCAGTTACACCTGCAACATTGGCAACCTGCTTTTGGGTTCTTCTTTCCCCTTTAATTAGGGCAGCAATATAAACCGCAGCAGCTGCAACACCTGTTGGACCTCTTCCAGAGATTAAACCTTGTTCAATTGCTTTTTGAAGAGTTTTTCTTGCTTCTTCTTGAACCTCTCCACTTAATCCTAATTCAGATGTGAATCTAGGAATATAATAGATAGGGTTTGTTAGTGGAACATGTAGTTCTAATTCTTTGGTTAGGAATCTATATGTTCTTCCAATATCTTTTTTGCTTATTCCTGATGCTTCTGCCATTTCATTTAATGTTCTTGGAACATTTGATTCTCTACAAACAGCATATAGAACAGCAGCAACAACGGATTCAATTAGTCTTCCTCTAATTAATTCTTTATCTACTGTTTTTCTGTATAGTAATGCTGCCTTTTCAATTAATGGCTCAGGTATATTTAGGTATGATGCAATCCTTCTTAACTCTGTTAATGCAATAGATAGATTTCTTTGCAAAGAGTTTGATACTGTTGTTCTCTTGTGCCATCTGGCTATTCTATACATTTGAGCTTTTGTATCGCTTGATAACTTGTTTCCTCTTGCGTCTCTTCCACCCATCTCAATCATAGTTGAGATTCCTTTGTTTAGCTTGGAATACTGCATTGGGCTTCCGGACCTTGCTTTTTTATTATACTCGCTTGAATCAAAGGTTCTCCATTCTTTTGCTAGATTTATGTTATCGTCAAATACGTTTCCACAATCATAACAAATGATTTCCCCTTTTTCCTTATCCTTTTTTACATTTTTTGAATTACATGATGGACAAATATTTGCCATTAAGATCACTCCTAATAAAATTTTAGTATTACAAAAATAGTAATAATATATTTCTGATCGGATGTTATATATAAACATTTCGGTAGCTTTTTAAATCTGTTTGAAAGGGTTTATATACCTTGCGCAGGTTTTTTTTTTAAAACTTGCACCAATCAGTTTATAATCTTTTTTTTCTATAATTCTTAAAACAAAATTCTTATTTTAAGGTGGTTATATGGTTGTTAAAAAAGGAAATACGAAAAAAAGTGTTAAAAAAGAAAAAAAAGTAACTAAGGCTGAAAAACCGAAAGTTAACAAAAAAGTAGAAACAAAAGTAGTAGAAAAATCAAAAACTAGCAATTGTAAAAAAGGTAATTGCAAATTTAAAGACATATTTTCTAATCAATATTTTATTATTGGTTTGATTGTGTTAATTATTGTTGTTTTAGGACTTGCATTTGCTTTTAGTTCAAATGGTTCTGATACAAAAGATACTAATACTGGCGCAGATGTAATATCTGATAAAGTTACATTTACTGTTTATGCAGATTATATGTCTCCGTCATTAGCAAAATTTTATGATGAAAATTTGGGTGCGTTCTTAGCACAACATCCTGGTGTAGAATTGAAGTTTAATCTTTACGGTGGAATAGAAAATCTTCCTGATTTGGGAGGCTTTGATTTTGGAGAAGGAAAAAAAGCTAAGCTTGCAGAAATGTGTGCAAAGGCACAAGGAAAAGAAGATGAAATGATTTCAGCATTATTGAAATCAGCAAACAAAGATCACAATGGAACAAGTAGTATAATGGATTATAGTTATAACTATTATTATACTCAAACATTACCAGGAATATACACTGATGATAAAATAAATGCTTATGTTTCTGAATTAGGTTTGGACAAAAGCAAATTTGATGTTTGTTATAATTCAGAAGACAACAAGAAGATAGTTGATGCTGAAATACAAACTGTTTATAACGATGGCTTGTTAAGTCTTGATCCTGTTTTTACATATAACGGGGATAAATTTAGTATGGATATTTTAGATTCTGTATTAAATAATATTGCTTTAGGACAACCAATAAAGCCAAGTGTAACAGTAGCAATTATTGGAAAAACAGGCTTAAGTTATTTTGATAAACAAAATGTAAATAAATTTGATTCTTTTGATTACTACTATGAAGTTACAACAAGAATAATTGATGCAGATAGTAGTGAAGGAAAAGATCTTGTTAGTAAATTAGGTATTGAATCGTTCCCTGCATACTTATTTGAAGGACAATTTACTGATAGCCCTTTTTATGAAGGTGCAAAAGAAGTTATAGATAATGACCAAAATATATTGGGATTATATAAAACTGCTAGCTTAGCAAAAATAGGCTTTGAGAGTTATTATGTTATGCCAGATATATCAGGAACTTTAGATAACATTTTGTCACAAGATTATTCTTTAGGAAATAAGGATGCAAATCTAAAAATAATAGAATTTTCAGATTATTTGTGCCCTTATTGTATAAAGTTTAATACTGAAAGTTATGAAAAATTAAAAGCTGAATATGTTGATACTGGAAAAGCACTGTTTTATTACCTACAAAGGCCAATATTACAATTGCACCCTACATCACCTTTAGCTTCTTTAGGTGCTTTATGTGCTGGGGAACAAGGGCAATACTGGGCATTCCATGACAAAGTATTTGGTTATGCTACAGAATATGATGAAAATAATATAAGAGAAGTTGCACAAAATGTAAATTTAGATATGGGTAAATTTAATGATTGTTACACAAAAAATGATTATGATCTAGAAATACAAGATATTGCAAACTTGGCAGAATCTCTTGGACTTAGCGGAACACCCTCCTTTTTAATTGGGCATGTGCTAGTCCCTGGTGCAGTAGATTATAGTGTTTTCAAAGAAATAATAGATTATGAGTTAGCACACCAATAGGGTTTTTGCATAATGCAAAAACTTATTTTTTTATTTTATTTTTGATGAAGAGCAAATTAAAGTTAAGAGTAGGGAAAACCAGAAAATTAATAAAAAATTTAAAACATAAAATTTCTTCTAATTATCAGTCTATAAAAAACCCTCCTGAAGAAAAAGAGGAACAAAAATTAGCTTATTCACTTGTTGATCTTGGTTGGGATTTAGAAAAAATAAATTTTGAGGACTTTCAAGAATATGACTCTTTCTTTTTGGAAAAAACTTGTGTTATAAAACAAAAGCCTCTTTCAAATGCAGAAAAATATTTAATTTCGTTTTTTCTAAAAGAAATACAAGAACTGCCTTTTGAAAACTTGGAATCAAAACTTACTCCTATTTTTTCTGAATTTTGTGTTGAAAAAAATATTATTCTTGATACGGAACAGAGGGATTATTTAATAACAGTAATAATTAATGAATTATTTGGTTTTGGTCCTTTATCCATTTTGCTTAATAGTAAAGAAATAGAGGAAATTGCGGTAAATGGTACTGGGGAACATAATCCTGTTTGTGTGTATATAATAAATAAAGGTTGGTATAACACAAATTTTTATTTCAATTCGGAATCCTATCTAAAAGAAATGATAAATAAAATGGCGAGGAATGTGGGCCGAAGAATAACTCTTTCAAGTCCAATATTAACCGCTTCGCTGAAGGATGGGTCTAGGCTTAATGCAATAATAAAACCAGTGGTTAATTCAGAAGTTTCTTTGACTATTAGAAAGTTTAGGTATCGCCCTTTAACTCCAATTGACTTAATAAAAAATAATACTATTTCTTTAGACTTAATTGTGTTCTTAGCTTTAGCTATGCAGTCAGAAATAAATGTGCTGATAGCAGGAAATACCGGTAGTGGGAAAACCACTTTACTAAATTCTTTATTTTCTTTTGTACCTCTGGATGAAAGAATAATAATTACAGAGGAGACCCCAGAAATAAATATACCTCACACACACAAAGTAGCGCTAAAAGTTAATTCAGAACAAAAAATAACTATGTCTGATTTGATAAAAACAACTTTAAGAATGAGGCCAGACAGAGTAATTGTTGGGGAAATAAGGACCAAAGAAGAAGTAGAAGCCTATATTGATACTATTCTTGCTGGTCAAGGTAAAGGGAGTTATGCTACTTTTCACGGATTAAGTGTACAGGAAACAGTTTCAAGATTAAAGAATCTGGGGTTGAATAATCAAGATCTTAATGCCTTGGACCTAATTATTTTACAAAAAAGGTGGACATCCATAAAAGATGGGCAGAAAATAGAAAAAAGAAGAGTTTTTGAAATTGCAGAAATAATTGATTCTAATGTAAATATATTATATCAATATGATCCTAAAACAAATTTTTGGGATAAAGTTAATGACAGCAAAAAAGTAAAAGATAAAATTGAAATCGTTTTTGGAAAAAGATATTCTGAATTATATAATAATCTGAAAGAATATTTTGAATTTTTAATTACTAATGAAACATTAAATTTAGATGAATTTAGCAAAATGTTTAATTCATATTTATTAAAATGACTGTGATATTATGGCTGATTTGTTTTTTGTTTCTTTGTTGTATGGAAAAAATGAAAAAGAATACAAAAATCTGAGTTATAAAATAACTGCGATTGTATTTTTTGTTTGTGTAATTTTTTTGTATCCTTTTTTTGAGTTATACTCAATTCTATATTCTGTCTTTTTGTCTTTATTGGTTTATTTGTTTTTTTTGGTCTTTCCTTACTTACTAAAAAAACATTTTATTGGTAATGTTGAAAAAGAGTTGCCTTATTTTTTAATGGATCTGGATATTAATCTTTTTCTTAATTCTGACTTTCTTGATGCAATAAAAAATAATTCAAAAAAATATACCTATTTGAATATTGTTTTTGGAAAGCTATTTGTTAATTATTTAAAAGGAAATACTTTTCAAGCGTCTTTATTTATTCTTGGAGAAAAAATAAATTCCGTTCCTTTAAAAAGAGGGTTATCACAAATAATTGTGCTATACGAATCAGGGTATAGAGATAATGTTTTAACTGATTTAGCACAAGAAATTTTAAATAAACAAAAGCTAGATGCAAAGGCTTATTCTGGAAAACTTATAATGTATTCTTTATTCTTTATTGCAGCTACTGCAATACTTCCGGCAATGTACTTAATGTTTGTGACTGTTGGTTCTACAATAATAGAAATTAATATTACCTCAACACAACTATTGCTTCTATTCTTTGTTGTGTTTCCGCTAGTAGACATTTTATATATTTTGTTTGTTGTGTATCAAATGCCTTACCACCTGAAGGAGGGTAAATAATGGAAATACTAAAAACAGTTAGGGTACTAATATCAGACTTTGAATTTATTTTGGAAAAACAAAATCTTGATTTATTTGATTATTATAAGTATTCTTTTGCTTTTTTCATAATTTTATTTTGTTTTATTATGTTTGCTTTTTTTGTTGGCTTTGTTGGTATTTTTATATTAGTTATTTTTCTCTTATTATCATTAATCTTTTCTTTTGTTTTTGTTTATTTAATTTTTATATATTTGGAAGATAATAAACAAAGAAAGATTTCTGCAGGTCTTTCTGATTTGCTTGTTCAGGCATCTTTGTTTCCCAAAGGGACAGATCTAATTGAAATAATAAAATATTTTGGAAACAACGCAATTTCAAATGAGAATTTATCGCATGAGTTTAGAATTTGTTACTCTCAAATATTGGCAGGAGTATCTGTAACGGATGCTTTGGTAAATATTCAAAAAAGAAATAAAAACGAAAAACTAGCTCAGATCGTAAATTACTTAAAAATATCTTATGATTCAGGAATAGAGGTTTCTGAGTTGTTTGGAAAACTGTCCAAAAACTTGATTAATGCTGAAATTGTTGAAAAAGAAAAACAAGTAGGATTATCTATACAAAAATATACTTTGATTACATCTTCAGCGCTTATTGTGCCTTTGGTTCTAAAATGGGTTTTAAATATTGTTACTGGGTTCTCTGCGAATTCTGCAATAGATGCTTTTTCTTTTAATTCTGCTTTGTTAGACACTGCAAAAATTGCAATTTATGCTTATGTTGGGGAATTATCTCTTATAACTAGTATTTTTGTGGGTATTATTGATGGGAATTGGAAGAAATTTGTAGTTTACTTTTGCTTTATTTGCCCTCTTGCCTATCTAGTGTTTATTTTGGCCTAACAATGAAATAAAGGATTAAAATTATTGTGTTTTATAGATATAGTATGAAAAACTTTTATACTAGAATTGGGTATGTTGGCGACTTGTCGGAGATATCTGGGTTACTATGTAATGATTTTAATCTTGGAGAATTTAAGTCTAATAAACTTGTTGAAGTAGGTTATGAGGATTTTAATTTTATATTAGAAACTACAAAAGGAAAGTACTTCATAAAGATTTTTTCAAATTTTAGAACAGATGAAGACTGCCATAGATATGTTGAAATCATAAAAACTGCACTGTCTAAGGGTATTTCAACACCAAAACTGTATATGTCGAAGCAGGGCTACTTGCATACTATAACAATTAGCAAAATGAAATTGAGGCTTGTAGTGATGCAGTTTATTGATGGCGAAACTTATTTCCAGTTGGGAGAAAACCCGACTTTTGGTGAAATCAAAGAGCTAGCTAAGCAAGCCGCTCTGATAAATTCAATAAATATTAAGCCATCTTTTGTTTATGATTCCTGGGCTGTTACAAATATTCTAAGCGAATATGAAAAAAAAGGAGAATACCTTTTGCCAGAGGACTCAAAAAAGATTAAATCTTTAATGCAGATATATAAGGAAATGAAAGTAGAATCCCTGCCTCATTCGTTTGTTCATGGCGATCTTATTTCAACTAATGTTATGAAAGATAAAGACGGAAAAATTTGGCTTGTTGATTTTTCGGTCTCAAATTATTATCCACGTATACAGGAACTTGCTGTTATGGCTTGTAATATTTTATTTGATGAAAAAAACAAAGAAAATAGTGAAAGAAACTTAAAAACTGCTTTGGATGAGTATCAAAAACAGATAAAGTTAACGCCTAAGGAACTTGAAGTTTTGCCAAATTATATTAAATTAGCGCACGCTATGCATATACTTGGTGCTAACTACGAAAAAATAGTAGAAAATAATGGTTCTGATGAAAATAGGTATTGGTATAATTGTGGAAAAGTTGGTTTAGAATTGTAATTTCTTCTTTTGACACCTAAAAGGGGCTTTATGCCCCTAAATTTCTTTTGCAAACTTTAGCTTTTCTTTTTGAAAGAAAAGCTTAGAAACGCAGGGAGTGGGATTTGAACCCACGCCTCCTTTCAGAGACTCGGTCTCAAGCCGAGCGCGTTGGACCGCTTCGCTACCCCTGCAACCTTTTTCAAAACAAAAAGAAATTTTTGTCCTTGCAAAATATTTCTTTAGGTCCAGAAACATTTTACCTTAAAGCAAAATGCTTTCTTGAAAAGGTTGGCTTCATCAAAAACTTCACTTAAATATAATGAAGCACCTCTGCCTGTATGATTATAGTCTAACTAATGTTTAAAAATATGATGTATAGCTTAGTGAACTAGTTTATAGGTAAATATATATAATTTAATGGTAATTATAACTAATATGTTTAATAAGTACAGCAAAATTATAAAATTCTCCCTGGTGGGTGTTTTAAATACAGTAATATTTTATGCTTTTTACTATCTGTTTTCAATTATTGGGCTGACTTATTTAGCATCATATTGTATTTCATATTGTTTTGGGGTTATAAATAGCTATTTATTGAACAATTTTTGGGTTTTTTCTGATAATCAAAAAAGCCATATACAAAAATTTATGGTTTTTATAACAATTACCCTTGCTGTATTGTTGTTTTCTGAAATCGTGCTGTATTTATTTGTGGATCTAATAGGCATAAATAAATATATCTCTGGATTATTAATTATACCTGTAACTTTAATATTAAATTATTTGGGGTATAAATTATTTGTATTTAAAAAATAAGAGTGATGCTATGAAATTATCTGTGATTATTCCGTGCTACAATGAAGAAGCAGTAATAAACACTGCTTGTACAAAAATGGTGGAAGTGTTAGAAAAAATAAAAACAGAGAAAATTATTTCAGATTATGAACTTATTTTTGTTAATGATGGTTCAAAAGATAAAACAGAAGAAATAATTATTCAACTATCTAAACAAAATAAAAACGTTAAAGCAATATTATTTAATTCTAATTTTGGGCATCAGTCAGCGATATTGGCGGGGATGTTGAATGCAACAGGTAATGCTGCAATAACCATTGATGCTGACTTGCAAGATCCCCCAAAATATATCTCTGATTTTGTAAAAGAATATAAAAAAGGGAGTGATGTTGTAATTGGGGTGAGAAATGACCGTGGTACGGATTCGTTTTTTAAAAAGCTTTTTGCAGAAACCTTTTACAAAATTTCTAAGTTTTTAGGTGTTCCCGGTGAATTTAATGCAGGGGATTTTAGACTGGTTTCTGATAAGGTAATACTAAATTTAAAGGAGTTTCCAGAACGTAATTTATATATTAGGGGTTTGATTCCAAGCATGAAATTTAAAACATCCAAGGTATTCTATAAACGTGAGAAAAGAGTTGCAGGGGAAACACACTATCCATTTATGAAAAGTCTTGACTTAGCATTAAATGGCATAACTTCTTTTTCAATAAAACCTTTGAGAATTATTGGTGTTTTGGGTGTTTTTTTGTTTGTTGTTTCAATTTTTATGGTGGCGTGGGTGATTTATGAAAAAGCAGTAAATGCTACTGCTGTTGGGTGGTCATCAACAATCGCCTTAATATTATTCTTTAATAGTTTAAACTTTATTTTTTTATCAATTATTGGGGAATATATTGGAAAGATATATTTGGAAACAAAACAAAGACCAAGATATGTAATTAAAGAAAAAATTAATTTATAAGTGGTATTAT
>CAYZSS010000007.1:0-32484 GCA_964480435.1 uncultured archaeon | reverse complement strand
CCTTTGGCTTTAGTTTATGTCTTTGTCTTAATAATACTTCAATATGTGCTGATTTACTTCTTCTCATTCTTCTTCTTCCACCTGGCTGAACATTAACTCTTCTTACACCCGTATTAAGAACACAACCAACAACTACTAAATCTTCTCCATCTAGTCCTTTATTTTCTGCGTTGCTTCTTGCCAATTGTAAAGCTTTTTTCAAATAACTTGCTAACTTTATTGGATATCTTCCACTTTTAGATACTCCTTCCATTCCTGGTCTGTGTCCAACATCATCATTGAATCTTACCAAAGGCAAATATCTTTTCTTTTCCATAACTGCTTCAATGTATTCCATTGCTTTAGTATAACTCTTACCAGTTATAAACTTTCCAAATTCATTACCAAACTTCCTTGATACTGGACAATTTAGTAACAATGCCCTTGATTCATTTTCCTTTGCTGTAAAGTATGCCATAATCAATCCACTCATTTATGTTTATTTTTTGGCTACGTTCTTACTTGATTTTGTAGCTCCTATTCCTGCTTTTCCGTGAGTTACCATTTTTCTTGATAAAACCATATCTCCAAGATAATAACCAATCATTTCAGGTTTTATTTCCAATTGTTCAAAAGTCTTTCCGTTATATACTCCAAATCTAATTCCAACCATATCAGGGAAAATCATTATATCTCTTTTATGTGTTTTTACCATATTTTTTGGAGGGTTTCCGGCCTTGTTTTCTTCAATAGCTTTTTTTACTTTTTTGTCTAAAGTTATGCCTCGTGTCATTTTTCTTCTTACACTATAAGGCAAAATTGCCTTTAGTTCTTCTAAAGACAGTTTCTTTAAACCTTCTAAATCATACCCTTTGTAACCAAATTCTCTTGCCATCAATAATCACTTCTTTACTTCTTTTTACGACCTGTTCTGCTTGCTCCTACTGATCCTACTTTCTGTCCAGGAGCTGAGAATTTCTTTGATACGGTCTTCTTTCTTCCAGAAGAGTTGTGTCCACTTCCTCCGTGTGGGTGGTCAACTGCATTCATTGCACGACCCCTTACGGAAGGCCAAATTCTTCCACCTTTTGCTCTCATTAAATAAAAATTATTTCCTGCTTTACATAGTGGTTTTTCTAATCTTCCACCACCAGCAATTCGACCTATTGAACATAAACAATCTGGTCTTATCAATTTCTTTGCTTTTGATCTAAACTTAACATAAACACCTTTATCGTCTTTTCCAATAATTATTCCAAAAGTACCGCTTGCTCTTAAAAAAGCTCCACCATCTTCTGGTCTTGATTCAATATTACATACTACACAACCCAAAGGAACATTTCCTATAGGCAAAATATTTCCTATCTCTGCTGTTGCGGATGGCCCCACGGATATTTTTTGTGAAACATAAGTGCCTTCTACAGCAGGAACATACATTCTTCTTCCATCTTCCAACACCAATTCAGAAACAGGTGCTGTCTTTCCTATATTGTTCATTAAGTTAATGATTTCTGCTTTACAATCATCAATCTTTCTAATATCATATCTGGCTTTTACACCACTTTTATTAGCCTTATATTTAGGACTTGCTTTTCCTCTTCTCTGCTGCTTTAGTCTCTTTGCCATCTCAAAACACCTTTAATCTAATAATAATCTTTCTCAAGTACCTTTACCTATACTAATTATCTAATTACTTTATACCATTCCTATCTTGTTTGCTAATTCTGAAGCTTTAAATTCTTTTTTTAGCCTTACAATTGCTTTTTTTCTGCCTTGCATATCCCTAAGCATATTTACAGATTCAACACCCACTTTAAATCTTTCTTCAACTGCTTTCTTTACATCTATTTTTGTTGCTCTTTTATCAACAATGAAGCAGATCTTGTTTTCTGATTCAATCATGTTTACTGCTTTTTCGCTTATTACTGGGTAAATTATTGTATCCATATTAACACCTATTCTTTATTCAAAGCGTTTAATGCTTTTTCTGTAAATAAAACTAATCTTCCTGGTTTTCCACCTGGAGCCAATTTCTCAACAGATAATCCTTTTACTGTAGAAACATCAACACCTTCTAGGTTTCTTGCGCTCTTAACAAGTGGAGCATTACTATCTGATACTACAAAAAGAACTGATTTCTTTCTATTATATAATCTTCCTCTTGTTTTTCCTTTTCCTGCTCTAATTGTTTTTTTCCTTTTTGCGCTTTCTACATCTTCATTTATCTTTAGTTTTTCTAAAATTGAGTATATTTCTTTAGTTTTTTTCAAATCCTCTGCTTTATCTTCCAATATTACAGGTAGACTTAGAGAATCATCAAAGATATGACCTTTAGTAAGTAATAATTCTTTCTTTGTTGTTGCTGCTAAAGCACAGTACAAAGCAAGCTTTCTTTCTTTCTTATTTATTTTTTCAGCAATTACTGTTTCTGGTTTAGGAGGGTGTGCCCTTGGACCTCCAAGAACTCCAGCAATACCACCAACTCTTCCTTGTATCATGTGTCTTGCATTTTTTGTTCTTGGTTTTCTTGCGAAACCAATAGCAATAAGAGAATCTCTTACTCTTCTTACACCATAGTACTCAGCAGAAGTGTCTCTACCAGCATTATAATAATTTCCCTTTGGTTGTATTTTTTTAGTTAAAGATGAAATATATGCTCTATTAACCAACCTTTCTCTTACTTCAGTTTCAAATAATTTGGGCAAAGTTATTTGCTTCTTAACTGACCCATCTATTCCATAAACATTTGCTTTCATTTCATTTCACCTTTTAGTTATAAACTACGTCAACAACATCAAATTTTGTTTCTACAAAAGGTCTAATTGATCTTCTTAGAGCAATCATTCTCTTTGCTGGGCCAGGAACTGAACCAATTAAAAAGATTGCATCTGAATTTACTGTCCCGTATCTCTTGTAGCTTTTGTTCATTTTTGAAAAATCGCATTTTACTAAATATTTTAAATTATAAATAGTTCTAGTGTGGAATCCCATTTGTCCAGGTCTAGGGCAAGTCCACATTACCAAAGGAGGGCTCCAAGGACCAATAGATCCAACGCTTCTTACCCCTTTTTGTGATTTGTGGTGTCTTCTTTTTACACCATATCTCTTAATTACACCTTGGAAGCCTTTTCCAATAGTAACTGCTTTAACATCAAAAGGGTTGTTTTCTTTAGAGAAATCATCAATTGACAATCCTTTTCCTAATCTTTCTTTAATAAAAGCAATTTGCTCTTCAACTAATCCAGATAGATACAATTCAACTATTTCAGATCTCTTCTTTGGCAATCCCGCTTCTGCTGGATTTGTTTCAGCCAATATTCTTATATCTGAAATATTAGCTTTATTTGCATCATAAAAAGTATCAATTTCTTTAGAGTCAATGTCTTTTCCTTTTCTTAAAGTAGAATTAGTCTTATCTATATTCTTTGATAAGAATTTTTTAAACATAAATTCTTTTAGGGCTTTTTTACCTATTTTTCCCTTATAGAACCTCATACCAACTACGCTTAATTTTGGTATCTCTATAATGGTTACCGGTACCTTCACCTTTATACCATTATAAGGGCTTCCCTTGTGTTTGTTTGTTCCAAACACGTGGTTCATTCCAACCTTATAACCAAAAAAGTTAAGTATAGAAACATTTTTTTCATCCTTAAAGGTATCAAACTTAGGTATTATTGACTTAGCTCTTACCCTTGGATAAAATCCTCTTGATCCTGCATTTGGTTTACTTGTCATTTATCACACCTTTTACAAAATATAAAAAATATTTGAACTTAATTCAAACTGAAAAACCCAAAAAAGAGTTGAGTTCTATGATACTTATGTTTTTACACAAGTTAATTATTATATCTTAATATCACAGATATATTTATAAATGTAGGGTCTTGTACTTCAGGATTTATCACTTCAGATGATTTAAACCACTATATTACAAAGAATAACATAAATTACTATTATTATAATAATATAACTATAATTAATATAAACATAAGCATAAGACCAAAAGATACAAGACCTGAATTAGATTTAAATGAATATAAATATTGTTATTTTGGCCTATGTAACGCTCTAGTTCTAAACGCACCCATAAATTTTTTCCTTTGTAATTCCAAAGGGGTTGCTGGCCTAAAGGAGCTTTCAGTTACTTTTTTAACAGTTTCATATAAAGGGTCAATAACAAGTTTATTTTCATTTACCACTCTACCAACTTCTCTATACCTTATATGGTCTCTATACTCAGGAGAAACCCAGCTATCATTAAAAGTAGTATAAAAATCAGTTAGGCTAAGTAAGGCAAAAAAATTGCCCCTATCATGCCAGCCTTTAGGATTACTTTTGTAAGAAGAAAAATAATTCAGCATTTTTCTTCTAACCCCGATAATTGCAATTTGGCTAACTCTATACTTTTCGCTTAGAATGACCCCATTTCCCCCATTTAAAATTTCCCTTGCAATCTTTAAAAATAATTTTTTGTTATTTATTTCAGAATCTAACTTTACTCTTGATTCTAAAAATGTAGCACATATTTCTTTTGCTCTTTTTCGTAGTTTATATTTTTTACCTAGCTCAGCCTTGCGCTTTTTGTTTTCTTCATTAGATTTTGCAATTCTTTTCCTTTCTTCAGCAGATCTATTTTTTGGGCTTGCTGGATTTGAATCAAGCCAAGCGCTATATTGCTCTAAACAACCAGAAATACCAATACTATCTACTTTATACCCTGGAAAAATATCTTTAAAAAGATGTTCAGCCCTTAAACTATTTTTAATTATTACTGCCCATTCTTGTTTTGCCTTAGCCAAATCATTACCATTTCTTTCAACAATTAACCTAAGTTTCTCAAATGTATCCCTACTTATATATTGGTTATACTTGGTTTTACCATCAGAACCTATTCCACGACCAGCTAGCACCCTTAGACCCTTTTCGCCTTTAGACAGATTTCCAACACCCTCGTCTTGTAATCTTTTCATTAAAGTCATATATGGAATACCTACTTTGCTAGATACATCGCTATATGATATCCCTGGATTCTCTGCCATTAACCTTTTAGCTTCTTCAAAAAGTCGATCTACTTTAAAATGTCTGTTTGTTTCAATATATTCTTCAGCAAGAGCAGTAGGACTTATTCCTTCTCTTAGCCTTGCTTTGGGAAAAACTAAAGGAAATAAGGTATTTAAATTACTAACAGACATGTTTCCATGCTCTGCTGCGAACCTAATATTAAGATGTTGAACAACAAAATCAAGCCCCTACTTTTCTATAGCTTCCTCAGCAAGATCAGCAAGTCTCCTAATATCAGCAGGAGTAATTTTTATATTGCTTTTTTTTACTACCACTTTCCCTGCTTCTTTTGGTTCTATTCCCATGTATAAATAAATAATAAGGGTTATATATTTCTTTTGAATAAATCTACTCTTTATTATTAGGGTAAGACTTCTCTTTTATTATTAGATAAGAGCAAGATTCACTCTTTTTAACTATTCTATGATCTTCCCCCTTTTCGATCATAACAAGATCCTGCTTTTTCAATTCCACTTTCTTTAAGTTGATCTCCAAAGTCAAGGTCCCATCCAAAACAAGATAATATTCTGCAAAATCCTTATGGCAATGTGCATCTTCATTTTTCAAAGGCCTATTTTCAGAATACTTTATTTGTAAAGGAGAGTTATTCCAATACCCACAGAACCAACCATCCTCATTTGTAGTATATTTTTTCATAACTATTACCTTGGCCTATGCAATTTTATCATTTCTCTTCTACAGTCATTACAAAAAGTTGTTCCTTTTCTGTGCATATCATGGGCTCTATCTTTTCCAGACCCCACATCTACATCTTGCCTCATTATACAATCATTAGAACAGTGCGGTCCCAATAATTCGTAAGTATTCCTTCTACCTTTTTTTGTTGCTCCAAACATGTGGCCAAGTTCGTGAGCCATTACATGTCTAAAATGTATAGGATCAAATTTACCATTAGTATAAAATCTCGCAGTAGATATTACTACTACATCTTTGCTATTTGATGTTTTTGAGAAATACGCACCATGAACCCAATTTGTTGGGTGCCCACCATTAAGGGCATACAAATCCTCTGGAACAAGCACAATAAATCTCGCTTCTTTTGGTTTAGATTGTACTAAAGAGTTATAGTCTAAGACCCCCACTAGTGCTTCAATTTGTATTTGCCCTCTATGAGAATCAAATGATCTTCTTACCAAATCACGAACAACATTATACCCTTCCATATCTAATTGACCTGCTGTTTTATCCGCATGAATAGTACCTACTATACTTGCCATGTGGTCTAAAACACCAGCTAATACCTTTCCAGGAGCAAAATCTTTACAACCATCAAGTAATACAATTTCGTGAGCCATATAAAAAATAAGACAAATTAGTTAATATATTTTTCTTTATCTAGGGGTTAGCCAATATGTGCCAATTTCAATAATATATCCCACAATTAACCAAATAAAATATATTCCTGAAAAATACCACCAAATTGTTGTTGTTATTAGTAAAAAAATCAAATGCAAATATTTGTAATCTTTTTTAAATCCCAAAATAACTGGTAAAGTCTGTGTGTTTTCTTTTTTATCTTTAACAATATCCCTAAAGTCGCCCAGGGCATTTCTAATAAAAAATAACAACCCTATTCCAATAGAATAAATATTAAAAAATCCAAGTATTCCTGAAAACAAAACATAATTCTGTAATCCCCTGAATACCGAAGCAAAAGCCCCAAAATAAGGTTTATTTTTCTTAGTATACAAATAACTAAAAATTAAATATCCCACAACACAATAACTTGGGTACAGTATAGCTCCCACAATAAAAAATAAAATCCACAAATATTTCGGAAATTTTACTCTGTTTTTATGAGCGTGATTTTCTTCAAGAAAAAGCAAAAACCCGATATGTAAAATAATAATTCCAAAAAAAGAAAGTGCTGTTGTTTTTACTGCCAATAATAAAAAAACTAGATCCAAAAGAGAATAAATTCTTAATTGACCTAAATAATTAATTATTTTTGACTCCACAGAAATCACTTTCTAAAATAAGCACCTAAATCTTCTTTCTTAATTAATTTCCAGCCAACACTTATTGCTCTTTCTATTGTTGCTTTTACTAAATCATGCCCTCTAAATTTATTACCTGGGTTTCCCGTATAGTGGAATAAAATACAACCATCTTTTGCAATATTGTAAAGATCTTTATAGAAATTTTCATGATATAATTCAGGAGCAAATTTATAAGTAGGAGGATCATGTAAAATCTTATCAAATTTTTCTTTTGTTTTCTTAACAAAATTTACTGCGTCATCGTTGATTATTTCCAAGTTCTGTTTTTTTTGCAAATCTTTTGTATAAGGATTGTATTCCATTAATTCCAAAACTTCTTCACTTTTTTCAACACTAATTACTTTTTCTGCTTTTTCGATAAGTATATTTGTTTTATATCCTGCACCAGTACAAACTTCCAATACAAAATCAGTTGGTTTTATTTCTAAATTATTAATTACATTTTCATTATAAGTATCTAAACCCCAATCCTTAAACACATTCATTTTTACTGCGTTTATGTATAAGATTGGTTTCTGTTCTTTATCTTTTCTTAATGAAAATATGCCCTTTTCATTTGCAATATGTAACTTAAATCCTTCTTTCTTTTTTTCATCATAAAAAACAATATCTTCATTTCTTATTTTTGGACAATTGCTTAATAGGGACAAAAAATCAGCAATAGAGATAGTTTGTGTTGAGAGTCCCAAATCAAAAGTAGTTTCAAATCTATTAAGACCAATCTTCTTTGCCTTTTCATATTCCTTTACTGTTTCCAAAGTTAAGTACATAATATACATTAAATAGAATAAATAAATAAAAGAATAGGAACTACTTAAGTTTTACAAAAGCCCCATTTTTTATAGTTTTCATAATTATTTCTTTTACAGTATCTCCATCTTTATTCATTGTAGATATTCCACTTGCACCATCAAAATCTTTTATTTTATATAACTCTTTTTTTATACAATCAGTATCTACTTTTCCACAATTATAATAAGCTAATTTTAACATATACACTACATCATATCCTAATGCAGATGCTCCCGTTGGAATTTCTCCGTATTTAGACAAGAAGCCATCATTGTATTCTTTTGATTTTTTATTAGATAAATCAAAAAAATGGGTGTATCTGGCCCCCTCTAATTCAGGTATTTTCAGAACTTCCTGTCTTTCTATTGTGTAGCCACCAAAATAATTAAATTTCATGCCTAACTCCTCACTTTGTTTAATCATCGCAATTGTTTGTGATGCAGATTGAATAATAAACAAGTTTTCTAACTTTGCCTCTTTCATTTTCAAAAGAAATTCTTTATACTCCATATTATCTGGCACAAATTTTTCTGCAACAACAATTTTACCACCGATTTTTTCATATTCATTTTTGAATCCATCAAAATAACTTGTTCCAGACTGTGTATTTAATATTGGCACACCAATTTCGTTTATTCCATTGTCAATTAAATATTTGGAAATAACTTTTGCTTCATCCTGAACAAGGATATTATTTCTAAAAATATAATCTCCTGCCGAGCTAATCAAAGGAGATCCACCTCCCGCAGAGAAAACAATTACTTTATCTTGCTCTGCTAAAGGAGCAACAGACAATACTGTATCTCCATAAGAAGTAATTATCAATTCTATTCCATCTGTTCCAACTAATTTATTATAAGCATTTACTGCACCAGTATTGTTTCCAACCGAGTCCTCATAAAACACTTTTATTTTTATATTACTTTTTTTGTTTATTTCATCTACGGCTAAGTCAATTCCATTTTGTATTTCTTCTCCAAAATCCCCTAATGCACCTGTCAAAGGAATAATTGCTCCAATTTCCAAATTTTGTTCCTCGGTTAACCCAAAGTAAGGGTTTATATTTACTCCAATAGTACACACAATTACAACAGCAAATAAACAAATTATTGAATATAATAAAACTTTATTCATATTACCACCATAACATACTTGTATTCAGGGCAGTACATATGCTTTTGTTGTACTAATTACCACAACAATTAAATATATATTGTAACTAATTTTCCTTATGGATACAAAAATTTTTCGTGATTTAGGTCTAAGCGAGAATGAATCAAAAGTATATTTGGCTCTGCTAGGCTTAGGAATTGCTAATGCCGGAGAAATTACAAAAAAAAGTGAAGTAAACAGAACCAATGTTTATGATGCTTTAGAAAGACTTGTAGATAAAGGCTTAGCAACTTATATTAGAAAAGATAAAAAGAAATTTTTTGAGCCAGTAAACCCAACACGTCTAAAAGATCTCCTTAAAGAAAAAGAAGAAGATTTAGATACAATTCTTCCTGAATTAATGGATAAATTTTCATCAAGCAAACCAAAAGAATTCGCAACAATTTACAAAGGCAAAAGAGCAATAAAAACAGCATTTGAAGAAATTTTAAAAGAAAAACAAGAAATCTTTGCATATGGAGCTCAAACACATTTTATTAGATTATTTCCGGTTTACCAAAGAGTGTGGAATGCAAAAAGAGCAGAGCAGGGAATAAAAGTAAGTATGATTTACAATGAAAAGGTAAGAGATTCCGTAAATAGCTATAACAGAAAATTGATTAGTATGAAATTTCTTCCAAAAAAATATGACTTCCCTTCTACTGTTTTAATTTATGGAAATAAAACAATGACATTTATTTGGACAGAACAACCAATGGCAATAGCAATTACAAGCGATGATGTTTATAAAAGCAATAAAAACTTCTTTGACATACTTTGGAATATTGCAAAGAAATAATATTATAAATATCCAAGGGTTATTGTTTATAGTTGATTTTATGAAATTAAATAGTGGATTCTTTTTTGGATTAACATCTGGTGTTATTACTACACTTGGATTAATTATCGGCCTTTATTTTGCAACAGCCTCTTTTGCAGCAATAATCACTGGAATTATTACAATTGCAATTGCAGATGCACTTTCTGATGCTTTAGGAATACATATATCGAAAGAGTCAGAAAAAAGGTTCCAGAAAAAACAGTGTGGGTGGAAACAATTAGCACTTTCTTTTCAAAGCTTATTGTTGCTGCATCTTTTCTAATTCCTTTCCTTTTATTACCATTAAGACTTGCAACCATAATAGCAGTAGCATGGGGCTTATTAATTTTAATTATTGCAAACATAATTATTGCAAAAATAAGAACTGAAAACCCTTTAAAATTAATTGGAGAACATGTTCTAATTGCGATTGTTGTTTTGATAATTACTTATTTGGTAGGACATCTTTTGTCAACGCTTTTTTAAGCTTTAAGTTGTTTTGCCTTTTTTAATTTTATTGTTATTTTTCTTGGGGTTATAATTAACAACAATATTGCTACAAACACACCTATTAATCCAATAACTGAAAATGCTGCAACATTTCCTAATACATCTGCAAAAAATCCTGCCAGTATAGGTCCAATCACATACCCTAAATTTGTTGCTAGGTCTGCTTGTGATTCTATTTCAGCAGCAACAACTTCTGACTCTTCAATATAATCTGCATAAGTACCATTATTTGCTGGATATGCTAAGCTAATAAAAAAACCTGAAATAAAAGTAAGAACCAATATAACAATATGATTTTGTACTAAAAAGAAACTCGCCAATGCTAAAGACCCAATCAATAAACACACATTCCCTGTTTTTTTGGTTCCGAATTTTTTTGTAATTATCCCTACAAACCAGCCAACAAACAAAGGAGGGAAAAGATATGCAGCAAGGAACAAGGAACTAAAAACTCCTAAGTCTGTCCAGCTAGCTATAAGTAGTGGACCAACAGTCCAAAAAACAGCATTAATAACATTCAATAAAACTGTCAAAATAAGAACAGGATAAATAACTTTTCCAATCCTTTCCCAAATAAATAATTCACTAAATTTTAGTTTTGTTTTCTTTTCTTTTTCCACCACTGCTTTTTTATCTTTTTTTAGGAAAGCCAATACAAAAATAAAAAAGATAACTACAGCAAATAAAAATATCCATGCCCAAATAAATGGAATAAAATTAATTGTCTTGCTTATCAAAAAGCCTGCAAAAAACGGAACTAACAAATAACCTAATCCCGAAAAAGCACCCAAAATTCCAAAACTATGTGCATGTTCAGAAGTATCAAAATTTCTTCCAACAAAATCATACCTACCAATATTGAAAAGATCATAATAAAGGCCCCAAACACCCATCGCAAGAATATATAACCACACTGTACTTGCATGATATAGTATTAATGGATATACTGCACAAATTACAAATAAAATTATGTAAAGCCTTCTTAGACTAGTTTTCTTTATAGCTTTACACAGTAATATATCAAAAACAAATCCAAACATTGAGGAAGTACCCAAAATAAATCCCATCATAGTTTTAGAAATCCCTGAGTTAGTTATCAATAAAGGGACTAAGTAACCCAAGAGCCCATCAAATAATGCAAAAAACAGAACCAAAAAGGACATTGCATATAAGGTCCGATATTTTGTGCCATAGGATTTTATGTGAGCAGATACAGGTGATAATCCAACCATATTTATAATAAAAATTTGGTATTTATAATACTATTCTTTACAAAAATAACAAGTAAGGAAACAAAACCGGGAGAAAATTACCCCTGCTTTGTTTTATTTCTTTGTTTTTTCTGAGTCTGCACCATTGTATCTCTCAAAGATGGTTTTTTTTACTTGATTAAATGCTTCCTCTATATCCACATCTAATTGATTTGCCAGTCTGCACATTCCAAAGAACAAATCCCCTATTCCATCCACAAACTCTTCTTTTTTTTCTTTTATTATTTGGATTCTTTCTTCTTCGTCTTTGTATCTCAGCAGTTGTGACATTTCGATTAGTTCTTCATGCAGATGATCAAATTTATCTATATTAGGAGTATCTTTCCAGCCATTTCTTTCTGCAAAGTACTTCAATGTCTTTTGTGCATCTTTAATAGTAGTTACATATTTATTTTCCATATTATGTTATTACAGGCATATTATTTTAATTTGTATGATGCATAATTAATTTTAGGGGTAATTATGAAAGTAGCGATTATATTAGACGATACTTTAGGGCCCGGATTATTAGCAAACTCTGCAGCATGCATTGCATCCGGTCTTTTTAATGGAGCAGAAGATGTGTTAGGGCCAGAGATAGAGGGCTATTTTTTCAAATATATTCCAATAACAAAAATCCCAATACTTATTATGAAACAACATAATAGAACTTGGCCAGAATTGCTTAAACGTGCAAAAAAGTTTAATTTAAAATACATGGTTTTTACCACAGAAGGCCAATCCACCACCAGCTATGAAGAGTATATAGAAAGAGTAAAAGGAAAGCCAATCGAAGAAGTTAAAGTAATTGGCATTGGAGCAATAGGACAAGACAGCGACATACAAAGATTTTGTGGTGACTTGCCATTACTTAAATAAATCACCCAATATAACTAAATATAATCCAAGTAACCAATATTTTTTTCAGTTCTTTTACAATTGTAAGGGGATTCTTTTTAACTCCATTTTCATTAGTAATACAATAAGTACATATTCCTTTTTTTGCTATCTCTGCTGCTTCTTGGGTATTTTTTGCAGAAACAAAGATAAAATTTTCAGGTTTCACTAACCATTTTAATACTGGTATTGTTGCACACTTATTATTCTGCTCCTTCAAATTATTTTTTGCAAGATATAATGGAGGGTTTTGTAATGAAAATACCAAATCTGTGTGTGTTTTCCAATTTGAGTCGTGTTCTAATTTTATACAAAGGGGATTAATGTGTGGCAATAAAATAATTGAATTTTTTTCTTTCTTTGCCAAGTTTATTAATTTCTGATAAGATTTAACATAAATTATGTCTGCTTTTTTTGAAAAAACAGTTTTTATGAAATGTTGGCAAGCAATATCCGTACAAGTGCCAGGCTCAAGAGAAATTATTTTTACATTTTCTCCAAAGTTTTCCATAATTACATTTAGTAGAGTTTAATTTTTATTACTTTTGTAAAGTAAGAGCTAAACCATTTTTATAAAAACCTCTTTTTTTATCTTTAAAAAGGCTTTATTTGTCTTTATTTCTTGTGTTCTTTGTTTTAGCAGATTAACATTTACAATACCATAAATTCCTTTGGAGTTCATCAATAAAATCCGATCTGCAAAAAAAATAGCATCATCAACAGAATGAGTAATTAATATTGCCCCCTTTTTTTCTTTTCTGATTATTTTGTACAAATCATCTTCTAACTTATTTTTCCCATAATAATCTAAAGAGCTAAATGGTTCATCTAATAATAATATTTCTGCCCCAGAAATAAACGCCCTAGCTACAGCCACTCTTTGTTTTTGACCACCAGATAGTTGCATAGGCAGCCTATTTTTTAATTTGCATAAATCAAACAATTTTAAATTTTTGTCTACTATTTTTGCTATTCCTTCTTTATTTAACTTTTTAGAAGCTAATCCCAAAGCAACATTATCAAAAACTGTTTTCCAATCTAAGAGGCTATATTCTTGAAAAACAACCGCAACCGATTTTTTTCTTATTTCTTTAGAATACTTTATTTGCCCCCCATCCTGTTTTAAAAACCCTGCAATAACATTAAACAAAGTTGTTTTTCCACAGCCATTTTTTCCTAAAATGGCGATTATTTCATTTCCTTTCAACTCAAAAGAAATATTTTCAAAGACTTTGTTTTTTTCTGCATCTTTGTAACTATAGCTTAATTCATTTACTGCAAGAAATATATTTTTATCAAGCATGCGAAACGCCCTTCCAATAAATTACTTTTTTTTCTATTAAAGATAAAATTTTGTTCAACAAAAAACCAGTTAATCCAATAAATAACATTGTAGCAATAACTAAATCGGTATTCATTAATGACCTATTCACTTCTATTAAATAACCTAACCCAAAGCTAGCAGAAATCATTTCCGCAGCAATTACTACCATCCAACTTAACCCTAAACTTACTCTGCTACCAACAAAAGAATATGGCAAAACAAAAGGCAAAGTAATATGGCAAAATTTTTGCATTTTTGTTAGTGATAAGTTTTTTCCAATGTAAGAATATATTTTTGGCAAGGATTTTATTCCAAAAAGAGTATTTGTAAATACAGGAAAAAATGCAGCAATAAAAATAATAAATATTGATGAAGAATCCCCTACTCCAAACCAAAGAATAGCCAAAGGGATCCAAGCAATCGGTGGAATAGGCCTAAATATTTCTAATATTGAAGTAAAATAATCCCCTAATTCAGTAAGCCCAAATATAAGCCCAGTAATAAAACCAAAAAGTAATCCACACAAAAAGCCAAAGACAACTCTTCTTACACTTAAAAACATATGTTTGAATATTTCTCCAGTAACAACCATATTAAAACATAAATAAATTATTTTTATTGGGCCCGGCAAAAAAATACTATTTGACAAAAATGACACTAACTGCCACAAAAACAAAAATGCAAAAATAGAAATTATTATTTTTATTATTTTTTGCAAAAATATCACTCAGGCACAAAATTTAAATCAATATTTTTGTTAACATCAACTAGTTTTTTAAAAAAGCCTTCGTTGTATTCAAAATCTGCTTTTTGTTGCATTATTGGTATCCAGTCTTTAGGTATATCAAAGTTAATATCTCCTAAACTTTTTGCAAAATAGTTTGGTTCAACTAAGGTGATTTCTCTTATTAAGTTGTAATCAAAAACGGTTTCTTGTGGTGCTATTTTGAAAATCTCGTCACTATTTTGTGAAAAATAGTAAAAAGACTCTTTCAAAGATTTCAAAAATAATTTTACTTCTTCTGGGTTTTTTTCAACAAATGATTTATTGAAAATTATTACCGCAATATCTGTCCAAGAAATAAGAGGATAAGCAATTTTATTTTTTGCAAATATTGTTACCAGTGGTTCCCCCCAAGATGCCGCATCTATTTGTTTAGTTTGAAATGCAACCCCCATATCAGAGGGTTTAATATTTAACAAAGTTAAATCTATCTCAGGGTCTAAACCATTATCTTGCAGCAACTTATATACCACAGGATGTGGACCGGTAGCCACAGGCAAAGCAATCTTTTTTTCTTTTAACTCAGATATGGAATTAATATTCAAATCCGCTCTTATAACTAAAGAATTTTGAAAATAACCTAACCTACCTACTATAACCCAATTATCAGATGCTGATAATAGACTTATTGCGGGAAGTATTCCCACAAACAACACATCTGCATTCCCAGCCACCCCAGCCTCTACCATAGGGGGGCCATACTGAAACCCCATATAATTTATAGTTAAACCATTATTTTTTGCAAAATCAGTATGTTCCATTGTTATTGCAGGTATTGCACTTTCTGCCCAGCTATTCATCCAAGCCAGCCTAATTTCCTCTGTTGAGTTGTTATCAGTTGTCAATGCAAATAGTGGTTTATTTGTCACACCAAATATAATAATTAATCCCATTATAACCACAAAACAGATTATGCCGAGGGAAAGATAAAGTTTGATTTTTTTGTCCATAATATCTCTGGCTCTCCAGCAGTATATATGTATTTGTGGTACTGTAACAACACCAAAGTTATAAACATTTTGGTAGTAATTTTTATTATGGATATAGAAATATTAGCAAAAATTGGGCTTTCCAAAGGCGAAATAAAAGTTTATTCTGTATTGCTTGATCTAGGTTTATCAAACATAGCAAAAATCCACGAAAAAACAGGTATTGAACGAAGAAACATTTATGATATTTTAAATAAACTTATTGAGCGGGGGCTAGTTACATATATACAAGAAAACAAAAAGAGATTATTTAAGACAACAAGTCCAGAGAAAATCATAAGTTATATTGAAGATAAGGAAAACAATTTAGTAAAAATTAAAAAAGAAGCACAGAAACAAATACCTGAACTAATTAAAAAATTTAATTCTTGCCAGCCAACAATAAATGGAGAAATCTTTAGAGGCAAAGAAGGAATAAAAACAATTTGGGATGATTCCTTAAACTATAAAGAAATTTATTGGATTGGTTCTGGACGTTATGTTCCAAAAAAATATCCTTCTTTTTTTGCAATGTGGAATAAAAAAAGAGTAGCCAAAGGGATAAAGCTTTACAACATACTACGTGCAGAAATGAAAGGCAAAATAAAGCCATGGGTTTCCGAAGAAGTAAAGTTTTTACCAAAAGAATTCAGCGCAAACCCAGTAGTTATTGGCATTCACGGCAACAAAGTAGTTAATTACTCTTATGGAAAAGAACTTTTCGCTTTTGCCATAGAAAACCAGGATATTGCAGAAAGTTATAAGGCATATTTCAAATACCTTTGGACAAAAGTTGCCAAAAAGTAATTCTTTTTGCACAATTTTATTAAATGTTTGTCAGTATGATTTAATATGGAACAAAACAGTATAACAAAAATAAGAAATACCCCGCTAATAGAATATAAAGGCAAGGTTCCAAACAACAACAAGATCTTTCTAAAAAAAGAGTGTTCTAATCCTTTTGGAAGCCATTACGACAGAGTATACCTTGCACTATTTCGACATTATGAAAAAACAGGAGTTTTAAAAAAAGGGGCAAAAGTGTTTGAAACATCTTCAGGAACTGCTGGAGCATCTTTTGCGGGCATAGCAAAAGAGCTAGGCTATAAAGCGCATGTTGCTATTCCTAAAGGAATAGATAAGGCAATAATTAAAGTGATTACAGATTATGGAGCAAAGATTTATTTTACACCTGAAAAAGATTATATTGCTGGATTTCCAAAGTTTCTAAAAGAGTTTAAACCATGGGACAAAGGATTTGTTTATCTTAACCACTCTATGGGCAGAAAAACAGATGCTGGGTTTTCTGACAACCAAATAACTTTAGATGCATTATGCAATATTGCAAAAGAAACTAAAGACAAAATCGATTATTATATTCCTGCAGTAGGAAATGGTTCTTCTATTTTAGGGCCTGGAAAAATATTCAAAAAAAGAGGAGCAAAAATAGTTGCGTTTGAGTCATTTCAATCCGCAGTTGCTTATGACCAACTATATCCTGGAAAATATGAAAAAAAATATGGTATTAAACCAGGCACCTTACCCAAACACAAACTAAGAGGTACAAGTTATCAAGGAATTATATTTCCACATATTACACATGCAATAAATCAAAATTTAATTGATGATGTGTATTTAGTAAGTGACAAAGAACAAGATGCTAATTACAAAAAAATTACTTCTAAAAACGCGCCAAGTCTACCACACTGGGATTCAATTCCAAAAAGAAAATATGGCAAAAGTACCAGAGCAGGATTAGCTATTACTTTAGAGATTTCAAAAAAAGTAAAAAACAAATCTTTCTTAGTTATTTGGTACGATAATGCAAATAGATATGATTAAGCTTGAATAAACCACAACTAATTTTTCTTAGCTTTTTTATTCAACCCATTTTCCAAGATAGACATCATCGTGATGTTCATAAGAATAAATTTCTACTTGTTTTTTATTATGAAATATTTTGAAAATAAGTACAAAGCTTTTATTTACATGAACATGTTGGTAGCTTTGTAATGGGGAATGTAAAAAATTATAATTCCGATTTGGACTTTCCTGTATTTGTGTTATTTTCTTATAAATATTAATTAGTTCTTGTTTATCCCTACTACCCAGTTTTTTAAATATTTTATCAGCGTAGGGTTTAACAAACAAAGAATACATCTTTAATCACTTAAACCATATCTTTTCGCAAAGCTTTTGACCTTTATTCCTTTCTCTTTTTCGATTTTTTTTATTTTTGCTAAAAATTCAGGTTTATATTGTGGCTCAAGCAATTTTTCTTTATATTGCTCAGCCATAACATTTATTGCCTGACTTTTATCTTTAAGGCCATATTTTGCTTTTATTACATTTAGAACCATATTTGTATCAGAAGATATATTTATTATACTTTGAACCATAAAACCACCTTAATACTATATTAATATAACATTAACTTTATATTAATATGGTGTTATTGCCAAAAAAACAGCAGTTAGCAATACGTTTTCATTATTTCTTTCAAAAAAGATTCAAACTCTTTCATTTTATCTTTGTGTTTATATAGCTCTTGATAATTATCAGAAACAAATTGTGAATACTTCAACAGTTTATCTGAAACGGTTTTTGTTATTGGCTTTGTCCAAACAGTATCCCAAATTTCATCATTGATCCAATCTAACTTATCCATATCAATCCATTTTACTTTGTATTTATCAATAAGTTTTCTATTTTTGATTATTAATACATCCCATTTGCCATTAATTTTCTTATTTTTTGGTTGAGGTTTAATTTCTTTTAATACTTGCATCATGATTCTGTGCCCTTTAGTTGTATTGTCAAATGATAGCCACTTCTTCTTGTTTAATTTAACAGAAATAAAATAGTTATTCTTATTTTTTGAATTTGAGGGATTAGGATCTATTTCAATAATCATATTTATTTCCCCCTAGTTTTATTGATATAAAGAAGTGGTCTCTAGGGCTTGGAGTATAATCTACTTCTATTTCCATAACATCACACAAAAATTATTCTTCAACAGGTTCTTCTTTTTTATAGGAAAGTATACTAATAAAACCATGGAATAATCTTAATATCAGTTCTAAGGCGATTATGAATACAAAATAGTAAACCATATTAAGCCATAATGCTGGAAGAGAAGTAATAATAGATAGTGCATGAGATAAAGAATAAAAATTAATATCAATTAAAAAAATGCCTAATAATGCAAAAGGCAACATTTTTGCTAAGTCCTTAGATAAATCCTCAGTAATATAAGCAGTTACCCTGATTGATGCAACTAAAGACATTGCAACAACTAAAACGTTTACCGCAGTTAAACTATCAGTTAAAAATGAAATTAATACTACAAATACAATAAACCAAAAAAAGATAAATATCGGCAAAATCAGAATGTGTTCCAAAAGATAAAAAAATACTTCAAAAACGTAAAAAAAGAATCCCCTATCACGATTATTATACTTACCCAGATTTAAGCTAAAGATATCTCTTCTTGCTACAAACCTATAAAACTTAAAAATAAATATAGAGTAAATGACAATTCCAATAGTAAACCAAATCAAAGGTTTTAGTTTTGTTAAAAAATCCACCAAAGTAATACTAGCAATTCCAAGCATAAAAAGAAATAACTAAACTAGTTTATATTCTTTATTGTACAAGAACCAGTTTTATATGCTTTATTCCTGCTTCTTCAAAGGGCTCTCCTACTTCTTTGAATCCAAGTTTCTTATAATAGTCTAACAGATGGTATTGTGCATTCAGATAGATTTCTTTGTAGCCTTTTTCTTTTGCATACTTAACCATATATTTTATAATTTCTTTCCCAAACCCTTGTGCCCTAAAGCTTTCTAGGACTGCAGCCCTTTCTAACTTTGCGTTCTTACCTATTATTCTAATTCTACCGCAACCAACAGGCTTATTTTTTTCTTTTGAATTAGAGTAATATAATATTATCTGAATTGCGTCTTTATCTAAACCATCCATTTCTATTTCTCTTGGTATATTTTGGCCTTTGATAAAGACTTCTTCCCTTATCATAAAAGCCTGTTCTATTTCTTCTTTAGTTTCTGCTATTTTTACAGTAATCATAAACATCGCTTACTCAAGTTTTTGATATAATTTCAATTATCTTTTTTACTACTAAGGAATATTTTGATGTTTTTATGTTGCATATTTTTTTCACTATCTGCGAGCTATCAGCAGTAAAAAGCATATTTGCTCTAATATAACTATCAATTAACAAAGAGCCATTTTCAGTTTCATTTTTTCCTAGTTCTATAGAATAAGAATCTTTACTAATGTTTTGTGATGTTATTTGGCACAACAAAACATCGTTTTTCATTTCATTAGACACTACAAGGCAAGGGCGTAATTTTTGATAACTCTGATCAGTATAAGGAAACGGAAATAATACTATTTCACCTTTTGTAAATGTGCCCAAGCCTTATCTTCCTCCTTATTAAGCCAATTTTTTGCTAAAGCTTTTTCGCTTGCCAAAGAAGTGCAAACCCCAGATACCTGTTCCTTTTCAAATAGTTTTTCTCTTATTAGTTCCCTGATAAATTCTTGCATATTTGTATAACCTTTTTCTTCAGAATATTCTCTAGCTAAATCAAATAGTTTATCAGATAACTTCAGACTTATTTGCGTATTCATAAATATTTAAAAGTACCGCAAGATATTTAATATGATCTGATTATCTCAAAGTAAATAATCTATTTCTTCACAAAAGCAAGAAGTGCTTCCACTGCGGTTTTATTCTCTCTTACGCCATCATCTTCTGTGAAATGGCCTTTATTTTTTTCTACAATGATTTTTGCATTTAACTTAGCCATAAATATTTCTTTTTCTTCTAAAGGAACATAGGGGTCATTATTTGAGAATATGCAAACACATTTCTTTGTTAATTTGTTTATCTTTACCCAGTTTATAGGAATCTCCATCCACGGTTTTGCAATTTTAACTGATTCTTCTCCTTCTTCAGCAATTGTGTTTAAATCCAAATGCATCCAGGGGGCAATTAGTACAATCCCACCAATTTCTTTATCCTGTGTTTCCAAATATCTCAGAACACCTTGGCACCCTATAGAATGACCAATAAAATAAGTATCTTTATCTAGCCCTTTAATTGTTTTCTGCAAAAACGGAATCCATGTTTCTATTTGTGGTTTTGCAGGACTTGGCATTTTTGGAGCCATTACTTCAAACCCTTTTTTTTCAAGTTCTTTTTTCATCCAGGAATGCATCCCTTCTTTGGGACTTCCATCCCAACCATGAACAATAATTACTTTCTTCATAATAATCACTTTTTAAAAAGCTCTACAATTATTTTTATTGCATCATCTAAAGAAGAATAATCTTTTACTATAAACTTGTTATTCCCTCTTATCATTGCCGACAACCTTTTTCCTTCTTGTGATCTATATAAACAATAAACTTTCTTTCCCAAAGATTCCGCAACTCCAAGTTCATATCCTACACCCAAAGATGGCTGTGTTACCTCAGCAACAATAACATCTGATTCTTTTATCCAATCAACATCCCTTGTTAATATAAAATCTTCAGTATATCTAGTTTCACCATAAGAAGATAACTCTTTTCTCCCAATATGTTCAGTTAATACAGTACCATATTTTTGCAACTCTTTTATTATATCCAAATACAATTCTTGATCAGCCCGTCCACCACAAACAGAGCCTGCAAAATATATTTTCATAAAAGTCACCCACATAATATTTTTAATTCAAATCCAATCTTTTACGCATTTCTTCAACAGCAAAATAATTTCCTGCTTTGATTCTTGCTCTTGCTTTTTCAATAGCAATAATCGTCTTTTTACTAAGCATTACAGTCACAAATATCACCAATTAAATTTCTGCAAATAATACAACATAGTTATGCCCATACTTCTTTGCACATTTAGGACAAGTTGTATAGTAGAAGTAAATCTTCTTTGCTTCTTTTCCTTTTACTTTTACATATTCCTGCATTTCCTTATACCATTTTCCCGCGTCTCTATAAGGACCATCAAAAACCCTTGTTAAAAAGGTGCCAGATATTTCTACATTATCCATTCCTTGAACAGGTTTCTTTACTGCCAAGTATTGCTCACTTTTCCATTTTGACACTTCTAAGGAAAGCAACAACCATTCTTTATAATCATCCATTTCTGCTTTGTTTTCTTTTACTTTAGCCATCATTTTTGTTATTACAGATCCAAAATTCAAAGGAATATGGAAAAAACAACAAACGTTATTTTTAACAAAAAGTTTATTCTCCAGAGTAACTTCCCTTCCATTAAACGGTTTAGGATTAAATTTCGGACAACATATATCTTTATTCATAATATCACCATCAAAATCATAAATTCACTATAAATAGGTAATAAAGAGTATTAAATAGTTTGTTTTTAGTTCTTCTTACAATAAGAGTCAATAATTTCCTTATCTTCTTTTTCTATTATCTTTAGCGTTGTTAAATATTCAAAAAAAGGCAGAACTTTCATTTTTTTATTATAATACTTTATTTCCTGTATTTCTCTTGTCTTAAACACTTTTTCAAGGTATTTGTATAGTAATCTGTGGTGTTTTTCCACTTCCAATAGTGCAATGTAAGTAGTTTCTCCAAATATTTCTTTAATTGTCTTTTTACTTATTTCCTGGTTTGCTACTTCTTTTGTATATTTACACTTTCTATCAAGTTTAAAGTCTTTAATAAAAGGGTCAAAAACAACAGGATACATTCTGCAAGTCCAGGGTCTTATTTCATAAATTGTACACAAGTTATTTACTAAAAATTTACAAGGGTTTTGCGACATTGCAAAAGAGCTTGAAAAGTACAAATCTACGTTCTTATCATAGAAAACATCCAATGGAATTATTCCTAAATCTAGTTTCCTTTTCTTAGCTTCCTTTTTTAGTATATAAATCTCGCTTGTAAAAATAGGCAGATTATTCATAGGGCCAAAATCAGTACTACATCCACCACACTTCTTACACACAAACTTTATGATTATTATCACTTCTTTTGAAGCAGTTCTTTAGAATTTATTGTTTTACCAATAAATCAATTTGTTAGAAAAACAAATTGTTTCAGGGGCTAACGGAATTTCATTTTTTTTGAAATTAATGTTTCTCCATACATCACTGGCCAGGTGTAGGTTTTTAACAGTTTCTGTAAATCTTGTCTTAATTTTACATCTGTTGTTTCTATTAGGTCCTTTAAGATTATTAATCTATAGCCTTTTGAGAACGCAGAACTGATAGTTGCATTAACACAGCCAGCTCCAAAGACACCAGTAATAATTAATGTCTGTATTTTCTTACTCCTTAGGTATTTATCAAATTCAGGGTTAGAAAAAGCATCATAAGTGTTCTTCTCAAAGACCTTATCTTTTTTATTTGGCTTTAATAAATAGAATTCTTCTGCTTTTCCGGTTTTGTCTTTTGAATAATAACTTATTAGAGGATTTTTATAAAGTTCGTTTAAATTATCAGAAAGGTTTTCTTTTTTCCAAGGTTTTGTTTTTATGTAAACTACCTCTCCAGGATATTTTTCTATTACTTTCTTTAACTTTGGGACCATTTTCCTTATTTTGGAAAAATAGACTTTATATTTAGGGATTTCATTGTCTTCAGAACAACAAAAGTTAGTAACATCGATTACCAGGAAGGCAGTATTTTTTATATTTACTTTATCCATAAATAAAGAAGAAAAACCCAGTATATAAGGCTTTCTTTTAAAAGCTTTTCCTAAGCAAGAAATTACGAAAAGATTATATAAAAAATATAATAAAAATAAAGGTGAATTATTATGAAAGTTTTACTTATTGAACCATACAAAAATAAAAGAGACAACTTAGATAAAAATTATACTTATCCTGCTCCAGGATTATTAAGTATAGCCTCTTATCTAGAATCTAATGGCATAGAAGCAGATTACTTTCCATCAAACACATACAAAAACAGCCAAGCCCCTCTGAAAAAGGCACTAAAGAAAAAATATGACTTTATAGGAGTGGGAACTACTGGTTACACTTTAAAAAATGATTTAAAACATATAGAATTAGTAAAAAAGTATTCTCCAAACTCAAAAGTAGTTGCGGGTGGGATATATGCCTGGCTTTTCCCGCAAGACATTTTAAAGCATTCTGATGCAGATTATGTAATTAGAGGAAATGGAGAAATACCTTTCCTTAAACTTATACAAAAAAATAAAATTGTTCCTGGGTTATGCACAAAAACCAATATTTCTAAGCCGTTTATTATAAGCAATAAAGAATTAGCCAAACTTCCTAGCATTATAAAATATTCTAAGTATAATGAAACATATAAAAAATATCATGCCACAAGAAGGCAGCTTTTCGCTACCCTAGGTTGTCCATTTAATTGTAATTTTTGTAGTGTCCCCCACATGTATAATCACGAAATGCGATATAAACCCACAGATTTGGTTATTGCTGATTTAAAAGAGCTACAAAAACAAAAGATTAAAAAAGTATTCTTTGTAGATCCTGATTTAAACGTAAACAAAAAATATTTCTTAGAATTATTTGGGAAAATTTTTATCAACAAATTAAATAACATTAGTTTTTCAATACAAGCAAGAATTGATCTTATCGACAAAGACATTATTAAAGCTTCAAAGAAAGCAAACATAAAGTATTTCTTTATCGGAGTAGAATCCATTTCTCAAAAGATAAGAGACAAAGATTTGAATAAAGGGGGAAAGATGGCAAAAATGAATGAAAAAGAAATAATTTTAAAACTAAAAGAATTAAAAGAAAACAAAATAACTCCGTTTATTTATTTAATTTTAGGAACTCCTCTTACCACAATTAAAGAACTAAAAGAAAATATTTCTTTTTATAATTCTTTCAAAGGAAGCTATGAATTAAATCCCCTTATTTTTCCACACAAAGAAACCAACTATTACAAAATGTACAAAGACTCTTTAATACTGCATTGTGATTTGGAAACAAAGTATGGGATTCTTTCCTTACCTTCTGTCCTGTATTGTAAAGATAAAAAAGCCAATAGTTTAATTCTCTCTGCAGACAAAGAAGCCTTTAAAGAGTTAAAAAAGAACAAGAAAAAACATTACCCAAGTGTGTTTATGAAACTACTTAATGAAAAGATAGAAAGTATTTAATTCTTACACATCATCTTTCTATGACATAATTCTGAACAACCAAATCCCAAAACAGAATACTGTTTATCATACAATAAACAAGTTATAACTTCTTTTAATGCAAAAGAATCTTTATAATTTATTATTGCATTTAATTGAGAATCATTAAAATTAAAATCAGAAAAAAACTTTTTACAATATCCCATTTCTTTATTACAAATCTCTTTGTATTGTTCTTTTTCCTGATGCAATTTACTATCATATTTTTTAATCACTTCACGATACAATCTCATAGGGTGCACTTCTCCCTTAACCAAAGAGGTTACTAGCCCTAATCCATGCTGTTCAAAAACAAATTTATAAAATGCCAATTGCAGCATAGACTCTATTGGTTTTATTCCATTATCTAAAGACAAATTACACACCTGTAAACAAGCATCATAAGTAGATTTACAACATTTTTTAAATAATTTTATTGTAGAATTATTTAAATCCGGAGTATAACCAGATTTAGACATTAAGTATTTTTTTGTATTATTCAAAATAAAAATATTCTTAAAACATTGATAAACTTTATCAGAAGATTCAAAAGAATTTAAACACTGTATGTTATGTATACGGTCTGCCAATTTTACTTGTATTGCTTTTTCTTTTAGTAATTCATTTTTGCAGCTAAAAATGCCTGAAATGGACTTATAATAAAAATCTCTTTTTTTACGAGTTAGAAGTTTAATTATTTCTATAATTTCATCAGCAAGATTCAAATCAACATTATTGGATTTTGAAAATTCAATTATTTTTCCTCTTAATTCTGTTATTAGTTTTTGTACATAGATTTCTAATGCTTTAGTATTTTCTTCGTCATTATTACCCAATGTTTTTTCATATACATCTACACTTTCTTCAATATAGTCATGCATAAGCCCTGCACATAAAGTAGCATAATCAGTTATTTTTGATTTCTTAAGATTCCAGACCACATTTAAAGGGTGAATAAAAGCGTCTTGTTTGTCCTTACGATCAGGGAATTTCTTGTATGCTTCTTTTATTTTGGTATACAAAAATAAGAATAGTTCTCCTTCTTTAGTATTATTCTTAACCAGAGCATTAATTAGCTTCATTTCATTTACTGGTTTCCAGTGTTCCAGGATTTGATATTGTTCGTATTCAGAAAGATTGCTATCCAAACAGATCACATAAAATATAGATTCAAGAGATTTAAATATCTGTTGTTACAGGTAAGGAGGTCTATTTGCCCCGATACACCAATATCAGCACAAATACACAAGTAGTTCCTATTACTCCTACCCCATAACTTATTATTACAGGCCATTGATTAAGATAAAGCCCATAAATAAACCACACATAGGTTCCAACCATAAAGATTGTATAAGAAATTAGGCTTACATCCTTTGCACTCTTGTTCTTCCAGATCTTATAGGCCTGAGGGAAATGAGCCAAGCTCATAAGAATCCCAAATATACTTACTAGAAAAATAATTATTTCGTAGAACATAAAATAAAATAAGAAGGAGAAGGTTTAATTTGATATTGTAATTAACTAAGGAAATAAAAAATAGAAAAAGAAAGAATTGAAATCAATTCCTAAGTCTACAACTTCTCATATCTTTGAATTCTGCATCGTATCTTCCATCAGGAACAGTTCTTAAAAGTCTACCTGCAAAGATTTCAAGATAAACTTTCTTGCCTTCCTCGTTCAAGAAATAAAAACCAGTGTTATATTGATTTATTTCATTCATAACCTCAGAAACAGATATTACCTCTCTTGATAGTTTCTTATCCCCTGACTCAGGGTTAATTACACCTACTTTCTCTACTTTGTTATCGTTTAAAACAACACAAACAATTTCCTTTTCCATTCCACCACCACCCAACAAATATTATCAAATAGTTATTATCAACTATAATTAGTATATAAGAGTTCTGAGAATTTATTCTTTTGCTATTATGCCTAGTTTATTAGATATTCCCAGCCAGGTTGCCAAGCCTTAGGAACCTTTGTCCTCCAATCTTGCTTTATTGCTTCATCCCAACTGATCTTTTTTACTATAACATCAATCGCCAATTGGGTATATTTATGTGCAATAATAGCAATTTGCTTATTAGGGTATTTTTTAGAAAGAGCTAATAATAAATCCCTTATTCTAATTTCAACTTCTTTTAGCGATTCACCATTAGGAAATTTTTTGTTACAGTCATTATCTTCAACAAATTTATCTACAAGAAGTTCTTTTTTTCCAGTTAAATCCCCGACATCACATTCTCTAAGTCTTTTATCCTTATTTATTTTATATCCTGGAAAACTTAGTTCTGCAGATTCTATTCCCCTTTTCAAATCAGAAGTAAAAACCAAATCAAAATGTTTATCTTTAATTAAATTAATTAAACCTTTGCTCTGCTCTACTCCAAGTTTACTTAACCCAATTTCATTTTGTCCAGAAAACAATCCTTTTTCATTATCAGGAGTAGTGCCATGTGCAAAGTAAGTTATTTTTACTGCCACTAAATCACCTTTTCTCTGCAATAAAGTAGCCTAATTTCCAGCCAAGTTTTACCTTGTTATTTAGTTTAGTATATTTCAGATATTTTTTTGCAATTTCAAATGATTCCTCTGCAGAACATTTTGCATTATGAATTGTATGCAGAAAATCCATCGCTTCTTTGTCGTCTTTGAAAACCCAGGGGGTAGAATAAATTTTAAATGAAATAAATTTCAAACCAGATAATTTGCACAGTTTTTTTGCCAAATTAAGGTCAAAGAAATCATGTGGATGTCCTGTTGGATAACAATATTGAGGGTTATTAATTGCGTCAAAATATCTTTGCGAATCAGTATTATTTGCAACATCTCCAATTATTACTTTGCCGCCTGATTTTAGAACTCTTGAAAATTCTTGCATAGCTTGTAATTTCCCACTGTGCCCGGTTTTTTTATCTCTGTTATCATAATGATGCATAGTAGCAATAGACACAATTTTATTTATGCTATTATCTTTTTCAGAAAATATATAGTTTCTTGGCTGCTCTTTAGTAATAATATTTAGTTTTAAATCTTTATTCAAATATTCCACATATTCTAAATTTTCTTTAGTTACATCATAACTTATTAACGTTCCATTTTTTCCTACTGATTTAGCTAACGGAATAGTTAAATAACCATTACCAGTGCCACATTCTAGTATTGTTTCCCCTTGTTTTGCATCTACAAATTTAATTATTTTATTCAATTCAATAGCACGAACTTGAGGGTAAGAGCTATTTGCCTTTCTATAGTTTTCCCATCTTTCTTTTTCGTCCATAATAACACCCTAACTAATATATTCTCCACCATCTACATTATAGGTACCACCAGTAATATAGTTAGCTTTTTCTGATGCCAAGAATAAAACCAAATTAGCAATATCAATAGGCAGACCAATTTTACCCATAGGATTAGTTTTTGCATATTCTGCAATTTCTTTTTCAGAACCAAAAGCAGCACGCAAAAGAGGTGTATCTATTGGTCCAGGTAAAACTGCATTAACCCTTATTCCCTTTAAAGCATATTCTTTTGCCAGACATTTTGTAAGCATTATCAAAGCAGCTTTTGTTGAACAATAAGCAGAAGATTCTGGTTCAGCCTTAACTCCTAATCCAGAAGAAATATTAATTATATTTCCTTTACTTTTTTTTAGCAAAGTCAAGCAATGTTTGCACATAAAATAAGGACCTTTAAAATTAATTCCAATAATTTTGTCTAATTCTTCCAAAGTAGTATTTTCAACACTTTTTTGAAAATAAATTCCAGCATTATTTACTAAAATATCTAAGTTTTTTATGTTTTTCATTGCAGAAATAATTTCATTTTCTTTTGATACATCTACTTTAAAATAATCCACACTATAATCTGGTTTTTTAATATCAAATACAATCACTTTTGCATTTTGTTTCAAAAATTCTTGCGCAATTGTTTTTCCAATTCCTTGTGAACCACCAGTTACAATTATTATTTTATTTGAAAACATGTTTACACCTAGACATCCAAATTCTTAACTTCATGGGCATACTTTTCTATATAGTTCTTTCTGCCTTCTACTACCTCACCCATAAATACTGAAAATAACCTGTCTGCTTCAATTGCATCTTCAATTGTTACCTGCAATAAAACTCTTTTCTCAGGATCCATTGTTGTTTCCCATAACTGCTCTGCATTCATTTCTCCTAATCCTTTATATCTTTGCATATGCAATTTCTCAACATCAAAGCCCTTTGCTTTCAGGCTCTTAAAATATTCATCAACAAATTTCTCATTATAATAATAATTTTCCACTTTTGTTTCAGGGTCTTTTATTTTATACAATGGAGGTTGTGCAATATACAAGTATCCGCCTTTAATTAGGTCAGGGAAGTGTCTAAAAAACAAAGTTAAAAGTAATGTTCTTATATGTGCACCATCAACATCCGCATCGGTCATGAAAACTATTTTATGATATCTTAATTTTGATGCATCAAAGTTCTCAGCAATGTTTGTTCCGATCGCCATAATAATATCTTTTATTGTTTCACTTGAAAGCATCTTTGCCATATTTGCTTTTTCAATATTTAGAATCTTTCCTCTTAGTGCTAATATTGCCTGAGTTTCTCTATCTCTTCCTTGCTTTCCTGATCCACCCGCAGATTCACCCTCCACAATAAACAATTCAGCTTTTGCTGGGTCTCTTGTAGAACAATCCGCTAATTTTCCTGGTAAACTTGTGCTTTCTAAAATACCTTTTCTTCTTACTAAATCTTTAGCTTTTCTTGCTGCTTCTCTTGCTTTTGCAGCCTGCATAATTTTATCAAGTACTGCTTTTGCAGAGCTCTTATTTTCTTCTAAATAAGTAGATAATTTTGTACAAATAAATTCTGAAATCAAACTAAATACTTCTGGATTTCCTAATTTGGATTTTGTCTGACCCTCGAATTCAGGATTTGGAATTTTTATGGATATTATTGCCATAAGTCCTTCCCTAATATCGTCTCCAACAAATTCTTCTTTTAATTTATTTTTTTCAGAATAATCTGAAAATGCTCTGGTTATTCCTTTCTTAAATCCAGAGACATGTGTTCCACCATCTATTGTTTGAATAGTATTAACAAAACCAAATACATTTTCGCTATAATCATTAGTCCAAGTTAAAGCAACATCAAACCCATATTCATATTTATTATATTTAACAGTATCAGTAAAATGAATTTTGTCTCCAATTATTTGTTTATTTGTTACCAAATATTCTAAAAATGCAGTCAACCCATTATCATATTTAAATTCTTCAGAGGTATTATCTAAATTATTTTTTACTACAAATTTTAGTCCAGGATTTAGGAAAGCTAATTCTCTAAATCTTTCTTTTAAAACAGCAATATCAAATTCAGTTGATTCAAATATTGTTGCGTCTGGTTTAAATCTTACCATAGTCCCTTTTTCAGCGGTATCACCAATTTCTTTAACATCTGCAACAGGAGCACCCTTACAATATTCTTGGTAATAAACTTTTCCTTCTCTGTAAACAAACACTTCTAATTTCTCAGAAAGAGCATTCACAACAGAAACACCAACACCGTGCAATCCACCAGATACAGCATAGTTATCCTTATCAAATTTTCCACCAGCATGTAAAATTGTCATTACAGCTTCCAGTGCAGATTTATTTGTTTCTGAATGTTTCTCAACAGGAATTCCACGCCCATTATCCTTTATAGATATTACATCTTTTGCTTCAAGAACAATATCTACTTGATTACAATGCCCACCTAAAGCCTCATCAACTGCATTGTCAATAACTTCATAAACCAAGTGATGTAATCCTCTTTTTCCAGTAGACCCAATATACATTCCAGGTCTTAATCTTACTGCTTCTAATCCTTTTAATATTCTAATTTTATTTGCGCTATAATCACTCGGCATTGGAATCACCCTCTTCTTTTAAATCAGCAATTTCTGTATCAATTACTTCTACATCATGAACGTAATCTTTATCTGCTAATTTAATTAATCTTACTCCTTTTGTATTTCTACTTAAGGTCGGAATATTTGCAATATCAATTCTAATTGTTATTCCTTTATCTGTCATTATTAACAGTTCTTTTGCGTCATTTACAATTAAAGTTTTCACTAGATTTCCTGCTGTTTTTGTGTTCATTGCTCTAACACCTTTTGCACCTCTATTTGTTTCCCTAAATTCTTCAATTTTTGTTTTCTTTCCGTATCCTTTTTTAGAAACAAATAATATTGTGTCAGTTTCTTTTACCACATTTACAGACATTATTTCAGTACCATCTAATCTCATCGCTCTAACACCCATTGCAGTTCTTCCCATTTCTCTTACTTTTTCTGGGTCAAACAATACCGCTTTTTCACTACTTACAATAAAGATTTTTTCTTCTTGTGTTAGTAATTTTACACTACAAATTGCATCATCTTCAAGTAAAGTTATAACTCTTAATCCATTTGCTCTAATTTTCTTTATACTTGAAAAATCCATTCTTTTTATTTTTCCTCTTTTGGTTATTAAACAAACACCATATTTATCTGCATTTTCAATTACATCATCAGGTATAGAAATAACATTTATTATTTCTTCGCCCTCTTGCAAGTTTAAATAATTTGCTAAGTATCTTCCTTTTGCAGTTCTCTGGGTCTCAGGAATTCCATAACAATCCATTGTGTAAAGTCTACCTGTGTTTGTAAATAGGTAAATATTATCGTGTGTATTTGAAACTACTATTTCTTTTACACAATCTGCCGCATCGTTCATGGATTTTATTCCTTTTCCAGCTCTATTTTGAACCCTATATTCTTCTAAATCCATTCTTTTAATGTATCCTTTATCAGTTAACATAACAACTTGTTTTTTATTTTCAACAAATTCTTTGAAGTTGAAATTCTTTGTTGTTATTGCATTATCCAAATCTGTTCTTCTGGCATCACCATAAGTTTCTTTTATTGAAATCACTTCTGATTTTATGTGTGCCCACAATAATGCTTCATCCGCTAACATCATTTTATATTTTTCCATTAGCTCTTTTGTATTTTTGTAATCTTCTCTTATTTTATCTATTTCTAATCCTGTTAATTTTTGCAATTTCATATCTAAAATTGCCTGTGCTTGTTTCTCACTTAACTTATAAATATCCATTAATTTTTGTCTCGCTGTACTTGGATCTTTAGACTCTTTTATTGTTTTTATTACTGCATCAATATTCTCTAAAGCAATCATTAATCCTTCAAGAATATGCAATTTTTCTTCTAATTTTCTTATGTCATAAGCAAGCCATTTTTTTGTAACATCTAGTCTGTGTGCTAAATAAGCTTTTAGCATTTCAATTAATGTCATTAGCTTTGGTCTGTTATTGTCCAAAACCAGCATATTAACTCCAAAAGAAGTTTCTAATTCAGTTAATTTAAATAAATTATTTACAATCAGTTCTGGTTCAGTATTATGAGTTAATTCTATTACAACTCTTATTCCTTTTTTATTAGATTCATCCCTAATATCTGCAATCCCTTTTATTTTTCCGTCATTTACTAAATCAGCCATGGTGCTTAGTAAATTAGCTTTGTTTATTTTATAAGGTATTTCAGTAAAAATTATTTTTTTTCTTCCCTTAGGAGGCTCTTCAATATTATATTTTGATCTAATATGTACTGCTCCTTTTCCAGTAGCATAAATTGTACCCATTTCATCTTTGTTAATAATTGTTGCACCAGTTGGGAAATCCGGTGCTGGTATTGTGGCAAAAAGTTCTTCTTCGCTCA
>CAYZSS010000006.1:3398-39339 GCA_964480435.1 uncultured archaeon | reverse complement strand
GCAATTTACAGTCATTAGAGCAGTTATCATTTTCATTATTATTTCCATCATCACATTCTTCCCCGGAATTTAAAACAGTGTTACCACAATTTGAAAGACATTTGCCAAGATGACAAGTATAATTCTCCCCATAAGATTTACAGTCAATTAATTCTCTTTCAGGATAATAACTATATGTTGTTTCTGGATCTTCACTTTTATATCGGTTTAATTGTGCATTAATTACTCTACAAAAGCTATTCCACAAAAATCTTGAATCCTTACATTCATCATAAACAACATTACAACCGGGATTAATAGTCATTTTTGTATTTTTATAGTAATAAAAAGTTGGCTCAGAATTTGAATAATAACCTATTGCGAATGAATCATAATCTTTACAGTAAAAGGAACCATCAGAACTATCTTTTTGCCCCAAAATAGTACACAAAAATTTTGGATTTATTGTGTCCTCATCAACTAAAGTAATATTTGATGGTGCTGGGCTAGAGTCCTGATTTTTATCAATTGCTTTAATTTCTATATTATTATCCAAAACTATTTTATTTACATTAGAAATTACAGTAGTTTTTTTTAGTGGTATAGAAAAATACCCATCTGTTGAATAACCAAAATAAAGCCCAAAACAAAGAATCAAAACTAATAACAAACCTAAAAACAAATAACCTTTTTTCATCTTATCCACCAAATAATATTCACTAATAGAATATATAAGAGGTAAGATTATCTTAAATAAGTTACTAAAAACTAGGTAATTTTACAAAAAAATAGAAAAAAAAGAAATGCAAGATTATCTTACATTTACATCCTTACCATCAACAATGTTGCCATCAACACTTGGTTTTACTTTTTTCATAGCCTCAGTGAAATCTTTCATGGCAACTTCTTTCATTCCTTTTTTATCATTTACTGCTTGTCTTATTGCTACCATTCCTGCTTCTGCACACAAAGCCTTTAGGTCTGCGCCAGAATAGTTTTCAGTTTTTTCCGCAATAATTTTATAGTCAATATTATCTGATAAAGTCATTCCTTTTGAATGTACTTTTAAAATTTGTTTTCTTGCATTTTTATCAGGTAAACCAACATACAAAGCAACATCAAATCTTCCAGGCCTAAGCAGAGCAGGATCCAATAAATCCATTCTATTTGTTGAGCCCATTATTATTATATCATGGATTTTTGTTACTCCATCCATTTCAGTCAATAATTGAGCAGTTAATTTATCGGATACGTCATTTGAACTTTTTCCTCTTGTTGGAACTAAAGCATCTATTTCATCAAAGAAAATCATTGCAGGGGCAACATGTCTTGCTCTGCTAAATATTTTTCTTATTCCTTTTTCACTTTCTCCAACCCATTTGCTTAATAATTCTGGACCTTTAACTGAAATAAAATTCAGTTTTGCTTCATTAGCAATTGCTTTTGCAATTAATGTTTTTCCAGTTCCTGGTGGCCCATATAATAATATTCCCTGCGGGGGATTAATTCCTGCAACTTTAAAATGTTCCGGATATTTCATAGGCCATTCAATACTTTCTTTGATTTTATCTTTTACCTCTTCAAGACCACCAATATCTTCCCAATTTACTTTTGGTATTTCAACATATATATCTCTCATTGCTGACGGTTCAACAAACTTTAATGCTTCAAAAAAGTCATCAATAGTAATAATGATTTCATCTAATATTTTTTTAGTTAAATTACCATCTAGCTGTTTTATCTGAGGCATTACTCTTCTTAGAGCCCTCATAGCCGCTTCTTTTGCAAGTACTTCTAAATCAGCACCTGAAAACCCTATTGATTCGTCTGCAAGATAAGCAATTAAACTTTGTTTAAGCATTTCAGTAAGACCATCAGTCATGTTTTTATACAGATTATCAATTTTTTTGACTAGGTTGTCATCTGAATCCAATATTTTCTGAACTTTAGAAAAATCATGCTCTTTTTTGCCTTCTTTTAATAATTCTTTAAGTTTCGAAATTATTTCCAGATTCAGTTCTTCTTTCTTTATGACAATTGGCATATTTCTTGCATGTATCTGAAGAATATCCCTTCTTGCAATTCTTGTTGGCATTCCGATTTGCAATTCCCTATCAAACCTTCCTGGCCTTCTTAATGCAGGATCTAAAGAATCAGGTCTGTTGGTTGCTGCAATAACAATTACATTCCCTCTTGCTTCTAGTCCATCCATCATTGTTAAAAGCTGTGATACAACTCTTTTTTCTACTTCTCCATGAGTTTCTTCTCTGCTTGAAGCAATTGCATCTATCTCATCAATAAAGATTATTGAAGGAGCGTTATCCTTTGCCTCTTTGAAAACATTTCTTAAGTTTTCCTCACTTTGTCCATAATATTTACTCATGATTTCTGGCCCGTTAAGAGTAATAAAGTGGGCATCGGTTTCATTTGCTACTGCTTTTGCCAAAAGTGTTTTTCCTGTTCCTGGAGGACCATGCAACAAAACACCCTTAGGAGGATTGATTCCCAATTTTCTAAATACTTCTGGGTTTTTCATAGGTATTTCTACCATTTCTCTAATTGCTTCGATTTCCTTCTCCAAACCACCAATATTTTCATATCTTATTCCTTTGGTTTTTTCAGCAACTTTCATAGGCTTGTCTGCAATTTTTAAATCTGTATCCCAAGTTACTCGCCCAGGACTTGGCTCCATTTTTGTAACTATTAATTGTAACTGTGTACCTAATACATTTATCAATAATGAATTACTCAAAAGTAAAGGCATATTAATTATTTTTTCTCTAACATAATCAACAAAATCTTCTGAAAAACTTATTTCCTGAGTTGGGGCCAAAAGAATTTTTTTCGCTTCTTTTAGTTCTACTTTTTTTATCTCAACATGTTCATCTAAACTTGTTCCAGCATTATGCCTTAGAATTCCATCCATTCTAATAATACCATCATCATCTTGTAATTCAGCCCATACCAAAGCGCAGGCTTCTTTCTTTCCTTTTATTATGATAGCGTCCCCTACACTAAGTTTAAGCGATTTCATGGCCTTTTTACTAATTCTTACTATTCCTCTTCCAATATCACTTCTTACTGACTCTCTTACCTTTAAAGACACCATAGTTACCACCCCAAAAATAAAAATTTAAAAAAAGGTTTTTGTATACTAACACTGTAATACAAACTATTTATAAACGTTATGTAGAAGGGCTATTTATATACAGAAAATGCACCCTTGCTATAGTCTTCAACAAAATAGCCTTTAAGCTTATCACGCATTTCATCCGCTTTAACATAATCTTTGTTTAGCCTATATGTTTGTCTCTTAATTACTAGCTTTGTTATTCTATCACTTGTTTTATCTCCAAATTCAAAGAATCCAAAGATATTATCAATTGACTTTAAAATTTGCAAAGTAAATTTAGCATTACTTATTGACAGTGTTCCTTCAGACATATTTCTATTAATGTTATTAAACATTTCAAATAGATTGGTCATTGCTTCTCTTGTATTAAAGTTATTATCCATTGCAGTTTCTATTTTTTTCAAACAATTTTTTATTGTTTTTTTATATTCCACACCCTGCTTAGCTTTACTGTAATAACCTTGTAGGCGTTTTATTGTTTTATTCATATTTAGTAGTTTTTGGTCAGAGTCCAAAAGCTCATTAAAATTAAAATCCATTGTTGACCTATAATTTGAAAGATAATAATACAATTTTATTGATAGCGGAGAGTTAACTTTCTCCATTATTTCCCGAATAGTATAAACATTACCAAAGCTTTTGCCCATTTTTTTGCCATTCACAGTAAGCAGATTTGGATGCAGCCAGTAATTAACATATTTCACCCCATTATGTGACTCGCTCTGGGCAATTTCATTTTCATGGTGCGGAAATTTCAAATCCTCCCCACCGATATGGATGTCTGCTGTTTTTCCTAAATACTTATAACACATAACTGAACATTCTATATGCCAGCCAGGTCTTCCTTTTCCCAAAGAAGTGTTCCAAAAAACAGGGCCATCTTCTGGTTTCCAGGCTTTCCATAATACAAAATCCGAGGCGCTCTCTTTTTCGTATTCATCTAAATTTAACCTATTGCTTGCCCCTTTCTTTAGTTCTTTATATTTAATATTATTAAGTTGCCCATAATTTTTACATTTAGAAATATTAAAATAGGTAGAGCCATCCTCTGCTTTGTAAGCATATTCTGATTGTATAAGGTCATTAATAAAATCTACAATGTCTTTTATGATTTTTGTAGGCCTTGGTTTCACATCAGGGTCACTTAGTCTAATAAGTGCACAATCTTTTTCAAATTCTTTTATGTAAAAATTAGTATATTCTTCCAAACTTTGATTTTTTTCTATGCTTCCTTTTATAGTTTTATCGTCAATATCAGTGTAATTCCTTACATATTTAATTTTATAACCTTTATATTTCAGATATTTGTAAACTAAATCACCAAAAATAAAGGTTCTTATATTGCCTATGTGCGCATAATTGTAAACAGTGGGCCCACAGGTATACATTTTTACCTCTTTTCCCAATCTGAGCGGGGTTTCTTTTTTGCTGAGAGAGTTATATACCTTCAAAGTTACCACCGTTTCTTCATAATTATGAATAAAAAAGCGATAAGTTTATTAAGGAATACGAAGTATTTTATACGTAAACAATTACGGAGGAATTCTCAATGGGATATAGTCATAAAAATAGTAAAGGATTAACATATTATTTACATCAAAAAGGAAGGTTATTCTACTTTTCAAAAGATCCTAAGTTAGGAATTGAATTACCAGTAGGATACAAAGTAGTAGAAAATCAAAGAACTGGATTACCAATGTTAAAGAAGAAATAAATTTCCACATTGGAAATTTTTTCAGCCCTGAAACTTTTTGCTTTTTCAGCAAAAAGCTTTCTTGGAAGAAATAAATATAACACAACAAACAATAGGGGATTATTTCCCTAAACCCTTTTTGGGTTCTAATTATTTTTAAGAAAACTTAAACAAAAGATATTTAAAAGGTTATAAAAATTATATATTATGCAAGTAATTCCAAAGATCCCAGTTATTTTCAAAAACAAATTTCCTAAAAATCTCGTTAACACAGCAAATGGCTGGGCGTTCTCTGAGAAAGTGATAAAACAAAATAAAGGAAAGATACTAACTTTAGATATTGATTTTGGAAATTATTGTAGTTTAAATTGTCCACACTGCTTTAGAAGAAATAATAAAGTTAACACAGGAAAACAAAAACAAATGGGTTATGACGATATTATTAAACTAATTAAAGACGCAAAAAAACTCGGTCTAAAATCAGTTAAATTCTTAGGAGCAGGAGAACCTTTTGAAGATAAACGATTTATAGAATTTTTAAGATTTTTACATTCTGAAAAAATAATTCCAGTAATATTTACTAAAGGAACAGTAATAGGCGACGATACACTTGCAAAAAAATGGAATTCTCTTTATGGAATCACAACGGGAAAACAACTAGCAAAAGAATTAAAAAAACTAAATGTAACCATACTTCTTGGATTTAATTCTTTCGATACAGAAATTCAAGACAAAATGGTTGGGAATGTTAAAGGCTACACTCTAAAAAGAAATAAAGCATTAACACTATTGGTTGATGCTGGATTTAACAAAACTAATCCAACTAAATTATGTTTAGCAATGAACCCAATAACAAAACAAAATTACGATAATTTATTTGAAATGTATAAATGGGCAAGAATTAGAAATCTATGCGCAATTATTACCCCCACAATGATTTCAGGAAGATGTGCTGAAAAATATCAATGGGATAAAATAACCCCCTGCAAAAAGAAACTTGTAGAGTTATATACAAAAATTTACAATTGGAATATTGAAAAGGGAATACAAACATTAGAACAAATACAAAAAGAGGGCGTTTCCTCTTATGCAGGAGTTATGCCTTGCAACCAAATTGCGTGTGGGATGTATGTCACACTTACCGGAACTGTATTAAGATGCCCTGGTGATGATGTCACTGTATTTGGAAGCATTTGGAAAAATTGTGAGAATTACAACAGAGTAGGCACTTTTAATTGCGGTTGCCCCCCAAAAATAGGAAAATCTATTCCAACAGGAATGTATTCTGAAATAATAAAAAACTTGGAAAAAAATTAATCATTTAAGTATTTTCCCTGTTTCTAAATACCACAGATATAAATCTAGCTCTGCCAAATTAAGATTTACTTTTTTGCTTATACCAAATAAGATTTGTTCAATATCAAGATATTTCTTTTGAGTAAGAGCACCTCGTTTCTGTTTTCCTATTAGCCCCTCTTTTACTAGCAGGTCTACAATATGAAAATCTATAATTGCAAAATCTTTAAACCCAATATTCCTTAGAAAATGACTTGCTTCTTTTAATCCTAAACCTTTTATGTTGCCAATTAACCAAGTTCTTATTTCAAGGCTTTCTGTTTTTTTATTTGTCTTTTTTTCTTTTTCTTGTTTAATCACCGCAAATATTTTTCCTATTTGCTTTCTTGCTTCCACAATATACTCTGCTCTTTTATTGTAAAATCTATGTCCTAATTCTTTTAATTTTTCTACAAGTTTTTTCTCAGGCAAATTCAGGAACCCGTTCACCCCAATTTCATTTTGAATCTTTATGCTTCTTTCTGCATTAAAGTTTGCTGTCAAAAGACAGAAGCACAATTCAGAAAATATTTCATCAACAGTTCTGTTTATTTCAAATTCGTTTATTCTTTTGTCAACTTGTTTTTTTATTTCTGATTTTTTCAAAGAATTAATTTTGTTTATTAACATTTACACCAACTCTTTTACAAAACTTACTTATCTTACAAAAGTTACATTTAGGATTAATTGGTTTACAAGTATTTTGACCCCAAGCAACAAAATAAAAATTTATTTTTTTCCAATATTTTTTTGGAACCAATTTCATCAATTCTTTCTCAGTTTCAGATGGTTTTTTTGTTTTTATTAACCCCAACCTATTAAAAATTCTGTGAACATGAGTATCAACACAGATAGCGTCTTTGTTTAGTGCAACAGAAAGATAAAGATTCGCAGTTTTTCTTCCAACACCCGGAAGAGAAAGTAAGGATTCAATTTCTGATGGTATTTTCCCTTTATATTTTTCCAGAATAATTTGTCCCACTTGCTTTAAATGTTTTGCTTTTGTTTTATAAAACCCAACAGGATAAATTAGTTTTTCTATTTCTTGTAATCCTAGTTTATTTAATTCTAAAAAGTTTTCTGCTTTTTTAAATAATCCACTACTAGCTTCTGCAGTAATTTCATCTTTTGTTCTTGCCGACAAAATTGTAGACACAAGAATTTTATAATTATTTTTTGTTTGTGTTTTTATTAAGTCTACCACTGGAACATTAAATTTTTTTGTTTCTTTTTCAAGAATAGAAAACAGATTATCAAAGTCCATTAAATCACTCTAAAAAAAGTCACCCAAAGATTTTTGCCTTATTTTTTCATTATCAAACAAAGAATCCACCTCTTTGTAAATTAATTTTATTCTTTGGTCCAAATAATCAGTTAATTTATATCTCTTTGAAATATCAGTAGCTAAGCCCAGATATTTTCTTACTGAACCCTGTGCAATTGTTAAATTTATATTTCCTCCACAAGAACAAATACCAGATAAAGGAATTCTTCTAAATTTTTTATTACACTTAGTACATCTAAATCCTTGTCTCGCATATTTTCTTGCATTTCCAATTATATCAGGTAAAAAATGTGTTGACAAAACTAATTCTAATGCTGCCATATGGTCAACAGCGTTTATTTTATATTGTAAATCTAATTGGTGCGAAATTTTCTCTTTCATATCTTTTATTAAAGTATATGTTGACTGTTTTGGTCCTTCGTCAAATAATTTTGTATCATGCGTAAATTTCATTTCATCAAATTGTTTATCAGTGCCAATAAATTTTCCAACAATATCTAAAAATTTCAAACTTGGCTCCGCTTTTTTCATTGCAGATTCGTAAAACTCCAAAGTATATTTATCAACTGTTTCCATTTCATATGCTTCATCATCTATTTCTTGCGGATCTAAAATAACAGTTGCAACTAAAGGAGTATCTTGTTTTCCACCCCTGGTGGATGGCAAATACTCTTTTGAAAAGTTTAAACAAACATCTAAAAGAAGCATTGCTGAATCTTGGTCACCATCTGTATTTCTTCTTTTTGCGGTATTAAAATAGGGGTGTGCAAACATTACTCTCGCATCACTATATCCAATAATTCTTCCTACAATTCCGGCAACAATGTGAGGAGCCAATCCTAAAATATATTGCCCAATTAAATCTTCTCTTTTTTTTGCATTATAAAATTTTTCTTTCTTGTAAAACTTTTCTAATAGTTCATCAATAAAAGCAGCTACTTTCACCAAATAATCCCCTACATAAGAATTCAATACGACATCTTGTGGAAACATTCTTACAGTTTGGTTTTCATCAACTAACTCTTTATCATACATATCTTTTGTGTACCCTAATTTTCTTGCATTTTCCACAGACAAATTAAGTTCTTTTGGTCTAAAATGGCTTAAATTAAAATCAAGTAAATCTACTCTACAAACACCATCTTTAAAAACATAAACTCCATTTTTTGCTCTTAGAATTCCTTTTTCTATTGGTTCAGCAATTTTATCATAAGAAACTAAACCTTCTACACCTTTTATCATTGCCGGGGCTTCAACTCCTAATCTTTTTACAGCCTCTCCAAAAATTTTTGTAAGCGATAAATCCACATATTTCGATGCACGGATTTTTCCTCCACAGCTACATTTTTCCTGACGCTTTTCATAAGTTTTGTCACATAAACTACAGGAATAAACTCTTTCAGTTCTTACTTTACAATCCCAGCAAAAAGGATGCACCAATTCTTTTTTACAGTTTGGGCATTTATAAAAAGCAATATCTACTTTCATTAATTTATTTAATCCAAATAACCCATTACTTTCTTGTGATTTAAAATCCACTGCCTTGTTTATATTTCTTGTTGCACCCCCCATTTTTCCAATAGGGAATAATACTTGCGGGCTACCAGTCATTTTTCTTTCTGTAGCAGACTCTGGTCTACCCATTCTAGCACCAATAAATGATCCAGCCTTATCTTTTATTGGAAATCCTGCAAGATAACTTAATAATTCTAAAATATCTAAGCCAATTGGTGCTTCTTTTTCAATATCAAAAATACCAAAAGTTTTAAACAATGAAAGCCCATGTTTAATTATTATTTTTTCATTTTTTACTGTCATAGGCATTATTATTTTTGTAAATAAAAAATCTAACTTTTCAGTATAATCCATTATCACTTCAAAGTTATTTTCGTCCCCATATTTTTTTTCAGCCCCTTGCAAAGCAGCCCTTATAAAAGCAACATCTTCCTCTGTCAAAGTTATGTAAAAATACAGATACTTTGGATGTAAAGGAATCCCCAAATATTCAGATAATTTTACTGCATCTGATTCTGAAACAACATTTGGATTTTTAAGATAACTTTCAAATTCTTTTTTATCTAAATTTCTTTTCTCTAATTCTTTTTCTAATTCTAGAACCCACCATTCTTCACAATATCCAGGAGGCATTAGCGGGTGTGCTGTTTTTCTAAAATCAGCATAAGGAATAAGAATATCCCCAACAAATAAAATTTTTTCAATATTGTCTTTATTTAATTCGTACCAACTTTTTGATTCTACTTTTACTATTGATTTATTTGCTAATTTCACATATGGACTTTCAATAGTATCGCAGGGTCCAATTTCTGTTGCTTTTCCAGGCCTTTCTACTTTCAATTGAGTTCCTACTGCAATGTATCCTCCCAAAACTTCCATAGTTAACGGGTGCATAGCTTTTGCCATTAAGCCAGTTGTTCTAGTTCTACCATATCTCACCCTAAATCCACCAAATTTAGAAGGATATGAAAACACAGGCCTTCCTGCAGCCGCACCCTCTAAATATTTATAATTTGGCAAAATTTCTGTATTGCTTCCAACTTCCTTAACTTTAATAAATTTATCAAGCCAATTCCATTCAAATCCAAAACCCTTAGCTATTTTTTTTAACTTCGCCGCTTTAAGAACTACACCCTCTGTTAATACTAAAAACATTCCACCTCTAAGTCTATTTGTTGTTACTCTTTCCAAATCTCTGTATACATCTACTTCTTCAGGATCTGTTGCTTCCCCATTTATACAAATAGGACATTCTCTTACAATATGTCTTAAATCATCTTCGCTTACTTTAATTTGTCTTGAATATTTTCTACCAATTATTCTAAATTCTTCTACACATCTTTCTATTTCTGATTCCGTTGGTTTATATCTATCGAGCCCAAGTTTTTTTGCACCATAATAACCAAAAACAAGTGGCAAAACAGTTGCTGTTCCACCTGCCGCTCTTATTGGCCCCGCATAGTAAATATCAACATATTTTGTAGAATCAGAATTTGAACTAATTTTTATTGCAGGGATCCCTTCCAAAGGAGCAACAACAACACCCTCAGTATAAAGAGTTAGTGCTGTTCTTATTGCAGATTCTAATCTTTTTTCATCTGTTGGATAATTCCCAATTTTTCCTGCTAATATTTCATCAAAAATTTGTATTATTGTTTGAAATCTATCTTTTTTTTCTGCCATTACTTCCTCAAATCTTTTTGCAATTCCTGGTATTTCCATAATTGCTTCTGTTCTTTCTGCTAAGTTTGTTGCTCTTTTTATTTCTACTTCTTCTTTAATATCATAACCTAGTTTTCTTGCATCATTTGCAAAAGCATAGAGACTATCTACACCTTTTAACAGCTCTTCAAAATATTTTTTTGTAAGTTCATCGCATGGCGGTAATTTTGGCATATTTACACCTGCTGTTTGTTTTCACTAATGAAAACTTTTTCTATAATTTTTCCAGACTTAAAATTAAGCAAAGGAACTCGCCCAGGTGTTGGCATATGGCCTTGTTGTTTTTGAAAACTTGTTTGGTCCTGCCAAGTCCCAGGGTTTATTAAAGTTGTTCTTTTGTATGTACCGTAACCATTTGAATGTAAATGACCAGTAACAAAAATGTCTGGCTCTTCTTTTATTTGTAAAAAACCACCTACATCCGGAGATATTGGATTTTTTCCACCATATATAGGTGCTAAATCTCTTCGCAAAAGATATGCTTCCATTGCTGGAATTGGTTCAGAAAAAGAAAGCCCTAATTTTGGTTGAATATCATTCATAGAATTACCATGGTACATTAACAGATTTAAACCCTCTACTTCTGCAACAGATGGGCTTCCAAGCACATGTACATTTTTTAAAGAATACAATTTTTTCACATATTCTTTTGGTATTGCTGGTTGTGGGTCAGCCCTTCTTACTGCATCGTGATTCCCAGAAATAATAAATACCTCTATATAGTCCGGAATTTTTTCAATATAACTTGACAATACTTCATACTGTTTGTAAATATCTTTCATTGCTAATTCTTCATCCTGTTGAGGATATACCCCTATCCCATCAACAACGTCCCCAGCAATAGCAAGATATTTTATTTTACTACTATCTTCACCATTACTTAACCAATCAATAAAATTACTAAATTGTTTTTCAAAAAACATTTTACTACCTAAATGTATATCAGAAGTAAATGCAATATCTAAATCTAAATCGATTTTTTTAGGTACTGCTACAGGCATATCAGGAAATATTATTTCTGACGCATAAATTAACCTATCATCTATTTTTACTCCTTTTATTCCAATAACATCATCATCTAATAATCTTCTGGCTTGCGCATATATGGGTTTATTTTTATCAAAAATAACATTAAAAAATCCCGCTGAATCGTCAAAAACAGCTAATAAGTTTCCACTTTTAGTTTCTCGTTTTTCATAAAACATGCCAATAACATCTATTTCAACTCCTTTAGAGCTATATTTTATTCCACTTGATGCTACTGGAGAAAATCCAGAATGTTTTTTTATAAAATTAGATAAAATTGCATACCTTTCTTTTTGATAATCAACAAAATCACTTACTTTTCCTTGACCAGTAGCGTTATTTGTAACATCCGCATCTTTTATTATTTTTATTTTTGCATCATATTCTTTTGCTTCTTTTCTTTTTGCCCTATTTTCTACAACTACTTCAAGGTTAGAAATGTTTGTTTTATTATCATAAGTTATGTTTAAGTCAGAAGAAGATTTAAGAATAATTGCTTCTACTTTTTTAAGATCTAAGAAAGATTCTTTCTGTTTTATTGCAATTTGAATTATTTCTTCATAATTCTCTTGCTTTGACAAGAAAATTGCTGCCTCTTTATCTACAATTACCCCTTTTGCTTGTGTATACTGGATAACTTCGCCGATTATAGCATTCAAATCCAATGAAGTAGAAATGTCGGTCTGCATACTATTACATAGTAGATATATAATTATAAAAAAAGAGGTTTATGTAGCAGATAACACTAGGGATTAGAGCAAAATTACCAGATTCACAAGTTATATTTATTCAGGGAAATACCTTATTTTATGATCTTTGATTAGCAAAAAATGATCAAAATCCGTAATAATGTCTTTAAAAACTGATTTTATTTCGGAAAAAATACTATAAAACTCATATGTTGAAGTGGTTTCTATTTCCAAACCGATACGCCATTTCCCAATATGTTTTGTTATGTAAATTACATTTTTATTATTCCGGGCATAATCGTATAATTTTTTTTCTGAAATTTCATCACAATTGTTTAATTCTAAAAACAAAAAATTAACTACATACCCATATCTACTAGGGTTTACAAATTGCCTAAAACCTAATAAAAAATTATTTTTTTTCATTTCCTTTACTCTATTTCTAATTGTATTATCTGATACATTTAAAGAATATCCTACTTTTACATTTGAAGATATTTTCCCCTTACAATATTCTTTAATTATATCTTTATTAATTTTATCTAATATTAAATTTTCATTTAATTTCATTGAATGATAAAATTCTTGCCTTCCAGAAACTGTTGGACAAAAATAAGCTCTATTTAAATCATAAACATCAACATAAGGTAAAACTACTAATTCTTTTATTATTTTTCCAAATTTAAAAATCAGATCTTCATAAATTAAATTAAATTCAGAAGTATTTTTTGCAGCAAAGTTAGCAATACAATCAGCATCCCCACCTAATTCTCCAACCCAAAGAGTATTTTTGTTTGTTTTCAAATAAGAAAAAAAGTCTGTTTTTTGTTTTTTATCAGCATTTATTAATTTAAAAATAATTCTATACCAGAAAAAGCCAACCACAGCACTATCAAAAATCCCTATAGAAGATCCCAAAACACCTTTATTTTGTAAAACAAATATTCGATGTGAAAGACTTTGCCTAGATATTTTTAACCTTTTTGCAATCAAAGACAAAGGAGCAGCGGAATTAAAATCAAGCTCAAATAAAATTTTTCTGTCAATGTTATTAATATTCTCCATAAGTATTACAAAACAGAAAATAATATATACTTTTGTTTCGAATTAGAAAAAATATTTCAAGAAAGGCATAAAAATATAGAAAACCAGTAATAAATAGCAACCAAAAGGAGGGGACGCTGTGAAAAAAAGTTATTTGTTTGTAGGAGCAATATTAGTAATTGCTGTTATTCTAGGGGTTTTCCTGGGATTAGAAAAAAATGAACCAAAAATAAAGATTGGTTTTGTAGGGCCTCTATCTGGAGACATGGCCGTTTTTGGAGTACCATCAAAAATAGCTGTTGAAGAAGCTGCAGAAAAAATGGGCTACAAAATAAACGGAGTACCTTTTGAAATAATCTACGAAGATGGAAAGTGCAGTTCATCAGGTGGAAGTGAAGCATACAACAAACTAATACAAGTAGATGATGTAGATTATATTATCGGTGGTTTGTGTTCCCCTGAAGTATTATCTGGAGCAGCCATCGCAGAAAGCACAGAAACAATACATATATCATATTGTGCATCAGCACCAAAAGTAAGAACTGCCGGAGATTATTCATTTGTATTATTCCCATTAGATGAGTTAGAAACAAAAGTATCGGCAGAATATATTTACGGTACCTTAGGTGTTAGAAAAGTTGCAATAATATATACTCTCAACGATTGGGGAGAAGGAGAAAAAACAGGATTTATTTCAAGCTTTGAAAAATTAGGAGGTACTATTGTATCTGTAGAAGGAACTGCAAAAGATGAGATTAGCTTTAAAACAGTTTTACAAAAAGCTGCAGATTCAAAGCCAGAATTAATATATGCCGCACAATTTCCTGGGCCAACCGAGAACACATTAAAAGATGCCCAACAACTTGGAATAAAAATACCACTATATATTCCACAGATGTTAACTCCCGAAACAATAAAATCATTAGGGTCAGCTACAAACGGAGCATATACAATAAAAGCAGAAGCAAAAATTTCTGATGAAGAATTAATAAAAACAGTAACTAAAAAAACAGAGGGAATGGCAATAGATTCGCTTTGTTACGGCTGGGCATATGATTCATTATTTATGCTAAAAACTGCAATAGAAAGTATAGATTCTTTTGACCCAGAAAAAGTAAAATCAGAATTATATTCCATGAGTTATAAAGGAATTTTGGGAGACCATAAATTTGATGCTGATGGAATATTAGATAGAGCAAGCTTCGGAATATACAAAGTAGATGGCGAAAAATTAGTAAAAATAAACTAATTTTTCCTTTTCTTTTTTTATAAAAAACTATTTACCAAATGGAATTGTAAAAAATAATGTACCCACATGCTCTTTTTTTGCACCATAAACCCCAATAGATAAATATGCGTTATTCCCCCCAATCATTACAGGGGTAGACACATAAAATTCATAATTGGTATGGGCGTTTTTCAAACTTTTTATAAATTGTATTGTTAATGGGTGCCTAACAATTTCTTGAAGCGACAGTTTTAAACCAAATTGTACGTCATTTTTTTTAAGACCCATATTTATATATTCTGCTGATGCAGATAGCCAGTCTTTTACTAATTCTTGGTTTACTTCTAGTGTCCCAAAAAAACTTTGCATATCGCGGGCAATGTTAAGTGCTTTTACTTCTACACCAGTCCCAGTTTTAGGCAAAGTAAAAGATACACCTGCCCTAGCAACCGGCCTTAAAAAAGTACCCTCCTTAAGTTTAAGATCACTTAAACCAATTCCTGCACCAAAAGAAATCGCCTTACCCCCTGCAAAGATAAAAGTGGGCGTCAGTATTTTTTTACCACCAACTACAATATATGTGTATTCTAATCGCAACCCTACTGACTCCGCTACTTCTCTAGATATTCCAAGATTATGCAAAAAATAATCTTTGCCTGCTTCGTTATATGTGGATACCGCTGTAGTTTTTGTTCTCGCAACATTTGATGGAGAGCCAGGCATTACATCCGCCTTTGCCCCCCCGCTGCAAATGCTAATAATAAAGAGGCAACAACAGACCCTATTCTGCCACGGGCAGAATAAGTACTAACAGGTTTAATTGGGGTCCTTACTTTTTCTAAGGGCTTTGTGTTTCTGTCTCTTGTTGTTGCACCGTCTTTTCCAGGCAATTTAAACTTCTTAAATTCTCTAACCATAATAAATCACATATTAATTTGAACTTTATTATATTTAAATTAATACCCAGATAAAACAATAATTCCTCTTAAATTAATCAACATAACAATCATTTTAGTTTTTTCCGTTTTCCCGATAGACAAAGTTATCAATTATACCTTTTTTATTATATTGTGTATTTTTATTTAATATCTTAGAAATAATAACTGTAATGCCTTACCAAGAAACACAATTACCCACTGTTAGAAAGTTTTGAAAAAAACAAAAAATATACTCTTTATAAAAAACTTATTTTACTCTACTTAAAATAGATTCTACTTTCTCAAGAACAGGTTTTACCTCAGAATCAAGTTCGGATGTCTTTAAAGATTTAAACCCAGACAAATACCCAGCAAGTAACTTTGCTTTTGCTGCAGCCACTAACCTTAAAGCAAATTCAGGATTTAACCTATAACGTATACCTTCTTTTGTTTGTTCTTCAAGCATAATAGCTTTTTTAGCATCAATCAACACATCAGGAGTGAAAGCCATTGCCTGAAACTTATTTGGACCAGAAAAGTCCCCTGTTATTCCTGCCTCAATTATTCTTGCAACCAGCCCATCTATTTCCCCAGGAGAAATATTTCTATTTCTTTCAAAAAAAGAGCCCCATTCTAAAGCAAGGGCATTTGCGTAATTTAATCTTTCCACTTCTTCTTTTAATAAATTTAAAATAACACGTTCATCACTTTTTAGTCTAATTGCTTCTAACCTTCTTAATCTACCAGTTATTTCAAAAAGCACTTTTTCACCATAACTAATTTCTGCACCTTCTATTACTGCAGGAATTACACTAAATCTTCTTTCTAATTCCTGAATATTGGCCCTAAAATATTCTGTTGATTTTTCTAAATTATCAATAGACAAAAACGCACCACGGTTTATTATTGTTTTTACCCATTCTCTTCTACGCATTATCCGGGGTTGTGAAACAAAAGAATGAGCAGCAGAATTACGATAAGATACTAAATCTTTTTCTAAAATACTTAATACCACAGCCCCTCTTCCTTCTTTTTTGGGTTCTTGTATTTCTTTATGAATTGGTTTTCGCATCACCATAATTATCACACAAAATATATTTTTCTAATATAAATAAGATGTAAAAGCATAAAAATTAGCAGTTCTAATTTCTAAACAGATTTCTTGCCAGACTTATTTCTTTTCAAATATTAAGCATGAATTAATTTGTATTCATGAGTAATCATAACAGAATTCATTGTTTGAATAATATCTGAAAAGTTGCGTCTTATCTCGCCAAGAAGCTTATTAAATTCTTGTACACTAGGCACTTCAATTTCATGTTCCATATCCCAAGACCCAATAACCCTTACCCAATAAGTAAAATTAGGGTGTTGTTCACAATATTGTTTAAAAGCAAAAATCCTTGAATCTGATGCAGATTGTAAGTTTATGAATAATTTAAAAAAGAGGTAATTCATTTTTGAATAATTTATTGCCAACTTATAGCCCGAAATTATTTTTTTGTTTTCTAGTTTTTTTATAGCATACCTAATTACCCGAGGAGTAATACCTAGTTTTTTACTTAATTCATAAATAGATGCCCGACAACCAACTGCTAAAGAATCCAATATAAGCCTTTCTTCATCCGAAACTACAATTTCATCTGATCCCGAATATAACACAAACTCTTTTTTATCTTTATTTGTTATATACCCACGAGTGTACATTGTTGCTTCTGAAACAGTTACTATTGTTTTTTTATTTAAGTATTTGTCAAATTCAAAAAACAAACTTGTTTTCAGCTTTTCAAATTCTTTTAAAGTTTTACTCCGCACTGAAAACATCAGGTCAAAATCACCCTCACAATCAGCAATCCATTTTACTGATTTTTCTTTTTTTAAAAAATCAACAACCTCTTTTCTAATATTTTCGTTCAAATGGTTAAACTTAAGATTAAATTTATAATGAGTCAAGCCTAATTTAGAAAAATCTGTTACAGCAATATAATCTGTAATAACTCCTTGATTCTCTAGTTTTCTAATATTATAATTTACTGCTTCAGGAGAATATTTTAATTTATTAGCAATTTGGGTCCCAGACAGTCTGGCATTTTTATCTAATTCATATAAAATATTTTTATCCGTCTTTGTAAGCATATATTTACTAATAGTTACAAAAGCAATATATATTTTGTCATTATTAAAAACAGTTTTGTGAAAGAGTTTTTATTATAGGTCAGATCAAATATACATATGAACTCAAATGTGAAAAGCATAAAAGACCTATTCGCAGGCTTTAATAGTTGTAAACTAGAAAAATATAGGCAAATAGCGGATTTAATTCTTTCTGACTATAACAAAACCGAATGCCACTTCTAGTTTTTTTATTTTATTAGGCGAGATTATGAAAACATTACTTATTTTCCCTCCACAAATTAATCCCATTCATCCACACTTAGCAATACCGCTTTTAAAAGGATATCTTGAAGGGGAAGGAATAACAGTAGAAATAATCGATGCTAATGTAATGGCGTATGATCAGCTATTAACAAAAAAATATTTACAATTGTGCAAACACAGACTAAAAAAAATGAAAAAGCGAAACAAAGCCCAGAAACTCGCGCTAATAATGTCAGATTATCTTGTTGATAATATAGAAAATAGCAAAAAACAAATACGTAATAGAGCCGTTTTACTTGATTTACAAAACTACACAAAACATGCAAGAATGATAAAATATGCATTACACCTTATTTCAAGCGCATTTCCTGGCGAAACATTATCTTTAACACAATATAAACCAAAATACGGGACAAATAATCCAAAAAAAATGTTAAAAAATCTAAACGAAGAAAGTATTTTTTCCAAATTTAATGAAAGTATCATAAAACAAATACTAAAAACAAAGCCCACATTAGTTGGTTTTTCAATAGTATTAATTGACCAGCTTGTTCCCGCCTTTGATTTAGCAAAAAAAATAAAAGAAAAGCACAAAAACATAAAAATTGTATTTGGCGGCACAACAATTACACGTTTAGCTAAAGACATTTTAAAAAACGAACTCTATTTCAAATATGTTGATTTTTACATTGAGAAAGAAGGCGAAATCCCTCTGCAAAAACTAATAAACACCATAAAAAATAATAGCAGTTTAGAAGAAGTACCTGGTTTGCTTTGGCACGATAAAAAAATAACCAGAAATGGTTCAGTTGATAAACAAATTTTACTTAAAGACCTTCCAACTCCTAACTTTGATGGCTACCCCCTAAACTTATATTTATCTCCAGAAAAAGTGTTACCTACTATTTTTTCAAGAAACTGTTATTGGAATAAATGTACCTTTTGCGATATTTGTGAGGGTTATAATAAATTATACCGTATTAAAGGAATTAAAAAAACCATTGAAGAATTATGCTATTTTAAAAAAGAATATGGAGTAAATTATTTTAGATTTGTAGATGAAGCAATACATCCTTCTTACCTCAAACAGCTAGCAGACAAACTTATAAATAAAAAGGTAAATTGGGAAACGGCTTGCAGACTAGAAAAAGATTTTAAAGATAAAGACTTTTGTAACTTATTAAACAAAGCAGGCTGTCAATTTTTGTCTTTTGGCTTAGAAAGTGGGTCTCAAAAGATAATTGATTTAATGAACAAGGGATATAAAATTTCAGATGTCAAAAAAATCCTTAGTAGCACCACAAAAGCAGGTATTGCTAATCACATCTATTTAATGACTGATTTTCCAGGAGAAACAAATGTTGATTTTAAAAAAACTATACAACTTGTATTACAAAATAAGAATAACATTTTTAGTTTCCAAATAAGTAAATTTATGCTTACAAAAAAAAGCAAAATTTCTAATTATTATTGTGGCAAAAAAACTGACCCTGGCACCTCAAGTTTAAATTACAAAATAAAACACACAAAAAGAGCAGAGACATTAAAAATAATTTTACAAAAAAACTTACCCAATTACAATGTAGGACAAGAACTTATCGGAACACACAAGATGATTTATAATTCAATAAAATAAATATAACCAAAAAAAAGAAAAAAGAAAGAAAAGGGTTTTATTTCTTTGTAATAGAAAATAAAACACAGAACAAAGTGCTAACTAATATTATTCCCAGAGATGCACCAACAATCCAATATGCATTATCAATAACAGACCCATAAATAAATATGGGGATACCAACAAAAAATGAAACTATTACGCCCCAAAATACCCCTTTTGCAGATAGTTTTTCCCAATATAAACTTAATACAGTTGGAACAACAACACAAGCAGCAACAGTGTTAAATATCCACCATAATTGTTGCAATCCAAATTCAGGAATATAATTTGCTGCCAGTGCAACTAATAGCCCTAGCACAGTAATTCCAATCATTGATAATCTTGAATATTTTAAATTCTTTTTTTCGTCGTTTGATTTCAAAACATCGATAGTAAATAATGAACTAGTTGCAGATAATCCTGAATCAAATGTTGAGCACAACCCACCTAATAGAAGTAATACAAACAATGCAAAAATCCAAGTAGGTAATAATGTTGCAACAGTTTGGACACCAATTAAAGAAACATCTACTCCAGCAGGTAAACTTATACCTAATGCCGGATTTGCAGCCATAAAACCCAGAATGGATAATCCAATTGGAACTAATCCAAACAATATTCCTCCAAAAATAAATGCTTTTTTTAATTGGTCTTTTTTAATTGCAAAAGATCTTTGCCAATATTGTTGGTCAGAAATTGCACCTGAAATTAGGCCAATTGCAGTCACTATCCCATATGAAAATGCAACTGAAGGATCTAGTATTCCAGCAGTATGTTCTATCCCTGCTAACCCAGGAAGAACAGCACCAAAACCAAATTTAGATAATAATGATATTATAATTATTATTCCAGGAATATAAATCAAAATTAACTGAACCAGATCTGTAATTACTGACGCTTCTAATCCGGAAATCAAAGAATATGCTAAAACAATTACTGACAATAAAATCATACCAATAATTATATTTATTCCAGTCAGCATATACAGCAAAGCACTACCTGCAAATAACTGCACAGTTACAGACATTAACTGGTAGAAAAAATATGGAAATAAATAAATTTTATGAACGCTTTCGCTTTTTAATTTATGTTTAATATATTGCGGTAAAGTATATCCTTCAGGAAATTTTTTTCTAATTTTTGGCGCGAAAAATGCAAATAAAATTAATGCCAAAACATTTGGAACAGTAAACCAAAATATTCCCGCCAATCCTTTTGTATAAGCCATTTGAGATGACACAAATAATGCAGGTGCCCAAATCCAAGATGCTGCAATAGTAGCACCACCTAAAACCCAACCTAGATTCCTGCCCGCAAGTAGGAACCCTAATTTTGTTTTGTATCCTTTCCATCTTGCAAAAGTCCAGGTAATAGCAAACATTATTAGTCCGAACCCAATTACTAAACCATAACCTAATCCTTGATTAATATAACTCATATTTCACCACTCTCAAAGTATTTTTTTATTACTTTTTCTAAAATGTTCCAAACCCTTTTTTCCCCCTTTATTTTTGAGATATACACAAACTTGAGCCAAAGCTCTCTGTTACCTCTAAAGGAGATGGTCTGTAATTCCGAATTATTTTTTTTCTTCATAATTACTTTGTGATTTTATTACTTCATATACCTTGTGAGTGGTGTTTGCCACCAAAATAAGCAAGAATTAAATACATTTGTGTTTGATTATTAGGTATGTACGAAGAAATTTTCCGCCAGGTAGGGTTAAGTCAGAACGAGTCCAGAATATATGAATCCCTAATTACCATGGGAAAAACAACAGTAGAAAAGATTTCTAATAGAGCAGGAGTGCACAGAAGAAATACTTATGATACCTTAAACAAACTTATTGAGAAAGGATTAGTTTCAGAAGTTATTATCAGCGGAAATAAACATTACTGTGCAACAAATCCAAGAAGATTACAAGAGCTAATTCAAGAAAAAGAATCTAATTTAGATAGTATAATGCAAGATTTACAAAAAAAATATGCAAAAGTAGAGGAAAGTTCTGAGGCTTATTTGTATCAGGGAATTGAAGGATTCAAAAATTATTTGAATGATATTCTTGAAACCAACGAAACAGTTTATTTTATTGGAGCAAAAGCTTTTTGGCTAGATCCCAGATTAAGAATTCATCTTGCAAAATTTGAACAAAAAAGAAAAGCACAAGGAATAAAATTTATGCATCTTTTTGATTATGAAATTAAGAAACAGAAACCAGAGATTCTAGGAGTAGTTGGAAAGCCGTACAAATTTTTACCAAAAGAATATTCGTCAAATACAGCAATAGATATTTTTGGAGATTATGTTGTAACTTTTGTTGGGGCACAACCAGGATATTTAGAAGATGTCCCTGTCCAATTTGTTATGAAAAACAAATCATTAGCAGATGGTTATAGAAAGTTCTTCCAATTTATGTGGGATATGTGTCCATGACACATATAACGCCCAGAAGTATTTATTAAGAATAAATTTTAATTTCTATACCACTTTTTTCTGCACCTGCAGAAATTAGTTTAAACCAATCAGCATAAGACCAATATAATTGTACCCTAAAATCACCATTATACCAAATAAAATCTGAATTAAAATCCAGGAAATCCATATTGGAACCAGAAGCCTTAACTTTAAAGCCTTTTATTTTTGAAAAAAATGAGTCAAGTTGTTTAAAATCAGTCCCTTGTGGATATAAAAATGGCACATTGGTTGTTCCATTCCCAATGTAATACATTTCTGGAGAAATACCTAAGGAGATAACTGTTTCCACGTCAGCACAATAAGACATAATACCAATCTTTTTTATTTCTTTATCTTTGGAATTAACTAAGATTCTATTTGTGTCATCAGAAGCAGTAGGCACAAGAATTAACTTTTCAGAAAAAGGATCTTTGTTTTCATCAGTATAGGTAGCAACAACCGAGGAAGGAATTATTTCATAGGTCATTGCGGAGTTTTGATTATTAGGATAGCTAGAACTACTATTGCCTTTTAGCTTAATTATTGGACAGTCAAAAAAGGTCAAAATTGACGGGGTAATTAATGGTGCTTCTGAGCCTACATAACCAAACCCTATACCCTGCCCTGGCATATTTAAATGCACAGTTTCCTCCTCAAAATTACCTTTACTCATTTCGGCCATTTCATTAGGGGTAAGTGCTGTACTTAAATAAGCCAAAACGGTACTAACATCAAATGAGGGCATTATAATTTGAACTTCATTTTCACTAAAAATTGTTTTAGGTTTGGAACTTTGTTCTAAATTAGATGCATCAATCAAATTAGATGGATCCCCATAAAGAATAAATTCAAATGAACGATTAACATCTATTAGTGCTCCATTTATATAATCTCTATATGCAGCCCCAATTGTTATCCTTGGTTTTTGATTTGTTGTTAAACTAAACTCATTTTTTCCATTATATGTAATTTGTAACCCTCCAAAATAGTTTCTAACATTTTTTATTAAAACATTTTTTCCAAATTCTGATGATGTAGAACAGGATGTTGCTACAATCATGATTTGTTTATCTGCTTTAGGGATATATTTATATAATGCATTACCGTCATACAAAAGCCCTTCAGGAGTACCATGTGTTAATACAGTAATGTAATCTGATCTATCCGTTATTTCGTTAAATTTGTCTACATCTGGCTTAAATATTAAATTATTATTTCCCTGCAAGTCAGCACTATAATTTTTATTGGGACTCATACCTGTAAAAGGGTAGTACAACAAAACCTGTTCTTTTGAAATCTTTATTGGGTCATTAGTATCATAATTACCTATAAAACTAAAAAGGGGGTTTTCAGGGGGCACATATTTTAAATTTTGTAAAAAATATTCAGATACATAGTTATAATCTGAGCTTGGCAGTCTTCCAACAGATAACTCCAAAAAAGGGTCTGAATCGATATTACCATAAATTGCATTATCTAGAATTTCATTCTTTGTGTCTAATGGATCTTTAATAGGAATCAAACCAAATTCATCTTCCATAGGAATTTCATTTTCATCAGCAACTATAAACAAATAATTAAATGGTTTTTGAGCATATTGAGAAATTATCTTTGATCTTAATTTAAATAAAGGATTGGGGTCTACATAGAACCCATCAGATTTATCCCTAACAGTTGATACTTTTAGCTTCCAATCGCCAGTAACTTCAAACTTCGCCCCCAATTCAGGGATAGTTTTTATAAGCCCAGAAACAATACCAAAAGATATATTTCCTCCCTTAACAAAAATACCGGTATACCCATAACCAGCATCATAGAATTTTGCCTCAATTGTGTTCCCATTTTTTAGAGTATAGGTCTTATTGTCATAATTTATATCAAAAAGTTCAGAATCCAAGAATTTAATTGGATCAATTTTTGGAACAAGAAGCATATCCCATCCTTTTTTATATGCATAATCCTTTATTAACGAATTTAATTCTGGTTTTGCATATAAAATTACTCCAGAGTCATTTAAATTTATTTTCAGTTCAATGACTGGAGACAAACCCTTGCCAAACAAGCCATAATCAAGTTGAATATTTTTATCCAAAGTTATCGGCAAATCTTGTTCTTGACTAAAAAAATCAGAATAGCTTAAAGTTATTTTTAGTTTATATGGTTCTGTTCCAAATTCACTTGAATCATTTTCTTCATCTAAAATTTTTATATCAATATTAGAGTTGACATTAAAATTAACTGGTTTACCATTTATTTGTATACTTCCAGGGAGTGCAGAATCAGTAACAAAAGGATCAGTTAAATTCTGATTTACAACCCATCTTTCTATTATAACTGTTGGATTATTAGGAGACAACCCCACCTCAATTTTATCAGGCCAAGGATACTTTTGTAATAATTCGTTTCTATCATTGCTCACAGAATTTTTAGAAATTTGAGTTATAATCGCTTCTGAATTTGCATCCTGTTCTGTTGATGACTTTGTTGACCCATTTATTAAGCCAGCAGGGACGTCAAGCAAGTCCATAAATTTATCAAATACTTCTGAAGAAACCCCTGATTTTTCTTTCTTAAAATAGGTTGTTTTCGTAGCGGAGATAATATCAGAAATACTGTGCCACCCTAAAGCCCAAGCATCTAAGTCTTCCCCCATAATTACTTGCATATTATCCCCATATGATTTTACTATATTTCCAGTTCTTTTAGGTATTACCATAAAATCTGTTGGGTTTGATTGGTTTGTTGGAGGATTAAAAACAATTAATTGAGGATCTATAATTTGCCAGTTATTATTTATAAAAATTTCAGTAATACCATGGTTTACCATACTACTATTTTTTGTATATTGGCCTAATGAATCGGCCAGTAAAAAATCATTTACAAAATGCGTTACTGTATCCCCAATCTTTATATTATTACAGAACAAATCTAATTGAACAGCATATTTTTCGTCTTGAAATAAAATATTGCTTATTTTTAATTCAACATTTGTATTACTACATTGCCCTACCCCCTCAATACCAGCAATAACATCATTAATATGGTAACTTGCAGAATATCCTCCTTTTTTAGTTACCTCAATAAAAGACCCACCATTATCTTTTCCAATTTTATTTAAGTAAAGGGCCGAATTTAACCAGGCTTCATCAACTGTTTGAACAAATTTTGCAGGAATATCTTTAGCACGCAATAAAGTTACAAATAATAAGGCATAGTCATGGCACGATTGATAATTAATTTTATGCGCAATAACATCGGCGGTAACACTTACTTTAAGAGGAAAACCCTGAGGACAATCAGAATCAAATGTACAACAATTATTTGAACCACATAATTGATTCGCAGGAATTGTTGCAAAATGATAAACCCATTTTAAAACATTATTTAAGGTTTCAAAATCAGTTGGCCCTTTTTCTATTTGATTATTAGCAATATTTTGCAAATAAGAAGTAATTTGTGTTTGTTTTCCTTCTTGTAAATAATACTCAACAGGGTTACTTTGTTTTAAATTAATTATAGAATCATATAACAACTTTTCAGAATCAGAAATCCCGTGGCCATCTTCAAATAAAATTAAATTTGTCTTTTTAGTTTCTGATAAATTAAGTTCTTGATTTTCATTAAAAAAAGTTGTTAGTTTTGTTGCTGTCTCTTGTTCAAGAATTTGAGTTTGACTATAATTAATATCTAATAAAGAATAGTTTTTTATTTTCTCAGTAAATGCCAGAGTTTGTTCTTCAGAAAAATCTTGAAAAAACGATTGCGGTAAAAGCACACAAAAAGAAGATGTTTTTTTAGTAGAAGAAGTATAAACCATTTCTAAATTAATATCTTCAAGATTTCCATCTTGTTTTATTGAAATGACTGGGTCATTATCCAAAATTTGCAATTTATTTTTTGTATATATTTTTATTTGTGATATTTTTTCTGCTAAACTTTTTGGTTGTGCCAAAATAAGTATAAGCGGTTCTGCAAAATTATTTTTAAAATAAATTTGCTCTTTATTTGTTGCGGAGCCATAAAAAATAGTTTTATCCAACGTTGAATTAAATGCTGAAATTTGTTGTGATTGTTGCTTTTCTGAAGACAAAAATAAAACCACTCCAAAAAGCAGAATTACCCCCACCAATAACAACCACAGATACTTAGACGTATTTTCACCCCTTACCCTTCAAAGAAAGATATTAATTATAGGCCAGCCAGTACTTATAATACTATCTCTCTATCGCGAAATAAAGCGAAGAGTAGGTGTGATTAATTTTCTAGCACCCATTTCCAAGCAGGCATTACTTTTATTTTTTTGTTCCCTTTTTTTATTACCTGTTCTTGATCAGATGTAAGAATTAGACCAGAGCCAAGATTAAACTCGGTCATTGCCATAAGCAAACCACCAATTTCTCTTTTTCTGTTTTCATCATTTAATTCATGTGACACCTGTATTACTTCAGAAACCTTTTCTTTTTCTTTTATAATAAAGTCACATTCAAATTTATTTTTATAATAATAAATTTCTTTATTTCTCTTATATAATTCTAAAAAAATTTGGTTTTCGAGTTTTAATCCATTATCTTGTTTTACATCAAATAAAAAAACATACCCATTATCTATTATATAAGTTTTTTTACCAAGGGTTCGTGATTTTACTGACTTCCGATATTGATTTAAACGCACAATAATATACTTTTCCTCAAGCGCGTCAAAATATTTGTAAATCTTATTTTTATCTATCTTATAATTAATACTATTAAAAAATGAAGTATAGGAGTTTGTAGTTGCTTCTTTGCCAATATTTTCTCTTATTTTCATTATTAATGTTTTCAACTCAAATTCTTCAAAATCAGACCTTTCTTTTAATACATCACTTATAGCAAGATCAAAATAAGTATTTAATATTTCCTCTTTTTTATTACTCAAAACCACTTCAGGAAAACCACCATAATCCAAAAACCCCTTAAAATTATTTTTAATTTTTGGCTCAGACATAATTTTTACTTTGTCTATATTATAACCTTTAAAATAAAGAGTTTCAAAAAAACTACAAGGAGTAATGTTTTTTTGTATAAATCTGCCACCCAACAACGATTTTGAATTATTACTAAGCATTCCAGAATTTGAACCAGTAACAAAAACACGATATTGGTTATCAACTAAATTTCGGACAAATTTTTCCCAGTTGGTTATATGTTGAATTTCATCTAACAACAAAATTGGCTTTTTATCAGGGTATAAAGAGTTATATGTGGCTAAAATTTCCCCAAAGTTCTCAAATTTGAAGGTAGTAAGTGTTGGATCTTCAAAATTAACAAAGATAAAGTCAGTTTTATTACTGCCTTTATTTACCAATAAAGTAAAAATATCATATAATAAGGTACTTTTTCCACTCCTTCTTGGGCCAGTAAGTAGCCAAGATTCAGTTCCAGAAGCTAAATCTAAAGCGATCTTTCTCGGCATGAATATTCTTTTACTTGACCAAAATTTTTTATATAATTCAATTAGTATATTCTCAAACATAATAACTAATATGGCAACAAAGCATTTAAACCTTTCCGAAAAAAACGGAAACTTTTGTTTAAATCTTTCCGAAAAAAACGGAAAGATTCTGCGAACTAAGAAAGAAAAAATCAAAAAAGCAACCACTATAAAGGGCAGAATAAATAGAAACTATTGCTTAATCTATTTCCCAATCTTCTTAGATTCTTTCCAGAAGGCTTCAAAGTAAGCTCTAAAAGAATCTGCAATTTCTTGACTTATAATTTCTATTGCAATTGGCTGTGATGATGCGATGCCAATCATTACAGTATCTTTGTAAATTAAAAAATATGCAGGAGTTATTATGTCTGTTGGCATATATCTTGCATCTGCTAAACCATAATTATTTCTATTTTTCAGGGTTTTTATGTCTGCATCCCGGTTAAATAACATTCTTGTTTTTATTCCAAGTAAGGCCCTTTTCTGATGATCCTTTTGCCAGTATCTATGGTGTTCTGCTGGTTGTTCTGCAGGAATACCAAGATACAAATACTCCTCCCCTTTTTTCACTTTTAGATAAACATGCTCATGTGCAACTTTCAATCCTTTTAATCCTTGATAAATTGCTACTTTTTGTTGGATTTTTGTTTTGCCATAATATTCATTTAGCTTTGGTAAAAACGCAGTAAAGTTTTTTTCTAATTTTTTTAGTTCATCTTCTTTTTGTATTAAATAATCTTTAATTTTTTCTGGTTCTATTGGTTGAAAATATTTTACTCCATTTTTTTCAAAATGGTTTGCAAAACCTTTTTTTTCTAATTTATCTAGAATTGAGTATAGCTTTGATCTCGACACTTCAGAGTCATTTGCTAATGGACCAGTAGATGTTGCCCCTAATTTTAATAAGCTTAAATATACCTTTATTTCTCCTTTAGTTAACCCAATTTCAGATAAAATTTTTGTATCCACGTAAAAGATAGCAACCTAAATAATTATATTTGTATCCCCTATGGGGGACAACAACACATAAGTAGAAGAAAACAGCCAAAGATTCTTAGGGATGCCTTATGAATAAAAAAATAATAATAATCTTGTGTTGTTTAGTAGGGTTAATTACAATAATTGTTGTTGGGAGTGTAACTCCTCTTTTTGGATTAACTGAAACAAATGATACAATAAAAATTGGAACAATTTTCATGCTTACTGGCGCAGGGGGCTTCCAGGGAGACCAATCTTTAAAAGGAGCACAAATGGCAGCAGATGAAATAAATGCTGCTGGCGGAATTAATGGAAAATTGTTAGAGTTAGTTCCTGAAGATGATGGCACAGACAACCCCCAAAAAGCAATAGAAGCGCTAACTAGTTTGCAACAAAGAGGAATACATATTGTTATCGGGCCAAACTGGTCAACATCTGCAAGATCTTTAGCCCCCGTTGCTTGTACAAATAAAATTATTTTAATTTCTCCATCAGCAGGCGTAGACGAGTTAGAAAAAGAGTGTGGATATACTTTTAATCTTTGGCCAAACGATAAAATAAATTCCAAAAATTTGCCAAAATATCTTGTGGATAATAATTACAATAGAATTGCAATAATAGGATCAAAGCAGATTTGGGAAACCGAACAAGCAAATGCAGGAAAAGAAGGGGCCATAGAATTTGGAGGAATATTAACAGAAGTTATTATAACAAACCAAGACCAACAAGATTTTTCTACTGAAATTGCAAAAATAAAAGATTCTAAACCGGATGCATTAATAATTACTGCATTTACACAAATGTCCTATATTGCAAAACAAGCCAAAGAACTTGATTTAGATGTTCCTTTTTTTGTTGTTCTTATAGACCAAGATAAAATAGATAATGCAATAGGGGCATTTGAAGGAACCATTGTGATAAGCCCATTTACCCCAAGTAAAAAATTCCAAGAAACTTTTTATAAAAAATGGGGAATAGAAGCAAACCAAAGTTCAGATAATTCTTATGATGCAGTTATGTTAATTGCAAAAGCAATAAAAGAAACAGGCTCAGAAGATTCTGAATTAATTCAGGAATATCTAAACAGTTTAATCACATATCAAGGAGAATCAGGATTTTTAACATTCAATGAATTTGGAGGGGTTACAAAAGAACCAAAATTCCAAATTGTAAAAGATAACAAATTAGCGGATTATACTACAAACTAATTAAATTAGTTTTTTCCTTAAATGCAATATAGTAAAATAAACTTTTTTATTATTATTGTCTTTTTCAATACAGGTTTGTCTATGTGGGCCACTGTGTAATTTAAACCCCACGCCGTCATACAATTTTCTTAATCCTTTTTCTTTTGTTTCTACATCCAAACCCATATATTTGTATCCTTGCTTTTTTAGTTTTTTTCCTACTAATTCTAGAATCTTATGACCAATTCCTTTCCCTCGTTCTCTTTTTTTAACATAAAGGTCGCACAAAAGAGGATATTTATGGTATTTTCTTCTTGATTTTAAAATAATCTCAACATGCCCAACAGGTTTTCCTGCAAAATAAAAAATATAATAGTTAGATTTACCTTTATCTTGAGATTTAAATCTTTTTTCGTGTAGTTTTGGAAGTTTACAATCGCGAATAAAATCAAGATTTTTTATGTTTTCTCTTGTTGCTTGTTTAATAGTTAAAGAAGGCATGTAACAAATAAGTGCAAGAAGTATAAATTTATTTCCCATACCAATGGATATATCTTTTTTCTAGCCAAATAAAAACAAAGTTTAGTGCAAAAAAATAAAAAAATAAAAGAAACCCTTTAGTACAAGGTTTCTGCATTAATTGGATAATTATTTGTTTGCCGTATATCTTGTAATTTTAGAATTGATTGTGTTACTCTGTTGAATCCAATCCCAGCTCCAGAATGTAAAATTGGATTGTTTTTTATCAAATCTAAATACTCCTTAAATGCATCAATTGTTACCCCTCTTTCTGAAAGAACTCTAAACATATTACTATTTTTTAGCCTATTAACTAGTATGTCATAATTATCTTCTCTTTCAGCAGAACCCGCACTCTCTCCACTATAAGGCATTAATAAATCCGCACTATTAACCACTTTGGAGTCCTCTCTATTTTGTCGCATATTAAAAAATTTTATTTTTTCTGGAAAGTGCGTAACAAATAGTGGAAGATTATTGTTTAATTCTATTAATTTCATCTCTGAAGCGTGATTTAAATCATCTCCCCAATATATTTGGAAATCATTTTCTTGCAAGGATTTAATTGCATCTGTATAAGAGATTCTTTTAAACGGAGCGAGATATTTTTCTAAGTCGGCCACATCTCTGCCCAATAATTCAAAATCTGCTTTACGTTCTGAAATTGCATTTTTTATCATAGAATGAATTGTACCTTCAATCACAGGCAATAATGTTGAAAAATCCCCCTGATGTTCAAACTCTATAAGCGAGAATTGATTTAAATGACGGCTATCTACTTTTTCTTCTGCACGAGAACTTAGAATAGTAGTCCATATTTTTTTGTGTTTAGGTATTTTTGTTTCCAAATATAATTGCCCCGTTTGTGCAAGATATGCCTCCTTTCCAAAATGATTTACAGGATACAAAGTATTAACGTTTTCACAAGCGCCAGTCACCTTAGTAAGAGTAGGGACCTCTATCCAAGTATAACCATTGTCTTTATAGTATTTCATCGCCCCCCACATAAGAGAATCATTTATTCTGTCTAAAGCAGTTACTAATTCTGAGTTTAACTTTTCAAATCTATTTTCAGTATTTTTCAAAAAATCTAGCTTTTGCATATTTACACCTCCAAAACTTAGGAGATTAGGCTAAACAGATATAAATCAGTTTGTTGTAAATATATTTACAACACACATAAGAAGAACTACACAAAAACGGTGGTATTTATGAAATATTATGATGAACTTAAACACTCTGGTCTAACAAAATCAGAATCAAAAGTATACCTTGCATTATTGCGAAAAGGATCTAGCAAAGCAGGTACTATTGCAAAAGAATCCGAGCTTGATAGAACTTCAACTTATAATTGCTTAAAGTCATTATTACACAAAGGATTAGTATCCTATGTAGTCATAGGAAAAATAAAATATTTCCAGGCATTAAATCCAAATAATTTAGAAATTTATATTAAAGACAAATTAGATACAATAAAACAAATACTGCCTGAATTACAACAGTTATATAAATCCACAAAATTGCAAGAGAATGTAAGATTATTTAAGGGTAACAAAGGAGTAAAATACATTCTTGACGATATAGTGAAAGAGGGAAAAGATAATTGTATTTTTGGTTCAGAAGGACAACTTAAAGAAAGACAGCCATATTATGCAAAAAGATTTTTAGCTCAGTTACAAGAAAAAAAAATATCCGTAAGAAGCATAATAAGAAAAAGCAGAAAAAAATACAACACAAAACTACAGGAATATAGATATATTTCTATGGCAACTGAATCCCCAGTTGTAACCAATATTTATGGAAATAAAATATCAATTATTATTTGGTCTGAGATTCCAGAAATAATTATGATTGATAACAAAACAGCCGCAGATGCATATCGTGAATATTTTGAATTTATGTGGAAAAGTGCAAAAAAATAGTAAATCAGTTATATTCTCCAGAATCTTAACCAATATAAGCATTTGCGACCATTTATCTTTATGTGCGGAATAATAGGAATAATAAGTACAGAACCAGTAAATATTGAATTATATAATTCATTACTATCTTTACAACACCGTGGGCAAGATTCCGCTGGTATTGCAGTCGTAGATCAAACAAGACTAAATCTAAAAAAAGGATTAGGACTAATTGAAAACATTTTTACTGAAGAAAACTTGTCATTATTGTGGGGCAACTATGGTATTGCACAAGTAAGATATGCTACTTCTGGCGCAACCCCAAAAAAAGAAGTTCAGCCTTTTTTAATTGGATACCCCAATCTAATTGCAATGGCCCATAATGGAAATATCCTTAACACCAAATCATTAAAAAAAAGGTTCAATAACAGAACAGAGTCAGAATCAGATACAGAGTTAATTTTACATCTACTTGGCAGCAAATTAGAAAACAAAAAACTAACAAATGAAACCATATTTAATGCTGTAAAAGAATGTATGCAGGAATTAAATGGAAGTTATTCAATTGTTTGCGCCATAGCAGGAGTAGGGTTATTAGCTTTTAGAGACCCACACGGCATAAGGCCACTCGCAATGGGCAAAAAAGATAATGGGGTTATGTTTGCATCAGAAACTGTTGCAATAGACACAATAAATTACAAATATATAAAAGATTTAGGTTGTGGGGAAGCAATAATTGTCAGAGAAAATCTTAAAATTGAAGAAAGAATATTATTACCAAAAGAACCGCGACACTGTATGTTTGAATGGATATACTTTGCAAGACCAGACTCAGAAATTGAGGGAAAAAGTGTTTATGTTGCTAGAATTAAGTTAGGGAGATCCTTAGCAAAATACATTAAAGAAAAACAACTAGCCCCTGATGTAATTGTCCCTGTGCCGGACACCTCAAAACCAGCTGCATTGGGACTTAGCCAAGAAACAAATATTGTCAATGAAGAAGGGCTTATAAAAAACAGATATATTGGAAGAACATTTATTATGCCAACACAATTAAAACGTGAAAATGCCTTATCAGTAAAACTAAATGCAAACAAAGTTGTTTTGGAAAATAAAAAAGTTATACTTATTGATGATAGTATTGTGCGTGGCACAACATCACGCAGAATTGTAAAAACTGCAAAAAAATATGCCGACAAGATTTATTTTATTTCAACGTGCCCACCAATAAAGTATCCATGTTATTATGGGATTGATTTTCCTATAAAAGAAGAGTTACTTGCAAATAATAAAACAGTGGAAGAAATAAAAAACGAAATTGGCGCAGATGAATTAATTTATGCTACTATTGATGATGTAAGACAAGCTATTAGAATCCCTGGGCTATGTACAGCTTGCTTAGATGGTTTATACCCTACAAATATAGAGGAAAGTCAGAAAGATATTCACAAGTTAAGAAAATCTGAAAGAGATAAATTAAACAAAGATTAGCAACAAACCAAAAAAACTAATCTTTTTCTCGGATTATCCGGATTGTCTATAATTATTTCTACTTTATCAAAAATGTTTGCAAAGATTTTGCTAATTCTTTCTAGCTCTTCTGAGCTTTTTGGATAGAATTGTATTACACTTTTTCCGCCTTTTTTTAAAACAGACTTTATTGATTCCCCTGCTTTTTTGTAATCTTCTTTTGTTTGTAACCACTGCATTGCAGAAATAGAAACTACTAAATCAAACTTACGAGTAGGAAAAGCTTTATTTAATTCAGTTATACTTCCTTGCTTAACTTTAAGGCCTTTTTCTTTTGCAAATTTAAGCATCTCTTTTGATACATCTAAACCTGTACAATCAAAACCAAATTCATTAAAAATTTCCAAGGTATTACCAGTTCCACAGCCAACATCAAGTAAAACCTTTTCAGTTCCTAATTCTAACTCCAAAAGAGCAATAATTCTATTTGCAATTTTTTGCTGAACGTTTCTCATCCCACTTGAGTTATTATATCGCTCTGCTTCTTCTTTTGTGTAAAAAAGTACCGGGTCTTTGTAAATCTCTTCTGGCCGTTCTCCTTTTACTTCCCATTTTTCTTTAAACATAAATGTAATTTAGGAATTAAAGAGTTATAAACATTTCGCGAATAGGAAAACAAAATAACCGAGGCTAGACTAAAGTAAAAGACAAACCAAACCCACATAAAAAGAACTTGAAAGATTTTGACGCTTATTAGAATAAATAAAAAAAGAAAATAAAAAGAACTTTTTAAAAAGAAAAAATCCTTTAGATTCTGAAATAATTTCCCTTTTGGGGAAATTACTTTCTTAATAAAAAGAACTTAAAGTCCTAATTATTTTTTACTATATGCGTATATGGCGTAGATTATTCCAAGAACAACAATTATACCCAATACCCACCAAGCGTATGTGTAATCTGTTGTTTCAGGAGTTAGATCTCCCGCCCAATCATCTACACTTGTTGTAGTATCTGGTGTTGCTGTCTCATCAGTAGTTACTTGCTCTGCAGTAGTGCCTTGTGATGATACAGTTGTTGCTGTTACTACTGGGTCAGATATTTGCTCTAAGAATAAATGAGCACCCAAGTCATCTATGCTACCCAAAGTTACCTTTAGGTCATATACCCCATCTTTCTCAAAGTCTACTCTTACTGATTGACCTGTTTTTAATATATAAGTTATTGGAGTTGAAGCAATAGTTATTGTTGCACCAGCTTCAGTTACTTCATCAACAGTTACAGTGTGTTCTTCACCATTTACAGTTACTCTCTTTGATTCCCCTTGCAACAATATTTCTAAAGCTGGGTGATTATCAACCAAAGGCAATACAACAGGCTCAGCAACTGTTACAGTTGTTGTTGTTTCTGGATTTGTTATATAAACATGTGATCCACCAGAACCACTTGCAGGAGCTGTAATTGTTACAGATTCACTATAACTATTATTGTCCCAATTTGCATCTGCTATGGTATAATCTACAGTAAATGTTAAAGAATATGTTCCTGCTGTAGTTGGTACCCAACTAAAGTCAATACTTGTTTGACCATTTGCATCAATATTTGTATCAACTAATTCAAAATCAGTTAGTACATCATCAACATAGAACAAAACATTATAATCTTCTGTTGCATTTGTATCAACACTAATATTATTTATGTCCACAGTTACTGTGCTTGTTGTTCCTAATACAGTGCTATTTACAGTTAAATCAGTTACAGCTAAATCAACATCAGTTAAACTATTTACATCTGTTGTTTGTAAGTTAGAATCATTAGCTGTATTATAGTCATACCCAGCATAAACAACATAAACATTTATGTCATAACTAGTAGATGCTGTTGGAACCCAACTCAAGTAAACCACTATATTTGCATCAGCAGCTAATGAAGTTGAAAGAGTGTTACTATCTTTTTCTACACCATCAACAAATAAATAAACTGTATAGTTTTCATCAGTAGCTGCGGTACCAGCATTAGTTATGGTTGCATTTACATCAAATGTATCTCCAACATAAACATTTGTATCCATGCTTGTTGCAATATTTAAGTCAATATATCCTACAGTTGCTACAGACGCAAACAGGCTGTTATTATCTAAATCATTATAGTCTGCTTCTGAAGATTCTAATTCAACATACATGTTGATGTCACCAACCATGTTTATGTCTAACCAAGTAATAGTATATGTTGTTGTTGTTTCTAATAAAAAGTTTGTATCTAAATCAGAATATAATAAATAATTATTATCTGTATCATCTATAACCCAAACATAAACATTTACATCATTACTATCATAGTTTCCATTGTTTGTAATGTTTAAAT
>CAYZSS010000006.1:0-3298 GCA_964480435.1 uncultured archaeon | reverse complement strand
CAGAAATATCATCAGCAACTAAATCAACATGCCCAACTGTTGCTGAACTTTCACTACTGTTATTTGATTCATCAAGTTCTTCCACGGATGGTTCTAATACAACATAAACAGTGATATTACCGTCTATATTTATATCTTCCCAGGTAACCACGTAGTCTACAGTATTACTCTTAATAAAATTTTGATCAGTATAACTTTGTAATAAAAAATTATTATCGTTATTTGCATCTTCTATAATCCAAACATACATATTAACATCATTACTATCATAACCCACATGACTGCCCTGGTTTGTAATGCTAAAATCGATATTTACATCTCCACCATATACAGGGGTTAGATCTTCAAATGCTAAACTTGAAACATTTAAGTCCGCATCATAATAAACAGTTAAAGTATTAGCCAATACAGAGTTATTTGAGTTATCATCTTCTGGTTCAGCATTACTTACTAAATAACAATTTATATCAAAAGAGCCTGCAAACTGAGCAAGTTGCTCAAACTCAAAATAATTGGAGTCACCAGCCACCAAAGATTGATGATTTGAGTCACTAAATATAACGAATGTGGGTCCAGCTGGAACTCCACAAACTACATTAAAATCGGTTGCATTTACATCCCCGCTATTAATGTAAATAAAATTAATATCTACTGTATCTCCAACAACACCAGAATAAGTATTTATATCAACACTTATTGCATTAAGATCCATTCCAGCAAACACAAAACTAGAACAAAATATTGCTGAAATCAACATTACAAAAAGACCAAGTTTAAAATTCACTATACCATCCCCCCTCTAAAGAGCATTTAATTAAACATACTTTCGCTGCGCTAAAACAGCAAAACAAGTAATAATATAGCAAAGTTATTTATATATCTTTTTATTTTGTAATCACTTTTTATTCACAAAGTTAATAACAGTTTAATGTTTTTAGCAGTTATCCAAATCCTTCGTACTGCCTTAATCCTTTCTTGTAAATAAACCTGAATATAAACCAGAAAACAATATCTAAAACTATTATCAACAGCCACATCCAAAGCATCCAAGAGTAGGATACTTTTCCTACTAGGATAATTAAGGACAGATACCAGCCAAAATAACCGATTGGAGTAATAGCTACAAAAACAGTAAAGAATATTTTTGACAATATTGTTATAGGGTATCTATTAAAACTCTGGCCTATGGACCTATACGCACTTACAAGCATGTATACTTCCCCAAACCAAAAAGACAAGGACATGATTGAAAGAACTGGTAGCAAAAGTAAAGGCAGAGAAATAATCATATTAATTACCATCAACAAAAAATTTAGAAGCGTAATTTGTTGTGGAAATACAATACAAAAAACAATCAATAAAATAAAGTCCAAAATACAGTACACCATTGTAGAAACATTAAACTCTACCATTAACAAAAGCTCGTTAACTGGGCGCACAAGAAATTTATTGATATTCCCTTTTACAACATAGTTAATAAGATATATTCCAAGGCTATCAAAAACCATTATACATATATCAGCAATTATTATATAAAAAATTAAATCATAAAAAGTAAGCCCTTTTATATCTGAAACATAAGAAAATACAACTAACAAAGACAACGCAGCAACCCCGAGATAAATAATTTCTAAAAAGAATAACATAACTAAATTAAATTTGTATTCCCAAACAGTAAAAAACTCTATTTTTAAGTCGTTCCACAATATTCTTGCAACAGACATTTAACCACCCAACTGTTCATATTTTCTTAGTCCGCGCTTTACAACAAATTTTAAAATTAAATACAAGGCAAGAATCCACAACAAATATTTTATTAAGAGAAAACCCGATACAGCAATATCCCCCAAAAATACTTTTGCAGGAATAAAAAACATAAGATTAAATGGCAGGTAGTCTATAAGCAACACCTGAAAAAACACAGGAAATAAATCCAAAGGCAAAATCCCTCCGGAAGAAAGCACGATAATTTCATCAATAATAGCAGATAAGGCCCAGTTTTCTCCTGTCCAAAAAGATAAAGAAATAAGAAGACAGTAAACTAATATCCCAACAATAACTCCTAATAAAAAAATTAACATTCCAAAAAGTGCGCTTACTCCCAAAAAATAAATTCCAACAATGAGGACAATAAAAAAAGGAACCAGCCTCCAAACAAAAAAGTTAGAGAGCCCCCTATATATAAAATATTCTTCTAGGGATATTTTTCTTACTATACTTTGAATTATTGTACCATCTATAATTGATCTACGTATGTCCTTTACAAAATCAAAATTATACTGCAGTCCTAAAACAAATAAATAATACAAAATTATCTTGCTTAGGTTATAGTTTGGGACGTTACCTTTACTAAAAACTAAAGACCAGAAAAAGTAAAAAACTAACAGAGAAAAAAAGGACCAAAATAAAGTCATTGAAAAATTTAGAGGATACTCAGCAAAGGACCTAAATTTTTGAGAAAAATATTGCTGAAAAACTCTAAATCTAAAAATACTCATTTAGTTTTCACCACTTTATCTACGTAAATTTTCTTAACTATCTCTTTTAGTTGAGGTTCTTCTATTCTCAAGTCAACTATATCAAAACAATCAACTAATTGAGAAATAGTTACCTTTAATCTTTCATTTGGGCACTTAAATTGCAGGTAACCTTTTTTTTCTTCAAATATTTCAAAATTATGTTTAAACTTTTTAAGTTCGGCATCATGAATTACCGTAATTCTTTTCCAGCTTACATATGCTTTTTTTACTTCTTTTATTGGGCCATCATAAATCTTTTTTCCATCATCGATAATTATTACTCTATCACATAATTCTTCAATATCATCCATATTATGAGTAGTCAAAATTATGGTCGTCTTATTTTTTTCATTTACTTCTTTTAAGAATAAAATTATTTCTTCTCTGGCAAGTAAATCAAGCCCAATTGTTGGTTCATCTAAAAAAATTATTTTTGGCTTGTGCATTAAAGATGCAATAATTTCAAATTTCATTCTTTCCCCAAGAGATAATTTTCTAACAGGCACGTCCAACAAGTGCTCTACTTTAAGTCTTTTTGAAAAACCAGTATAAATTTCTACTGCTTTTTTTGCAGGAATATCGTAAATTGCAGCATATAAATCTAAAGAATATTTCGGAGCAATATCATAAGTCAGCAAACTTCTATTACCAAAAACAACCCCAATATCTTTAACATAATCCAACCTTTCTTCAAAAGGGTCTTTATCAAGGCATTTTATTATGCCAGAGGTAGGAGGGTAAATTCCAACAAGCATTTTAATAGTAGTAGACTTTCCAGA
>CAYZSS010000005.1:4592-44479 GCA_964480435.1 uncultured archaeon | reverse complement strand
ATAAAGTTCGAGAACATTATTCTGAGTAAAGTGGAATAAAAAAGCTAAATTAATAAATTAGAGTAATAAAAAAAGAATAAAATCTTGGAATTACTTTCCAAGTTTTTCTGCAAGTTTCTCTATTTCTTTTATACTGTCAATAACATCTTGTTCTGATTTAGCACCAGCGCAGATGATTTTTCCATTCTTAAATAACAATAAACTTACCTTTGGTTTGTATAATCTGATTATTGCACCAGGGAATTGTTCTGGTTCATATTCAACATTATCTAGTTCCAATGCCATATCAAATAAATTAAAGGTTTTATCTATTTGTGCATTTGCAACTATATTTACAATTTCATATACTGGTTTTGTTTGTATCTTTATTTCTGGTTGATATTTATTAATAATTTCAGAGCATCTTTTTATTGCTAAAGGCACTTCTTCATCAGAGCTTGCTCCAGCACATATAATCTTTCCATTCTTAAACAAAAGTAAAGTAACTTTTGGTTCAGTTAATCTCATTATTGCACCAGGGAATTGTTCTGGTTCGTACTCTATATGTGGATTACTAACCGCTAAATTAAATAAATCTAATTGACCGTCTAAAGTAGAAGACGCAACTCTATTTACAATCTTATATTTCATATCAACACCCAAAAACAGTATAACTTTTTTGTACCTATTTATAAATATGATAGAAACCTTTATAAATAAACTATTATATTATATCTATGTTTTTTGAAATATAAATGATGGGTGATGTTTAATGTATGATGATGCTGCAGCAGGTCCAGACCCATTAGCTAGTTATGCTGATGGTGGTAGTGGAAATAGTTTTTTTGATAAAATTAAAGCACATTCTGAAATATGGATTCCTTTAGTTTTAATTGTTATTTTGTTCTTATTTCTATCAATTTACTTCGGATTAATTGATGCTAAATCAATACCGTTAGTTGGTGGATTTTTATCAAATATAATGGGAGAATATAAACAAGTTCTAGTAATTGGATCTCCGTGGGTATACTCAAATAATCAACAAGAAACAAGTTTAATTACTATTCTTGAGCAAGGAAAAAATGGCAAAAAATATAAAATAAAACCAATAGAATCAGCTCAAAACTTTGCATATAACCCTGCAAATCAAATAAAACATTACGATTTAATCATTTTAGATCAGTCTGTGCTTAGCGATAAATCAATACCTCCTGACCTATCAGAAGCTTTAATAGATTATGTGTCAGTGGGGGGTAAATTAATAATAGTAGGAAATTCAGGGACATTTATAACACAAAGACCAGATTTAGAAGGTTTGCCAGCAACATTTAATGTAGGTATGGCGCCAGTAGATTGTACAATTACTTTTAATGGCTCTCAATGTAACACCCCAGTTATTATTAATTATGGTGTTTGGCATAATACTTACGAAACAAACCTATTCCAAGGTATGGATCAAGTACCTCCAAATCCAACTTCACAAGGATTACAAGGTCTACCTCTTACAGTATTTGATGTGTCTCCACAAGGTGACGAGTGGGCAATGATACAAGATTTAGTTACTGGAAGATATTACACAGGAATAGTAAAAAAAGGATATGGTTTAGGAAAGGTAATTTACTTTAACTACCAAGAAGTAGCCTTAATTCCAAGTGTTCTTGAACGTGTTGTAGAAAGCCTTATAGGATAAATCAAAATCCTTTCTTTTTTTTTATTTTTTATCAGTATATAGATACTTATCTTTTTTAGAAAAAGTTTATATATGATCTCTTGGTTTATCTTTATAGTATATTTTTAATCTTTATTTTAAAAATTAAAACTGGTGAATAATATGTTGTCTTTAGGAATTATTGAAAACTTTCTTAATTTGGGTTTATCAAAGTGGGGTGTCTTTGCAATAGACGCTGTTGCTTTTTTTATTGTAATTTGGATACTATACTTTTTATTTTCAAAGGTATTTGCCGTTTTAGCAAAAAAAACTGAAACACAAGTTGATGATGATATCATTAAGATCTTAAAATATCCGTTATTAGTAATTGTTTTTGTAATTTTTTTATTAATCACAATTAAGCCTTTAGGTTTATCGAGTAATACTACTTTAATATTATCTGGCTTAGCTAAATCAGCCATTTTATTAGCAGTAAGTGTGTTTATCTACAGATTAATAGGGGTTATTAATGATCATGTGTTTATGAAAATTGCAAAAAGAACAAAGTCGTCTTTTGATGATCAATTGTATCCTGTTATAAAAGCAATTCTTAGAATTGTTGTTGTATTTTTCGTGTTAATATATTTACTAAAGATCTGGTCCATAGATATTACTCCTGTATTGGCTGGGGCTGGTGTTGGTGGTTTAGCTTTAGCATTTGCTGCACAAAAGCTAATTGCTGATTTATTTGGAGGAATAGTAATATTTAGTGACAAACCATTCAAAGTTGGTGACAGAGTAAAAATAGATAATAATACTGGGATTATAAAAGAAGTTGGACTCAGAAGTACAAAAATAGAAAACTTTGATGGGAATATTATGATACTCCCAAATTCTAAAATTGTAGACTCTTGTATTGAAAATTATTATAAACCAACATCCGGAGGGGTGTTAAGGTTAAATCTTGGACTTACTTATGACACATCATCAGCAAAGATGGCTGAAGCAAAAAAGATTTCTGAGAAAATTCTAAATGGGCTAGAGGAAATAAAGGAAGGCACTGTTGAAGTGTATTTTACTGAATTCAAGGATTGGTCACTAAACCTTTATCTTGTTTTTAAGATTAGGGATGTTTCCAAAAAATTTACTGTTTTAGATAAAATAAATACTCAAATAAAGAAAGACTTTGAAAAAGCAGGAATAGACTTTGCTTTCCCAACACAAACAGTAGTATTAGATAAGGGCAAGAAATAAAATTCCTCTTTAAAAGCATAAAACAAAACAAAACATTAAAAAACATAAACAATATACTTAATAATATGAAACTACCTATGTATAAAACTTGGCAAGAACAAGTAAAACATACAATTACTTCTGTAGATGAATTGTCAAAATATCTTCCACTGAGTAAAAAAGAAAAAAAGGAATTATTTAAAATTACAAAAAAATTTCCGTTACGTATAACCCCTTATTTTTTGAGTTTAATAAATCCTAAAGATAAAAAGGACCCTTTAAGATTGCAAGTTTTTCCAAATATTAAAGAACTGATTGAAGAAAAAGGAGAAGAGCTAGTTGCTTGGGATAAAGAAACCTGTTATGCAGTTAAAGGAATTGAGCATAAATATCCAGACAGAATAGCTTTTTTAGTAACTAGAAACTGTGCTAGTTGGTGTAGACACTGTGTTAGAAAAGTAATGTGTGAAGATGTTAAGGGGCTTCATTTAACTGAACTATCTTTTAAAGAAATTGATAATGCAATTGATTACATAAAAAAACACAAAATTATTTGGGACATTCTTCTTACTGGTGGAGATCTATTTATGATCTCAGATAAAAAATTGGAATATATTCTAAAAAGATTAAGGGCTATTAAACATGTAAAAATAATCCGTATCGCTACAAGAACATTAACTTATTTGCCTCAAAGAATTACCCCTAAACTAGTAAAACTTATTTCTAAATACCATAAAGAAGAATACCCGATTTATATTGGAACACAATTTAATCATCCAAATGAAATCACAAAGGAATCCAAAAAAGCATGTAATTTATTATTGGATGCTGGATTTATTTTATATAATCAATCAGTTCTCCTTAAAAATGTAAATGATAATGAAAAAATATTGGAACTGCTTTTTAAGAAACTTCTTTGTATAAAAATTAGGCCTTATTATTTATATCATTGTATGCCTGTCCTTGGAACAAAACACCTTCGTACAACTGTTAAAAAAGGTGTGGAACTTATGCAAAAATTACAAGGAAGAATATCAGGGTTAGCAATTCCTCAATATATTATTGCCTCAAAAGAAGGAGGAAAAATTCCTATTCCATATAGGTTTGTTAATTTTTTAGGTGGTAAGGTTGAAGCTATAAATTACGAAGGGAAAAAAATAATATATTGTGAGTAGAATACACAAATTATTTAAAAAATCGCAAGAAATAAAATATAAACAATTAAACTTGAAATAACCTGTAAGGGTAATGCAGGGATTACCTTTTCTCCTTCTTTTTTATTTAGAAGCAAAAAGATAGTAACACAGAGCATAATGATTGATAATACAAGAATTGCTATGGCTAAATATAAGTTTACAAATAAAGCTGAGATTACTAAAGTCAAAGGAATTGCAAAATCCCCACTTCCAATATCTAATGCCTTTTTGTTATAGAGTAAGGCAATTGTAAAGATGTAATTAGTTTCTTTTATGTTTTTTGCCATGTATACCATATGTTTTGTTTTGTAAACTGCAATATAGTCATAAATTCCAAGGATTAAAGCAAAGATTAGCAGAGGAAGGAATGAAATAGAATATCCTATAAGGGTGGCAAAAGTAGAAGTTACTAGAATCATAGAAAAATTCTTTATTAGTTTATTCTGGGTTGCATAATATTTTACAGTGCAAACAAGGATAGAAAGGACAAAGCCAATAAAAGTAATATTTAAAATAGAAAAGAGTGTTTCAAACCCTATAAAAGTAATAATCAGATCAAGACCTTTTGTGCTTCCTTTAAAAAACTTAAAAATTGTTAGCATTAGGAAAGTAGAAATAAACACTCCACCTGCTAAGTAGTAAATATTTTTCAGGCTTTCTTTAGATTCAACAAAAGGGTCAATTTTTACTCCTGTAGAAACAAGAAAGTAATAAAGAATAAATGAAAAACCTGCCATTAAAAGATAGGAAAAAATAATCTTGTAATAGATTGGATCACTCTTTAAAAACTGGCTTATAGTATAACGGTTTTGGTTCATATATGTCTCCGGCTCGTGATAATTTTCCAACGTATTCTTGGACTTTTGATCTATCTATTTTTCTTGCTTCTGATTCAACCATTAGATCATTAAGACTAATTGAGTCATGCTCCTTACACCAATCTTTAATTACTTCTAATAGATTACGCATCTGAACTGCCTGTGAATGGCTTTGCCCAGTGGTAATAATATCAATATCCATGTCTCCTGTTTCTGGGTCCATCCCTACTTGTTCCATAGATGTTCTAAATAATTTTATTGCTCTTTCTGCATCCTCAATTTCCACTGACGGAGCCAATTTTACTCTTGCACTTGCTTCGGAAAGTCTTATTAAAGCTTCCAGCTGTCTGTAAGTTACAGTTACTCTTCCATCCTTACTTTTTTTTCTCAACTCAATAAAGAATTTACCTAACCTATCCATCGCTTTATCAGAAAGAATAGGGGATATTTTTGTTCTGGCATAGGAAATATACTTTTTTAGTAAATCCGGATTAATTTGTGCTTTAAAACTTTTTTCAAGATAATCTCTGTCCTTCTTAACTAAATCTATCTGTTTCATCTTACTTAATAATTCCCCTGTTTTGTGCCCTTTAAGTATTGCCATAACTGTTTCTCTATCTTTTTTTTCATCAAGGAGATCTTTTATGGAAAAGAACAAATCAAATCTGGACATTAAAGTTGGAGGGATATCTATTTGTTCTGGAATGGTCTTAAATTGGTCAAATCTACCATACTTTGGGTTTGCAGCAGCTAAAATGCTGGTTTCAGTTTTAAAATTGGAAACTATTCCTGCTTTTGCAATTGATACAGTTTCCTGCTCCATTGCTTCGTGCATTGCACTTCTGTCTTCTGGGTTCATTTTATCGAACTCATCAATCATTGCAAATCCACCGCTTGCTAAAACAAGTGCACCTGCTTTCAGAGTCCAACCGCCTTCTCCAAATTCATCCTTTACTGCTGAAGCTGTTAATCCAGCTCCACTTGCTGTTTTTCCAACAACGTAAAGACTCTTCGGAGCAACATTACTTGCATATAAAAGAAGTTTGGACTTTCCTACTCCGGGGTCACCAATTAATAGAATATGAATATTTCCTCTTGTTTTTGAACCATCTTCCATTGTCTTTTTTACTCCTCCAAATAATTGCAGGGCAATAGCTTCTTTAATTACATCATGCCCAAATATATTTGGAGCAATTGAGTTTACTAATATTTCATAAATTTCTGGGTTTTCAGAATAATTTTTTATTTGTTCAAAATTCTCTTCATCAATCTCTATATCTTCATAATCCTGTTTAGTTTCTTCAACATCAAGACACTCTAAACATTTACCATAAACACTTAGATTTTTTTGTGGAGGTACTAGTTTTAATATCCCAGTAACAATAATCCTGTCTCCTGCGCTTACTTTGCCCACCATAGCGTCTGTAACTATTACCACAAGGGTATTGGACTGCTCTCCACCTTTAAGCACTTCTAGGGGCTCCTGAATCTCTAATTTTTGATAATCAATAAATAGACTTTTGGCTTCGATTAGGTCTAAAGCTTTGTGCCTGCACTCGGGGCAAAAAGTAGGTTTCTCAACTTCGTGTTTTACATCCATATTAAACTCATAACCACACCTTTTACACATCCAATGTGCTATCTTAAGTTTAGGGAGTACTGTGGTGAATTGTCTAACAATCCCTTCAATAGAGATCAGTTTGTCAATATCTTCCGCAACAAGGTTTTTAATAAATATCCTATTTTCTTGTGGAAGGTTAAAAATATTAATAATTGGTTCAAAATCTATGCTATCTTTTAGGGTTTCTGCCCTTTTGTGGATGCAGTATTTTATTGCATTTATGCAGGTATCTGGCTTTTTAATTAGTTCATCTGCTAAGTAAGGGTCATATTCTTCAAGGATTTTAAAGTCAATTCTTAGATCTTTATTCTTTACAGTTAGCTTTTCAATCTCTTTAAGATATTTTAGATTAAGAAAGTAGTCAAACTTTTCAATATGGGGGTCAGTCATTTTCTCATTGAAGAACTCTTGTTCATCTTGTCTTTCTTCATTCTTGTCCATGTTTCTACCCCCTATACCTTAAGTATTGTAAATAGTTAGTAAAGATTATATCTTAAATAAATTGTTCTTGGTTCTTTCGAATACTAGCCCGTCTTCTTTCATTAGTTCTATGATTCCTTGCACAATCTCTTCAGCAATCCCTAGTTTTGAAGCAAGAGTTTCTGGGCTAGTACCGTCTTTGTCTATGAAATCAAGAATCTTTCCTTTAAGTTCTTCATAATACTTTGTACTAAAAAAATAAAATCTGTTATTAAAGCCCCTGATTCCTTTAACTAGTTCTTTCTCTATATCTTCACGTATACTATAGGCAAATTTGTTTGCTTGAGTAATATCGTCAAAGATAAAAAAGCCTTTAGTGTGAATCTCGCTATTTTTAAACATGCTTGTTTGGGCTAATTTCTTCATAATCCAGAGACCATCTATGTTCTGTATTGAATAAGAACCTTGCTCTAAATCTAGATTTTTTGATAGAAGTTCATATTTTCCATCTGAAACACGCTTAACATAAACAGTACTTTCATTAACCATATGATATTATTGTAATAAGCTTTATATAAAATATTGCTCATTTATTATAATCTATTTATAGTAATGTGGGGGAATATTATGGACGAATTTGAGTCAATGATTTTAAAGATGCAAAGAACAGGAGAAATAGACAGAGCAAAATGGTTAGAAAATATTGATAAAAAAATTCCTGGCTTGTTTAAACAAAAAATAATAGATAATGATAAATCAGTTTTAAGAGAATTAATCTTGCCTAGTTGGTTAACATGGGACACTTTAAGACTATGGGCAATGAGAGATATGGAAACTAGTGCCTGTATATTTTGTCAACAACAAAAAGATGAAGGTACAATGTTTAAAGGGCATTTTATTTGTACTGAATGTGCAAAAGAATTTACAAAGAGGGTATAAGGAGTATAATAATGAAATTAAGTCTCCTAATATCACTGTTTTTGTTGGTTTCCTGTGTTTATTCTTTTCCTATAACACCAACCCTTGAATTAAAGGCAACAGCACCTAGTGCTCCCCCTTTTTTTATTGGTACTGAAATAAACACTATAACAATAAGTTTTACAGATTCTAATGGAGCCGATATACAGCTACCAAACAATGCCATAGATATCTTTGTAGGGGATACAGAATACTCTCTTCTAAAATTAGACAAAAAATATGTTACAAATCCAGATTTAATGATTACTCCTGATCTTATAAAAAATAATACCTTAACCATTAGACTTGAAACTATATCAGGATACGAACTTTCAAAAAAAAACTTTGAGTACGCCATAGAGAAAATTGAGGATTATTTACAAATTAATAAACAAGAACTTAAAACAAAATATAACTATGGACAGGAAATTTCCCTAGAATATAATCTTGTTGCTTCTAAAAATGATATAACTAATCTAAAAATGTGGGTTCTAAAACCATCTGTGGAGAATAACTCTTTTTTGTGTGAAGAATTTCACTGCACAAAAAAAATAGAAATCCCTTACATGGAAGATCAAAATACTTCTCTTCTTATTTATGGTGTTTTTAGTTATCATGGAAGGATTATACCTTTTGTAGATTCATATTTTTTAGATTTGACTAATAGGCTTAATATTGATATTATCAACCCTGATAAAGAGGGCTATGTTTATAATCCATTTACATTACAGCTTAAGGTGAATTACTCAAATGGAGAAATTTTCTTTAAAGATTACGCCAAACTTATTTTTGATAATGAAGAAGTGAGCATAAAAAAGAAAGGCAATTATTATGTTTTGAATAAATTCATGTTCCCTTTTTTTGGATTTAAACATGAGTTAATATTTGTGTACGAAAACAATCAAGGGGGCCTAAATTTAGATGTTACATTAAAACCAACCTTATGGTTTTACCTTCTTATTTCATTTTTTGGATTTATTTTTCTTATAGAACTTATTATTGTTATTGTTAAAAAATATAAAAAAGTTGACATAAATGAATTAATAGCAAAACGAGATATTTATAAAGACAAACAAAAAGAACTGAAAAAGAAATTTATATCTGGAAAAGTTACCAAAGCATATTTTGATGATGAAAATGAGAAAATAGAATATGTTATTTCTTATTTAAATAAACAAATTATTGAATTAGAGAAATCGCATGGGCCTGACAAAAAAACAAGACCAATGGTTTACTCACAGCCTGTAAAGGAAATAAAAATAGACTCTTTTAAACAAAAAACAGAAGCTGAAGAAAAACCAGAAACCCCTAAAGTAAAAAAGGAGTCTTTCTTTAGCAGATTATTTAAGAAAAAACCAAAAGAAGAAAAGTTTGAATACCTTTCTCCTAGTAGTAAAGAAGATAAAAAAAAGGCAGAGGATGAAAATATTAAGATTGAAAGCTGGTATAAATGAGACAAGTAAGTAAGTGGTGAAGTACTATGCATTATCCAAAAGTAAAATTTAAGCTTTCTCCAATAAGTGAAGAAGTAGAACTACTAAAACATTTTATAAACCACAAATGCGATTATTTTAGAAATTCTTTTTTAAGAACATATCCTTCTCTTAAAAACAAAAATTTACCAATAAAATCTTTGGTAATTGCTCTTTGGAAGCAAAACAAAAAACAAGCCCAGATTAATATGAAAAGATATTCTAAAGACTGGGGCGCTATTGAAAAAGAGTTTATGGAAAAATTATCTGAAACTATAAATACTTCTTGGTTCACAAAGCCAAAAAATATTGTCTGTTACTCATCACTTACCCTTGTTTTTCCAAGAGATTTAGATGAAAAGTCTTTTTTTATTAACTGGAATATGCCTAAATGGGGGGTTCATAAAGTAGCTGCGCATGAAATAACGCATCTTCTATATTTTAAAAAGTTAAAAGAATTATTTCCTAAAATTCCAAAATCACATTATGAAAGACCACATATTGAATGGGCCTTGTCAGAGATTTTGGCACCAGTTATACTAAATGGAAAAGAGTTTAGAAAGATTTTGCCTTATTGGCATAGAACCGAACCGCCATTTTATACAGTAAAGATAGGTAGAAAAACAATAATGGACTGCTTTGAAGGCAAATATAAGGAGTATGTTAAGAAAGGAAAGTCTTTCGATGAGTATTTGATTTGGGCATCAGATTTTGCCAAAAAACATACAAAAGAACTTACTGCTGCGATCCAGTAGAAATAAAATAAAGGTGAAAGTATGGGTGAGTTAGTGGTTTATTGTTTAAACACAAAAATCATAACACTACTCAGTAAAATATAAGGGCGTGATTTTATGGGTATAGGAAATTTCTTTAAGAAAATGATTCCAACTGTTGAGAAAGAAGAAGATCAAGTAAAAGCAACAAAGAAAGACTTGGAAGTATGTGCTTTGTGTAATCAAGGCAATATAGAAACTAAGTGGATGGGCCAATATTGGCATAAAAACTGCTTAAGAAAAGCAAAGAAAATGGCCAAGAAAATGATTTAGTAAAAAAACTAAATCACTTCAGTACCCAGAAGTAATTTTATTGTGCAAAATTAAAAGAAAAAAAAAGGGTTTGGTTTCTTAACTACCAGGTATAATATGCTGATACATATCCGTTGTTATATCCAACGTAGTTATTGTAACCATATGCTTGATTTACTGGTACTCCATTTACATAACTATTCACATAATAGGTGAATGGGAATGTATATACTGGGGAGTAGTTAACTACTGGCACATAGTATGCTTGTGCTGGTTGATAAGTTGTTGGATAATATCCGTAGTAGTAATTGCTTGGATGTCCAGAGTATGCTTCAGTATAGGTATTTGTAGTATATGTATTTGAGTAACTATAGCTAGTATAAGTAGGATAAGCATAAGTACTAGGGTAATACACATAGGAAAAACCAGCAGGTATTACTAAAGCCACTAAAATTATTGATAATACGTAAACAAATAAATTCTTCATTTAATCACCAGACCTCTACAGTTAAATTTGCTTTAACATTGCTAAAATCACATTCTGTAATAACTGGGCAATTATTTTCATAATCAACAGCCATATCAATAGTTACTTTAAAATGATGATTTAAGAAAAAGTAATCTTTATTTTGTAATCCCCAGTAATTTAGATTAAATACAGTGCTTTGTCCATTTTCTGCCTGGAAAAAATAATCATTACCCATTGGGGCATATGGGAAAGGGTACGTCTTATTAGTGTTATTGTTATAAAATACAAAGTTTAATACTTCATTACACCACACATGGGTGGGATCATTAGGGCAAACTTGAGTATTGTACCATCTTATCTTTATTCCATTTGGAAAGGTATAGGTATCCATAGGACCATCTAATACGAAAGAATAAGTTACAGGTTTAAGAGTATTTTTCACGTTTCCAAGAAATACTGAATTTAGTGCACTTTTCTGGATAGGGTTAAAAGCGAATGCAAAAGACCCAACCAAAATAAGTCCAATTAAGATAAATACTAAGTTATTTAATTTAACCATATATAACAGTAATGAGATAGTATTTATAAATCTATTCCTTTGTCACTCAATTAATGAACCGGAGTTATGGACAACTCTAAATCTTTTGCTTTCTCTCTTTGTGGCCTCCTGCTGAATCTTTGCTTTCAGGTCATCAGGAAGTTTCTCTAAGTTTTTGTCTACATAATACCCATTTATATCAATAAGCTCTAAGAACCCTCTCTTAATTATATCTTCTTTTAGCTCTTTATACTCTTTACTTGTCTTTGAGGGAAGCTTTAGGCTTTCGTCTGTGCTTATTTTTAGAACAGAGTTAGTGCCATTAATATTATCTATTTTTTCCCTGTCTGCATATTTCTCAAGTTCTTGCTCTACCCCATTAATCTGCTCTGCAATATGACTTTTAAGTATTGAGAGTTCAGTATACTTATCCACCAACTTAACTCCTAAGTCACTAGAAAAGGTCTCTAGGTTCATCTGTTTTGTCTCAAAAAGGTGCTTTCTCTTTGGACACTTTGAAGCATACTCACACCAATCACAAAGAGCCGATTCTTTAGGTCCAAATTCTTTTTCCGATTCTATTTTTTCAATCCACTTAGCAATATCTTTTTTTATTTCCGTAAGACTTTCATCGGTTTTAGTTATTCTTATCTCTTTTCCAAAAGCTAGGTAGTGCCAAACTAACTCAATTTTATGGGCATCTGGGTATTTTTCCTTTATTGCCATTGAGTAAAGAGCAAGCTGTTTATCGTCTTCGATATTATTGGTAGTAGGCAGGGTTCCGGATGTTTTGTAATCGTGTATTACATATGCCCCGTCTTTCTTTAGAGCTAGTCTATCAATATAACCTGTAAGACTATAACCTTCAATAGTAAGACTTATCTGCTGTTCTAGACCAACAGTATAATCCTGATCAAAAGGAGTATAACTTGCATAGTAATCAGAAATATGCTTCTTCCCTTTTTGGAAATAGTTTTTTTCATTATACTCTTGCTTTACAATTTTAACATCTTTATCTATTCTCTTATCCCATTCTTTTTTATAAAAATCAAGTAAGGATTTCAAGGAGTTCTCCTTTCCATGCTGTAAATCCTTATAAAGTTTTTCCAGAGTTTCGTGAACCGCTGTCCCCATTATTGCCTCTATGGAATTAGTAAAATCCTTTTGTAGTTTATCGAGATAATTAAACTTAAATTTGAGTGGGCAAGACTTGAAGGTATTAATTTTAGAATAAGAATAAATTACCATATAAGTATAATAAGAACGAAAAAGCATATATAATTCTCTTTATTTAGTTGTATATGGTGGAAGAAAAAGAAGAAATACCAAAAACGCAAGGAAGAAAGCAACAAATCGAGGCAGAAGATATTAGAACTTTAGCAACACTTGTTACTGAAGCCATAGAAATTCAGGGCTATAATTTTATTGCGGCCCAGGTTGCTGAAAAATTCTTGAGATTACGAAAAATTATTCTCCCTCAGGCAATTGTACATTTATTAAGAGTAGTATTCCCCAGAGAAAAGTTATTAACCGGAGCAAACCCGGCAACACTTGCTGAAGAGTATATAAAAACAAATAGATATTTTAGAGCAGATAGACTTTTTGAAGAAGCAAGAAGAGTAATTGAAGAAAACCCTGGGATACTTTACAAAGACGCAGCTCGAATGGCAGGAATTCCATATATGACTCTTATGAAAAGATTGCGCGCAGAGGGTTTAGGGAAATTATCTAAAACAGAAAAAACTTTGCGTGCACTAACTGGGCGGGGAAAAAGCACAACAGGAAAAACTAAATATGCACAATATATTAGTAAAGAAACATTTGAAAAATTAAAAGCTATTGTTGAGAGAAATAAAGGTGATTTAACTAGCGCAGAACAAGAGTGGGCAACAATAACAGGAAACAAACCCAGAGCGAGAGATTTGTTTAAGGCAATTTTTCCTGCATATCTGGTAGAAAAATTTGGTGTTTCGGGTTGTCTTGAAAAATACTCTGCCTGGCTTGATACTGGTCCCCGAAAATCAGATAATAGATCAAATAAACAGAAATTAAGAGATAAAGAATATGCCAAAGAAAATCAAGATAGAAATAATAAACTAAGAAGAAAGCGGGTTGCAAAAAAACGAGCAAGAGATATATGTATTGGCTTCTTGGAATTACAATTGAAAAATGACTGGGAAATAGGTAATAAAACATTGTTTGCTAACATTGCAAAAGAAATTATAGACGGGGAAAATGGGGTCATTCTAAGTGAAAAGTATGGGGTTAGCCAAATGGCAATTATTGGAGTAAGAAGAAAAATGTTAAACTACTTCTCTTCCTCCCATGATACATTAAAAGGACGTTTAGAACGAGGTAAACTTTTGGCTTTGCTTAGCCTTACTGATTTTTATGCCACTTTCCATGACGATTGGTTATCACCTGAGTATTTGCCTTATTCAAAATACTACGAAACAAAACATATTGAAAAAGAGAATAGACTTGTTACTACTAATTTATCCAAACCAGTTTATGACGCAACAAGAGACTCTTTTAAACCAGAAAGGGAAATTGAATTACAAAAAAGAAAGTTTTTGGAGACTATTAGAAATAGAACCTTACATAGACCCAAATAAGACTACATTGTTTTTAAGATTTCATAGAGAGCATTTGCAATTAGAGCTGTTGGAAAAACAGAAATATTTAAATTAAGTTCAATTGCTTCTTTTGGTGATGACGGCACATGCAAAAACAAGGTTTTAATCTTTTTGTTATTGACATAATGTAGGCAATTGTAATAAGCATAATTACAGATATATGTCCCTGCACAAAAAGAAATTTCATTAGGGATCCCCTTACTCTTTAAAGATTCAGAAAACTTTAGAACATCAACCTCTGTTTCATATGCTAATTTTTCTTTGGGATTAATTTTCTCTAAAGTAAACTTTACTCCTTTATTATCAAGAATATCTGCATGTTTGTAATTTAACCCAATTTTTTCTAATCTTACTCTTATTCCGCCCATTGCAACCCCGATACCAAGAATGAAATCCGGTTTAAAGGAATTTAGTTCAGTTTCTAAAATATCCCAACAATCAAAAGTAACAGGTAATTGAACTAATTTAACTTCTTTAGAATTAAACTTTTCGGTGATTTCTTTTGAGACATCATAAGCAGGATTGCTCTTTAAATTATGAAATTTTTCAAAAGAATAAATTAGTGTTTTCATTATTATATTAGATTTAATGGTTAATATATAACTTTCTTAAAAATACCTGAATTGTTATTTCTTTTTATTCAGGAAGACAACTAGCAGGATAATAGCTATGATTATAAGACCTATTGAGACGTTGCTTGTGTTTCTAAAAGAAATTAAAGAAAAATCCTGGGATATCCAGAAAATTAGAAAGAACCCAACTACAACCATTAGTAAAGCCTTAATGTTGTTATCCATACAGACACCTAATATATATTAATCAGAAAAAAAATATAAAGTTATCTTTTAAGTGAAAGGATAAAAAAAGAAAAGAAATTACCCAAAGATCCTTTCCAAAATACCCTTAGCTCTCTCAGGGGCTCCTTTTGGTTGAACAAGGTAATAATCTTTTTCTAAAGTAAAATCTAAGCCAAGCTCCGTCATAACCTCTTTAAAGAAACGATCATGTGATTGTGCATTATATTGTGCATGCCCTAAATAATCTTTGTATCTGTGCCCTGTTGGAAAGAACACACTTTTGCCACTATTTAAGGCTTCTTGAATTATTGCTGCAATCATCTTTTTCTTCCATAGCCCATGTAAAGAAGTCAAGCCGCGGGAGATAAGTTTTTGGTCTCTAATATCTATTTCTGAGGAAAAACCACCTTGTATTTGCTCAAAAATTATTTTGTTCCTTCCAGCATCATTAATTTGCACATGACCCGCATTAAAAGGAATTAGCATATTATTTACATTTCCTGAAAGTCTTGCATCAGCTAATAATATTCTTGCTCCATGAACCTTGCTATTAGGAACATAAAAGTATATTGTTGCTGTATTTCCTGGGTTAATTTTTGTTTTTACTACTGTATATGTTTTTCCTATTCTTACAGGTTCAAGCGTAAATCCCGGCTGTCCGTCATATGGAAATAAAACAATAGCTTCTCCTCTTTGTAGTTTTTTAAGTTGTGCATGGTATTGATCTAAAAGCCCAATTTCCCTGGTAAACCTAGAAAATTTAAAAGAGTAGTGTTTCTGGGGTATTATTCCTGTTTCTGCATGTAATCTATCTACTGCTTCATAATAGCTTTTTTCTTCAGGGATATTTAAAAGCACCCTGTGTGGCGGTCTTTTAGGCATAATCACATCTCCAAGTAAATCTTAACCTAAAAAATCTTTAGTTTCAATCTTTCTAGGTAAATATTCTTCTGTTATGAATCTTATTCCTTTTCTACTTAAAGCTTCCAATTCTAACTTGTAGTTTCTCTGTTTCATCAAATCAAACTCTTTTTGCCAGCCTTTATCCTTCTTAAACCAAGGATATTCTTTCATTTCTCTTATTCTTTTCAAATCCTGCTGGTTTAGTTTAATTGTTACATTGCTTGGGATTTTGAATTTGTCAACATCAGAAATTGTTAATCCAATATATTTAGTATCAGGAGTAGCTAATTTTTCCTCGGAATAACTTAGAGAAATCGAGCCCTGTTTTATTACTGAATAAATGTACATCCCCCATGGATCTGCATCCATAAGAGCATAAACAGGAAGGTTATATTCTTTATTTAATCTCTGTACTAATCTCCTCTCTGCTCTTGCTGGTTGTCCTTTTCCTGTGATTATAATACAGTTGTGTTTTTTCCAGAATTTATCTTCATTAAATCTTTTCCAAACCGCATCCTTTTCAATAAAAAGAATATATTCTGCATGCATATCTTTAATCTCAATTTTTTCTGGTTCAACATTGGATGGTACACCCCAACCACCTGACCCCATTCTTGCTAAATCGATAACATCTCTTCCATCTTTTACTACTAAATTTCCTGCAATAATTCCTTTGGTAGATGCGGTTAGATGTAATTCTTCTCTTAACAACCCTAAAGCTGCTTCTAAATCTTCAATCAGTGGGTCTGACTCACCCTGATTTTCAAAAACATTTTCTTTTGTACCTTCAATTGTGTGCTTTAGTGCATAATAAAGATCTCTAATAGAGGTTGTTGCCTCATGCTTTATTAGTTCTTTTATTTCTGATGCCACTAAAACAGTTTGCATAAACTTTCTTGCATGCCCTATATTCAAAAAATGTCTTTTACTTGTTTTGTCACCAAGTTTAATTGTTTTTGATTCTTTATCATAATAAATATTACTTAAAGATCTAATTGGAATTGAATAATCTGGTTCTTGACCTGCATCAATCTGCTTTACTATATCTCGTCCCAACTGCTCTATTTTGGTTATATCTTTATTATCTTTATTGGTCATCATCTTCACCTTCTGAGCTAAAGAAATCAGTTATTTTCTCTTTTTTTCCTTTTTGTTTGCTTTCATCAATTATTTCATCTTCAGGAGGATCTTCTGCATCTTCATCTTCTTCAAGCTGTAGTTTTTGTGTTATTATTACCTCTAACTTTTCAACTAATTCTTTTTTATTCCGGTCCGTTAGTAGGTGTAGTCCTTCCGCCAGTTCCTTTGCGTAATGGATAAAAATGCTTCTTTTCTTTAACTTTAACTCTAGTCCTTTCTTCTTTGACAGGTGGATTCCTAAAGACCTTACCGCTGTCATTAGTGCTTTTCTTATTTCTTCAACGATTTCATCTTCTTCAGCAATTGCCTGCTTTCCTGCGCTAGTGTACGGTATGTGTACAGACGCCAAGTTCACAAGGATTGTTATTGGCTGAGTTTCAATATCTCTTATATTATATCTTTTCCAATCTATTGAATTCACTGCCTTAGTTATTGCGCAGGCTCCATTATCAAATAATAGGGGTGCTTTATTTGCAAATCTCATTAGTTCCATTCGTTTTTCATTATTTGCCAAAGTTTGCCCTGAATCTCCTCCATAAGCAATAGCAACTTCTACTTGTAGAGGATAGCCACCTTTGTATACCGTGGGCTTTCTTGTTAATACAGATAGAAACTCAGGTTTTACTATTTTTCTTAATGACTCCTCAAGATATTTTTCTTCAATAGGAATAAGACTATCTAAGCGGGGAGAGATGGTCTTTGTCTTTGCAATAGCTTTTACTACTTTTTCAAATTGTTCCCAAGTAGCTTTATTCATGTTTAAAGAAGTAATATCAAAGTTCAAAAGCGAATTTATGTCTTTAATAGTTTTGTCACCAACCCTATCAAACTCTTGTTTAAAAAGCCCAGCAATAGACTTCTTAGGATGGGCCTTTACTAGTGTTTTAAGATCATCGGTGGTGACACATTTTATGTGGGGTTTTATTGCAATTGGTTTTTTAGGAATATACCCTGTTGATCTTTCAAAAATATAAGTATTGTTAAAAGGATCAGTATAATTTATGGTTACATGTGGATTTACAATTGCGGTTCTTCTTAGATATTCCAGAGCATTTTGATTACTGTTCTGGTAATTTACATCTTTTATCTCTGATTTTATTGCAAGTCCTCTATAATCGTAATCTAATTCTTTTTGTGCTTTAATTTTTGGTTCGTTTTTTTCAATATCAATTTCCAGTTCCATATATGTTGGTCTTCCACCAGATCCAGAAATAACTTTTGTTGGTTTACCAGTAGTAACTTGACTAAGAAGTATACAACCACTGGCTCCTATACCTTGTTGTCCACGAGTGTTATGGCAGGCAATTCCTCCGCTACCTGCAACAAAATTTTCATAGCCCGGAACAGAAATATCATAAACCTGTTTAAAACCAATAGTAATCTTTTTAACATCTACAATTCTTAGTAAACTCAGATTGGATTCTGTTAATGTTTTGATTTTTTGCAATTTATTTTTTAATAATTCAACTATTTTAGTCGGGTTATAATTATTGTCAATGAATCCTAAATTTAGTAACTGCTTAAATTTGTGTTTGTTTATATTAGCAATGGATTTACCTTTAAATAGTTTATCAAATATTTTGATATATTTGTTTATTTGTATTTTTGTATCCCCCAAATTTAAAATTCTAAAAATTTCTGGCATAGTGGGATTAAATTGGTTTACTTTTTTGTGTTTAAACTCATTAAATATTTGAATAGGTAATAATTTGTGTTCTTGTATTATACACTTTGTATTTGTGGAAAACACATTAGATTTATTTATATCTTTTCCATAAGTTGTGGTAACATAGACCTTTGATGGAGTTTTTCCCAGCCCTTTGTTCATTCGTTCATTTCTGGCAGTTACCACACCCTGTAATAACCACAAATATTGCAACTGATTTGCAAGTGTTTCACTTACCGTAACATGCATTAATTGATTTCTGCTTTTTGTGTTATGCCCATCACCCTGATATAATGCATCCAAAAACTGTTGTCTTAATCTATAATCTGCAGAAAAAATAAATTCAGGTATTTTTTTGTTTTTTGCAAGATGCCCACACCAATTTCTCATAAGATTAGAAATAATACCGCCAAATACTTTTATCCTTAAAGATGCGATTCTCTTTTCTAATGTTGTGTGTATGCCTTTTGATTTTGCAAAAGAGCTGATTTCAGTTATATATTTCTGTTCATGTTTACCAAAAGTAAAGCCTATTTGTCTTTTGTCTAAATGCCCTTCTGCAACATATAGCCCTAAGAATCTGACAAATCCCGGAGTTAAATTCCATTCTACCGGTATATCAACAATATTTCCATGAATATAACTTCTTATTGTTCCATTTTTTACTTTGTTGTTTAGCCCCATTTTAAGGATTATATTAATAGGCAAGAAATGTTTTTTTAGATAATTATATTGGACAGATTCTTTTAGCACTAACAATTCATTTTTGTTTTTGTCTTTGAGCTTGAAATATTCTCTTAGTTTACCTGTTTTGTCTCTTTTTTTAGTTAGTTTTGCAGTTTTAAATAAACTAGAGATTATTTTGTTATCAATTCCATAGCAAAACCATCTTTCTCCAACAGTGTTATCATCCAGGTAATCTAAACAATTAATTTTAGTTATTATTTTTACCTCAGGCAGTTTATTTGGACAAGCAATATAATCCCCTTTTGATAAGTTTCTAACTTCGGTTTCTTTTATTAAACCTGCTGCGTTTAAAGAAAATACACTGTGACAGCCCGTTACTTTAATTTTTTTATTATACTTTGTCTTGATTTCATAAATTTCATTTTTTCTAGAATGCCTAATAACTGTTTTAATTTTTCTAAAAGTATAGATATATTTTATATGATCAAAACATGGAACGCTAATGTTTAATTTTGAAATATCTTTTTCATATTCATTTGGTTTTAGAAATTTATCTACAAATATGCCTATAGGTTCTATTTGAATTTTATTGTTTTGTCTGTATATCATTAGTTCATCTGCAGTTAATGATTGGATCAATCTATGAAATTTTGTTCCTGCCAAAAGTTTACCTAAAGCCTTTCCTACTTTCTCCTTTGGTATTCCAGGCCCATTATCTAGAACATGGATTTCATAATGTTCTTCACCTATTGGGATAATTTTTACAATTATCTCCGGAAGAATTCCTCCTTCTTCACAGGCATCAAGAGAATTACAAACATATTCAGCAATAACAGTAGTTAGAGATCTAATTTTCCCATAAAGACCAAGCATATGTCGGTTTTGTTTGAAAAACTCTGCAACCGAGCTTTCCTTAAAACTTGCTGAAAAACTGTCTTTATTTTGTGCTTCCATTTTATCATCTCATTTTGAATTAAATTATTTAGATTTCACATTAAAGTCCCTTTTATTAGTGCTTTTTTCAAAAATGTTTTTACAGACATTATTTCAGCACCCTCAAGGATTCTTTGTACTGCCTGAATAGCAACTGATAACTTAGGTTCTATCCCAATTATACCAACTGTTTTTCCTTGTACAGAAATAAAACAGTCCGTAACATCTTCAATATATTTTCTTACTGTACCATCTGTGCCAATTATTCTAGATCTTTTAGTTCCTCTTGCTTTTTCACTTTTGGCATAATCACTTATATCCATTAGCAATAGTTCATAGCCATCATCTAGCAAATAGATTGCGTGATCCGGAGAAAAGCCTCTGCCAATTGCTTTTATAACAGTCTCTAATTTATAAAAAGTTAATGGGTTTGCTTCTTTTTGGTCTATTGTTACATCCCCCGTTTCACTATCTATAATTATTTTTGCAAGAGTTATATTCTCTAGTCTTTTCCTTGTTTCTCCATTTTTCCCTATAAGAATTGGAATTCTTTCATGGGTTATTTTCAAATACGTAGTGCTCATATAAGTCCCTCTATTTCTTTTTCAATAAATTCTGAAGTGTATTTATATTTTTTAAATAGTCTTTGGATATTTTTCAAATCCCGCAGATAAAACTCTTTTGCTCTGGGATTATCATAGGTTGTTGACTGCGACATATCAATAAAGTAAACGTTCTTAAAAAATATTATGTTATATTCTGATAGATCCCCATGCACAAGCCTTGCTTTTTTTAGTTTTCTCAGGTTCTCTTCAATTTCAGAAAATATTTGTTCCTTATTTTCTTCAATCTCCTGCTTAGAAAAATTATCTAAGGTCTGTTCTGGCTCCCCAATGCACTCCATTACCACAATATTCTCAATAAATTTAATTGCTTTTGGAACTCTGCAACCAAATTTCTCTGCTGTTTTTAGGTTTCTAAATTCTTTGTGTGCCATTAGGTTTGATATCTGTGCCCTATTTTTTTTAATATTTAGAAATCTAGGGTCACTCTCAACATATTCAATAAATTTAGAAAAAGAGGTAGTTTCCCTCCGGAATATTTTTATTGCGATTTTTCCGTCACCTTTTTTTGCAAGGAACACATTTGCTTCTTTTCCTGTTGAAATAAGACCGTCAATAACATCAAAGATTTTTTTGTAATACAGTTTAGATATCGTGTTAAACATCCTATTATCAAAAACTTCTTGGTATATCTTCCTGGTTTTTTCGCCATTATCTTGCCCCGTAATAAATTTACTTCCAAAAAATTTAGATACGTCCATAAAATAACACCTTAATTTTTATGCCCTGTTTGATATTTGTGCAAGATTTTTTATTAGCACAAATTTAAACTTGTCCATCTCTATCACTACTTTACAAAAATTCTTTCTTTAGTTTTTCCACACAATTCCAAAACAATTCTTTTTGATAAATTGCTTAATGGAATGAATGGAACATTATTTTGTTCACATCTTTCTTTTAAATCATTAATACTATTAATTTGTTTTATTTTTCTTTCTTTTAAGATAAATGCTAATACTTTTGGACCTACACCGGGAATTAGAGATAAACTGTGCCTTTTCATACTATACGCCTCAGAGTTATTAAAAAAGTCCACAAACCTAGTTTCATTTTCAGAAATAATTTTATTTATAATTTCCTGCAAAAATTTGTGATCATTACCTTCAAAATCAAGGGGTTCCGCTCTTCCAATAATGGATTTAACTACTTCTCTACTTCCTTCGCCAACATATAACTTGTCACCGGGAATTACTTTTTTTATATCTGTTTCTGATTTAAAATTTAATTCTAAAGGAGTAAAATTTGAAGAGCCAATGCCTATATAGTTATCATTTCCGTTGTGTCCAATTTTTTTTGATAAATAATAAACATACTCTTCTTTACACATTTTATCCTCTTGTTCATTAAAACACAGATATAGCCCTGCTGGGATTTGAACCCAGGTTTAGAGGTCCAGAGCCTCTACTGATAGGCCGCTACATTACAGGGCTATCCTTTATATATATAAATATCATAAATTAATATATTGATTGTTAAAAAACATTTATTAATGTGCTTATGGGGATTGTAGTGAAGAAAAAGGAAAAAAATGAAAACAAACAAGTAAAGGAAAATATATCTACTAGTCACCTTAAGCGAACTATTTTTGTAAACAAAGGAGAACATATTACAGAACACATTGTTTTGGGTACTGCCCACATTTCCAATAAAAGCGTAGAAGAAGTAAGAGAAACAATTGAATTAGAAAAACCTGATGTTATTGCTATAGAACTCTGTGAAAGCAGATTACATAAACTTGTAAATCCAGAGAACTGGAAAGAAATGAACATATTTGAAGTAATAAAAACAAAAAATGTTTATCTTTTTTTGCTTAATATGTATCTTGCGAACATCCAAAAAAAGCTTGGAGAAAAGGTAGGAATAATGCCAGGGCAAGAAATGATAGAGGCATATAATATTGCAAAAGAGAAAAATATACCTGTAATTTTGGCGGATAGAGACATCCAAATTACCTTTAAAAAAGCCATTTCAGCCCTTTCATTCTTTGAAAAGATGAAGTTAATGTATTTTTTCTTTTTATCTTTTTTCAGTTCAGATGAAATAGACAAAGAAACAGTAGAAGCAATGAAAAAAGAGGATTCAATAAGCAAAGCAATTTCTCTTATGGTTAAAGAATTCCCTAAACTTAAGGAAACTTTAGTTGATGATAGAGACAGATATATTGCAAAAAAACTTGGTGAAAGTACTGCTGGTAAAGTTCTTACCATAGTCGGAGCAGGACACTTAAGTGGTATTGAGAAAAATTTAACACTTAAAGAATTTGAGAATTATTCTTATAATAGCCTTACAACCATAAAACAAAAGAGAAAAATAGGGCTTCTAAAATGGCTTATACCAATATTATTTTTATTTTTTATAATATATGGTTTTAACACAAAAGGAACAGGGGTAGGTGTAAATTTATTACTGCTCTGGTTTTTATTACATGGGATTCTTGCTAGCCTTGGCTGTATTATTGGAGGAGCAAAGTTCATTACTATATTAACAGCTTTTATTGTTGCTCCTTTTACTGCTTTAAACCCTTTTATTGGGGCTGGTTGGGTCGCAGGGCTTGTGGAAGTAATGGCAAATAAACCCAAAGTAATGGACTTCTTGGCTTTAAATAGTATTGGCTTTTCCCTAAAAAAGCTTAGAGGTAACAAAGTAAGTAAGATTTTATTAATTGTGGCGCTTAGTAATTTAGGGAGCATAATTGCATCCGTAATTGCCTTGCCAATAATGGCGAGTTTAGTATTTTAATTTTTTAAGTGATAGATATGGACATTATGAATTTGGCATTGAGACGAAACCTGTTTTTCCCATCTGCAGAAATTTATGGTAGTGTTTCTGGTTTTTGGGAATATGGTCCTGTTGGATTAAAAATCAGAGATAATATAAGATCTGAGTGGAGAAAACGAGTTGTGGAAAACAATGGATATTTAGAAATCTCAGGTTCAAGTATATTACCAAAAATTGTGTTCGAGGCTTCAGGACATATTACCAGTATGAATGATCCTATAGTAAAATGTACCAAGTGCGGAACAGTAGAAAGAGCAGATAAATTAATTGAAAGGCTTGCGGGAGTTGTTTTGGGCGAAAGCGAAGATACTTCGCGATTTGATGAAATAATTAAAGAAAAAAACCTGGTTTGTGAGAAATGTAAAAGCAGGTTTGGGAAAACAGAACAATTCAATCTAATGTTCCCAGTACAACTAGGGGCCACCGGAAAAGATGTTGGATACTTAAGAGGAGAAGCCTGCCAAAATATATTCCTTGATTTTAGCAGATTATACAAAACAAAAAACTCATTACCATTAGGAATTGCACAATCTGGAAAAGCATATAGAAATGAAATTGCCCCAAGAAACGCACTAATAAGAGTAAGAGAAATGGAGCAAATGGATGTAGAAGTATTTTTTAATCCTAAAAAAGATGATTATAAAATTGATGAAAATAGAACACTTCCAATTCTATTCAAAGAAGGAGAGTTTAGAGAAGCAACGGTTAAAGAATTAAAACAGAAAAACCTAATTCTACATAACGTGATAGCAGAACATATTTTGCAAGAATATGACTTTCTTTTAGCGCTAGGATTCAAAAAAGATAAGATAAGATTTAGAGAGGTTGATAAGAATGATAGAGCTTTTTATTCTGCATTCACTTTTGACACAGAAGTTGAGACTAGCCTAGGTTGGATAGAGATAACAGCAAACAATTATAGAACAGATCATGACCTTTCAGGGCATGGAAAACAAAGCAAACAGAATCTTTCTGTAGTTGAGGATGGAGAATCATTTACTCCACATATTTATGAAATATCAAAAGGACTAGATAGAACCTTTTACTGCCTTATAGACCAAAACTTAACAGAAATAAATGGTAAATTAGTATTAACTTTAAACCCAAATGTAAGTCCATATGATTGTGCCATATACCCCCTTGTAAATAAGGATGGTATTGATTTAGAAGCAAAAAAGATATTCAAAGACCTTATTGATTGTGGTTTTAAAGTTCTTTATGAAGACAAAGGAAGCGTTGGTAAGAGATATGCCAAGAGCGACGAGATAGGAGTAAGGTACGCTATTACAATAGATTATGATTCATTAAATGATAAAGCAGTTACCATAAGAGATTCATGGACTACAAAGCAGGATAGAATTAAGGTAACAGACTTAAAAAACAAACTCTTTGAGTTAAAATATAAACAATAATGGGTTTTATGGTAATGACTTACACCCTTTTTGGGTGGTATGCAAACTGTAATTACTAATAAAACAAATAAAATTAACCCAAAAAGAGAAAATGGCTTAAGATGTTGAACCAAAAATCAATATATATTCTCAAGGTATATTTAATATAGAAATTGAGTTTAAGAAAACTAACTTTCCCCTCTTGGAAAGTAAAAAACGAAAAGGCGTATGAGAGAATTAAACTGCTTGCAGATCCCTGATTCTTTCTAGCCTTTTTCAAAAAAAGGTAAGAACGCTAATTCTTAGTTTATCAGAAAAATTAGTAACCTACTGCGTCAGTATATCTTTTATCCTTTCTATTTCTTTGAGCTGCCTCTTCTTTTAACCCATGCATAACATTTCTAAATAAAATTACTAAAAAACTTGTTGGGTCTTGCTCAGGATGTTTACAGTTTGTAAATGTTTCTAGGATTATATTTTCTGCTACAAAAACATACTTTCTATCCTTTACTCCTATGATTTTCTTTGTTAGAGTCTTGGCAACAAAATTAAATAAGGTAAGTACATCTTTAGTTATAACTGCTTTCTCACTTTCAGGATACCTCCCAACAAATTGCTTTCTTGTATCCTCTAGCCTAGGGCTAAATAACAGGCCATGTAGTTCCGAAGACGCACCAACAGCATCCAGTACTCTCATCTGGGAATCAATATAATCAGGACTATTCCCCAAAAGAGACCAAAACCTTTCATTAGCCCAATCTATACCGTATCTTTCTAAGTTAGCAACACGGACCTTCAGAGTATTTAATGGCAATCTAAGAAATGGGTCATAAGTTTTTGGAGTAAAACCTTTTTCATCTTTGAAAAAGTTATAATTTTGCTCCATTTCTTCTACTGATTTAGGACTTTTATCTTTTTTATTAAAAGTAATAGCTTTTTCTCTAAGCCAAGAAAAACGTCCAAATTTTTCTCTATCTGGTGTGCCCCCCCCATACTTTTTTTCTAATCCAAGTTCTTTTGCAATGTCTGATACCCGCTCCCCTGTAAGTCCAACTCTTCTACCAATTTCATCCCATGTTATTCGTGAATTTCTTTGTATCTCTGCAGCTATTCTTTTTTTTAATAAATCCAGTCTTACTGGCCTGGGGTCTCTTCCTGGTGTTACTTCTTTTGCGATATTTAGTACTCCTTGACTACTTGCAGGAATATTAATAGAGTGTAATTTTTCTGCAATCTGCCCACTTGTCATGTTTGTTTCCTTAAGCAACCTTTTAGCTAATGCTGTTCTGGTTCTTCTTTGTGCAAGAAATAGTACTTTTCTTTTCTGGTCAGGAGTAAGATGTCCCCACCAGACTAATAAATTAACTTCTCTCTTTATTGCGCCGTGTCTAGTTTTTTTGGCAACATCAGATTCATAAAGAAATGAAGGAGTATCAACAATATCTTTTATTGTTGCTTTTGCTGAAAAACGAGGATGAAGTTCTAACCCCTTAGCAACCGATATTGCACTTAGTTTCTTTACCATATACACCCTACTTTTTATTTACTTTTGAGGCTTTTTTAGTTTTTTTTACTGCTTCTTTTTTTGAGGTAATCTGTTTTTCTATTTTTGGTTTTGTAAGTTCTTTATTTGGACTTGGTTTTTTATCTGCTTTTATTTCAGCAATTTTAGTATCCAACAAAGCTTCTTCTTTACTTGCCTTTTGAATGTTCTTCTGATCTTCAGCAATATTATATTTTATATTAGTTATTTCCTCTTTGTAATCATTTACTAACCTGTTATACTCTTCTTCTGATATCAAACCTTTAGTGTAGAAAGCAATGGTTCTAGTAAGTTTATTTTGAAGGTATTTCTGCTGACTTTCCAAGTAAGATAAATCTTCAAGGTTATCAATAACAGCCTTTCTCTTTTTTTCTAAAGTAATTAATTTTTTATTATAGTCTTTTCTTAACAAAGAATATTCTGTATCCAAAATCCTTCCACTTAGATATTTTTTATCTAATTCAAGCAGATAAGCTTTTACCTGAGATATTTCCTGGTTTGTATCATTAAAAACTTTATTATCATTTTGAGTTTTATATTTTGCAATAAAATATATTAACATCAAAGATAACAGGAACAACACAACAATCAGAATAATTATGTTCCAGAATCCCCAGCTAACAACAGTAATTTTATTTTCTTTATTTGTTTCTATATTGCCTTGCTGTTCTTTGGCTATTTCTGTTGAGATAATAACTGTTTTTAGTACATCTCTATTATCATAAAAATTTTTAGATGCAGCATACAAATTTTCTGCTAACTGCAATAATTCTAATGAACTTTCTAAGCTATTTTGACCATAAGCCATGTTACCTTGTTCTACGTAAAACTCAGCCTCTTTCAAGAAATACTTTGCGTGGCTTAAATACAGTTCAGGCCATACATACATGTTATTTGAATCACCCATATTTTCTTCCAAAGCCATTATTTTTGAAGAAACTAGTATTTTCAGATCAGCATAATTCTTGTCTTCCATAATGATATTGGCATTAACAATTCCCAACACAGTTGCTGATTCGTACAAAGATGTTAGGTACCAACCAGCATTATATGCCTCTTTTGTACCAGATAATCTTCTATCTAAATCTTGTAAATCATATTTTTCTATTGCTACTTCGGATTTTTTTATTTCCAACAGGGTCTGTTCGGCAGACTCTTTATAGCTTTCCACAGATACTCCTACAGTATTATTTTCGTCTATGTTTTGTAAAAAATTGTCTGCAATTTTCACCCATTCTCTAGCATATTCATACTTTTCAAGTTTATCCATTGCAACATTTTTTACTTGATTATTTATAACAACTTGTACTGATTCAATGTCATCAACATAAAAACTCGCCCATAAGTAACGCTCTTGTGCAGCAACAAACCATTCAAAGCCCTCATAAGGCAGATAATTTAGTTTAGTTTTTAAAACCGCTAAATTAGATTTTAATAAAGCCATATTATCGTTAAAGGTAACAGGATTAATTGTTAAAAGAGTAGGATCATTACAAACATCAACCACTAAATTAGCATAGATATTAGACAAAAAGAAATAGTTTGCAGAAGAATAAAGATAGTTTCCATCTTCAGCAGCTTTACCATCATCATATAATTTTTCAGCATATATAATTAATTCAAGCATTGTATTTGTAACATCCTGTTCAAGCAGAGTGTTATTCATAAGATATTTTGAGTTTTCTATGTTAACTTTTACTTCTGCACCATAACTAGTTACAAATTTGGCAAACCCAGCCAGATTTTCTTTATAGCTTGTAGGAGGCGGGTTATACATTGCCATTTCTTGATTTATATCATTACTTATTTCTATATTTGCCAGTGGTTCATCAAGATAAGCCAAGGCTTCATCTAAGGTATCAACACCAATTACTTTTATACCATATTTTTCATAAGCATAATTACTTAAATTTACTTTCTTTACTCCGTCATCTTTTACAACAACATCAAGATTGGATTTTGGAACAAAAAACAGCTTTATTCCTTTATCATGTGCCACCTTAGTTTTTTCTAAAACCCCCCCAATTGCACCAATTGCTCCTTGAGAAGAGATTGTCCCAGTTGCAGAAACATAATCAGGTATCTTTATTCCTTCTAACATACCTACCGTTAATAGCCCCATAGGTAATCCTGCGCTGGGCCCATCCACAATTGCTGCATCGCTTACAATTTCATATTTATAATCAAAGGTATCCACATTATCAGCATATTTTTTTGCAAGAAATATAACTGTTTTCTCCGTATTCTGTGTACTAACCCCAATTAAAGAAGTTATCTTTGACCAAACCTGTCCTGTACCACTAACTAGTTCCAGATTCAAGGATGCAGAAATTCCTTTTCCATCCTCTGTTACTGCAAAAAGATCTATAGATCCAGTAGTAAGGGGAGCAGCCGCAACTAATACAGAACTGCTAAGAATTAAAAGACAAAACACAAAAAGAATATAGTTTTTCATTTAGACACCTCTCGGAACAAAGTAAAAAGTTTAGAATCATTATTTACATCAAAGAAACCTAGCCTTGCACCAGCATCAAGCCAAGCATGGGCGTATGAAAAAGAAGCAAGGGCAATATCATAATTACCTATTTTCATTTGGTATTCTCCGTCAGAAATATAATTTTTTGCCATAGATATAAAGTCTTCTGCATTGTTGTATAAGGCCCCTGTTTTTGGAATTGCGATTTTTACCTTTTTTAGAGCTTTCTTTGACAAAGCCAAGTACTTTTTGCATCTCATAATAAGTTCTTTATTTTCCATAGCTACACCTATTAATAAATATTACCAGTATATACTATATATAACTTACTAATTAATATTATTTAAGATTTGTGTTTAAATTTGGTATAGGTGAAATAATGAATTATATTGGAAAAATGGTTGAGATTGTGTTTAGAAATGCATTAAAAGAAGATGAAATCAAAGGAACTATATTACCATCATCCACAGATAAAACATATATTTTAAAATTAAAAAATGGGTATAATGTGGGAATTCTTAAAGAAAATATAGTGATCATTAAAGAAACACAAGAGAAAATGGAAACTATAGAAACTATTAAAGAGAAAAAAGTTAGCCAAGATATTAACAAGCCTAAAGTGTTAATTTTTAGTGTAGGTGGAACCATTGCATCAAAAATTGACTATAACACCGGGGGAGTAAGTGCACAGTTTTCTGCAGATGATTTGCTAAATTTAATTCCAGAACTAAAATCTCTTGCAAATATAGAAGCATATTCATTTAGTAATTTACTAAGTGAAAATATTACTTCAAAACATTGGGAAGAAATTGCAAAAGCAGTTTATAAAAAAATTAAAGACGGAGAGTATAAAGGAATAATTATTACTCATGGCACTGATACTTTACACTATACCAGCGGGGCTCTAAGTTTTTTACTTAATGGCACAAATATCCCAATTATATTAGTAGGGGCACAGAGATCAAGTGATAGACCTTCTTCAGATTCAACATACAACCTTTTAGGAGCAGTAAAATTTATTCTTGAATCAAAAAAAGGAGGAGTTTTTGTTTCTCTACATTCCGGAAATAGCGATAATGAAATAAACATTATACTTGGAACTAGGGCAAGAAAAATGCATTCTTCAAAAAGAGATGCCTTTAAATCAATAAATAAAGGTATTGTTGCCAAGGTTATTTTTGATTTAAGGAATATTAAAAACTCTAAAGTAGAATTTTTTGAAGCTTATAATGAATTAAACTCAGAACAAAAACTTACTGAACCAGGAAAACTAAATAACAAAGTTTATCTATTAAAGTTCTTCCCTGGACAAGATCCACAAATTATTAGTTATTTAAAAAAAGAGGGATATAAAATAGTAATTATTGAGGGTACAGGACTAGGGCACGTAGCAGATAATTTTATTGATTTTATAAGAAAAGAAAAAGACATTGTATTTTTTATGACTGTCCAAACAATTTACGGTAGAACAAACATGGGAGTTTATTCCACAGGAATCAAACTAAAAGACGCCGGTGTTATTGAATTAAAAGATATGCTCTCTGAAGTTGCTTTTGTTAAAGGGCAACATGTATTGGGAAAAACAGATAAAAAGGCAGAAATAATTGATTTAATGACAAAACCGCTTTTTTTTGAGATGGGTAACAGAACAGAAGAATAGTCTAAAAACATCAAGGGATTCCATGAAACTAGAACTAAAAACTTTGGCCCAATTAAAAAAAATAGAATTGCTTGGTGACAAATTTTATATCCCAAAAATAAAAACCCCCGAAGGGTCTTTTGGGCCACCCCCCCTTTTTCCAAAAGAGCAGGAAGTAATAAAACTGTGGAGAATTTCTAGGGAAAAAGGAGAATTTCTGCACTCTTTAGTAACAACCAATAATTGCAGGCAGATACTTGAATTAGGCACTTCTGTAGGATATAGTACTCTATTTTTTGGAGATGCAGTAAAGCAAACAAAAGGAGAAGTCAAATCTATAGAAGTAATGAGTGAAAAGGTAGGGCTAGCAAGAAAAAATTTAGAATCGGCAGGTCTAGAAAAGTTTGTAAAAATAATTAATGCAAACATTATGGATTATATGCACAAACACAATACAAAAATAGATTTTTTGTTTATGGATGCAAATAAAAGCCAGTACATTGAATACTATAATAGCCTTTCTAAGTTTCTTACAACCAAAGCACTAATCTTTGCAGATAATATTCTAAAAGAAAAAACCGCACCCTTTGTTGATAAGATAAGGGTGGATCTGGATAACGGAAAAATAACAGAATATGAAATAAACTATGCAGAAGATTATTTAATTGCAAGATACAAGTAATGAAAGGCGAGTAGGATAAAAACTAAACAGCAATAATTAGTCCAAGATAGTTAAACCATAGAAAAAAAATTATGCAAAAGCACAGGCATTAACTTTGACAACCTACTTTTTATATGGAAATAATTTCTAATTCTTTGCTTTTACTTGCTAATTTGATTTCTTCAACTATTTGTTTTATTTCGCCATATCTTGCTACATAACTTTTGTAAATAAAAATTACTTCACAATTTAGGGTCTTCTCAATCATTTGTTCTATCCTTTTCTTAAACTCTTCTCTATTTTCAATAAGGGTGGAAATAATATACTTAGGCATTATATGACCTATACTTACATTATGTTTGCTTTCTAGGTTTTCTATAAATTCAAAATCAAAATAGTGAGTTCCTCCAATGATTATTCCCCCTTTCTTTTGAGGTATTTCTTCCAACAAGAAAAGAGGCTTTATCCACTTTATATACTTTACAATATTTTCTTTATCTTCCCAAGATTTTTCATCAGGACCACATTCAATAAATATGTGAGGCCTTGTAAAATATGGACCGTGGTGGGTAGCCTCCACCATAAATTTTACAGGAATTTCCTGCGTATTATAGAAAGGTCCTTTTAGATTTGGATTACAAAAGGATAAAGTGTTATCTTCTCCGCCGTACTCTGCTTTCAAATAGTTTCCAGTATAGTGAACTGTAAAATATGATTCTCCGTCTTTAGATTTATGTTTTGAAATTATAAAGTATACTGCATCTTCATCTAAAATTGGTGTTTGGGGTATATCAAAGTACAAATGTAGCTCATCAAATAAAAGAAATGAGTTTTCTTTTTGCCCAGATTTTAGATTAAAAAACTGGTAATCTTTTGTGGACTTTTTTTCATCCGGGTTCAGCTCACTCTTTAACTCATTAAATATATTGTTGCTGAACTCATCTTTTTTTGAAAAAATGAAATATTTTTTTAGCATAAGTATTTTATAGGTAATGACATATATTAATATAGTGTTTATACATTATGTGAGTGAAGGGTGGTTATATGTTAGTTATTAAAAGTGTTTTAATTCCATTTACTATAAAATTAGGTTCAAAAACACCACAAGAACTTAAACTAATACTAGAAAATAAAGACGAAGAAAAAAAACTACTTAGTCTAGAATTCTTAGTTGCAAGAGATTTAGCTGTAGAAAGTACAGGATTAAGCAACAGAATAGAAAAACAACTTGGATACCTAGAACCCGGAGAATCAAAAACTTATTATTTCCAAATTTATACTAAACCTAACACTACTGCTCGAGATTACCCAGCAAGATTAGTAATTTATGAACATTTTAATGATTATAAGTTTGTTCAAAAAACTTACAAAAAAGAAATTGTAGTTAGAGCAGTAAGATAAAAAAAGTAACACGATCTTAAATTGGTTTATACATAATTAGAAGTATAAGCCCAATAATTTATTTTTTGCACTACTTTTTAGTAAAAACCCGCGTACACTTTAATTCCCTTCGCCGTATTTCGGCATAATGTACCTTATGCCGATAATGGTTTTTGGGCCGGTGTGTTTCTTTGGTTTTTAACCTGTTATGTAGCATAGCAGGAAAAAGTTATGAATTGCGATAAATATATATATTATTGTAATCAAATAATAGATATATGAATTTTAATTTGGTTTTTAGATCAAATACACTTAAAATCTTTGGGGGTAAATTATGAGCCCAACATTCAGAGAAGTGAAAATTGATAGAAGACCCACAGGATCTTTTTTTAGAGAAAACGAACGAAGAGCTACTTTTAGGCCCAGACCTAGGCCAATTGATCTAAATCCAATAAGAAAAGGTGGCCTTAATGTACTTGAAAGAATTGCATCAGCAACAAATAGAGAAACTATAAGAACTGAAATAATTAGATTAAGAACTAGAGTTTTGCCAATTTTATCACTACAAGAACAAAGAGTTTTTGGCTTTGCATTAACTCAGGTTTTAAGAAGACCACAATTAAGAAAAGCAATAGCAACAGAACTGCAATCAGGAAAAAGTTTTAGAGAAGCATTCTCAACAAGCACTTTTAATTTTATCAATTTTATTAATACATTACCAGCACAAAGAAGAGAACCTCTTTTGCCGTATGCAAGAAGGTTAGATTATACCAGAAGAGTTTTTAATTCTTATAAGTTTTAAATAAATAAGTGATACATATGGTTAAAAAATTTAAACGGCTAAAACCACCAGGAGATGCCCCTTTACTTGATTATTTAGCAAAAAATCGTAACATGTTGCGTAAAAAACAAGAAAGACGAAAAATAACACAAATGTTTGAAAACTTTGAAAACAGAATGGCAGTAAAAGAAAGAGCAAAAAAAATTTTAGAATATATCGCAGAAGAAGAAAGAATACAAGGAAGAGAATTAACTGAGTCAGAAAAAGAAGAAATTATAAGGGCCTATGATGCAAAGATGGAAAAACTAAAACAGCAAGGAGCCGAACGTGAAAGACAAAGAAAATTACAAGAAGCTGAAGATAGGCGAAATAAAGTAAGCGCAGAACAAAGAAAAGCCCTTGAAAGAAGAAAAAGATTAGAAGAAAAGGATACCCTTTGTGAAAGAATAATAAATAGAATTTTATTGGAAGATAACCCCAGATATTCCGAAGAAGAATATCGCAAAGAATTAACAAATGCAATAAAAGATTTAAATATTTTTATCTCTGCTTTATCCCCTGATGATACAAGGAGATACCAGTTATTATCATCTCTAATATCAGAAGAAGGGAATAGAAGAAACCCCAGCTTAAGAGATCTTTTACATCAAAACATGGGGCATCACCTAAGGAATCTGTCTAAAAGGGAAATAATGATAGATATTCTAAATAGATTAGGCCAACAGACAAGAGATGCAGAAAGAAGACTAAGCGTCACAGGGCTAATAAAATGGCTTTCAGAATAGCAAATTTCACTTTAATTTTCCTTTATTTTTTATGTAGTTTTAAGAAAACTTAATATATACTAATTTTGTTAATAATACATGCACCAAGATAATATTGACCAACAGGGGGAAATTCAAAATTACAAAAACCACCTTACTGTGTCTGGTTACAGCGATAAAACAAAGTCACAATACCTGCTTTATCTTGGAGATTTTATAAAATTCATTAAAAAAGACTTAGAACAGATAACCACTAAAGATATTATGTCTTATCTAGCACATAAAAAAGAAAACGGAATAAAGAATGTATCTTTAAGTGCAATATATGCCAGTTTGAAGTATTATTTTTCTGCATATAAGAAAACACATCTTTTAGATGAAATAAAAACACCAAAAAAAGAAAAATATCTCCCAAACATCCTTACAAAAGAGGAAATAAAAAGGTTATTTGCCATAATTACAGATAAAAAACACAAGCTTATGGTAGAGTTATTATACAGTTCTGGTTTAAGGGTATCAGAATTATGTGATCTAAAAAAAGATTCAATTGATTCTAAAGAAGCAACAATAAAAATTATCAGTGGAAAAGGAAACAAAGACAGGATTGTAATTGTATCAAAAAAATGGCTAGTCGAGTACTATTCTTTTTCACAAAAATATTTTAAGAAAGTTAAATCCCCTTACGTATTTTGCAAAAAAAATGGCACAAAATACAGCAGTGACATGGTCCAAAAAATGATTAAAAAATACGCAGAAAACGCACAAATAAAGAAAACCGTCACACCACACACGTTAAGACATTCATTTGCAACACATTTATTAGACGCAGGAGAAAATATTAGAAAAATTCAAGAGTTATTGGGTCATGCAAATTTATCCACAACCCAAATTTATACAAAAATTACTACTGAAGAGCTAAAAAAAGTTAAAAGCCCATTAGATAACATGTAGGTGAGAACATAAGCGAAGAGAAGAAGATACAAATACAAGATTTTAAAACTGCTGATGAAATTGTGCCACTTTTGGCGCCTGGAAGCGAATTAAGAGAAGGACTTGATGAAATTTTAAAAGGAGACATAGGTGGACTTATTGTAATTGGCAGAAATTTAATTTTAGAGTGCATTATTAGAGGTGGATTTAGATTAGATGTGCCTTTAACCCCAAATAATCTTTTCGAACTGGCAAAGATGGATGGTGCAATTGTAATAAGCAACGATCTAAAAACTATAACTCATGCAAATGCACATCTAATGCCGGATAAAGAAATTAATTCAAAACAAACAGGAATAAGACACCGATCAGCAGAACAAGCTGCAAAACAAACTAACCTGCCGGTAGTAGCAATATCAAAAAGAAGAAAAAACATTACTTTATTTTTTAGAGATCAACATTACCTAATTAAGCAAATCCAGTTAGTTTTAGTAAAAGTAGATCAAAACCTAAAGTCAATGTATAATACAAGACAGCAGGTTGAAGCAAGCTTAAATGAATTAACATATTATGAATTCACAAACAATGTGAGTTTAACAGATGTGGCAAATATTATACAAAAACTAGTAGGAATATTAATACAAAAAAATAATACTAAAAAAACAATAATCGAACTTGGCAATGAAGGGCAAGAAAGAGCAAACATGTTAGAAGAATATACTGAAGGCCTTGACAAAGAGTTGGAATTAATATTTTTAGACTATTATAAAACAGGAAAAGACATCACAATTGATGAATTAACTCAAAGATTATTAACTTTAGATCAAATACCAGCTAAAGAAGAAGTAATACATTTATTAGGATATAAAGAGCAAGATAAAGAAGAGATTATAAGTCCCAAAGGATATAGAGCTTTGTCAAAAATACCAAAATTATCTGAAACAATTATAGACAGAATTGTAGAGTCCAAGAAAGGGTTATTTGATATTATGATTACAAAACCAGAAGACCTTGCAACTGAAACAAGTCTACAGATAAAAACAACAAAATTAATCATAGATAGACTTAATAGAATTAATGAGGTAGTGCTAAATAGAATCTATAATAAGTATTAAAAACTATAAGTTATATATAAATAAGGGATAACATGGACAGCAATATTGTTAACATATTAATAGAATTAAGTTCAGTAATATTACTTGCCGCCTCTTTTGCTTATCTTTCCTACAAAATAAAACAACCAATTATCTTAGGCTTTGTTATTGTTGGATTTTTACTTGGTCCTGCTGTATTCCATATGATTACGGACCCATCAATAATAGTTGCGCTTTCTGAAATAGGGATTGCTCTTCTAATTTATGTTGTTGGGGCAGAACTAGATTTTAATAAACTAAAAGCCATCAAAAAAAATATTCTCTTAATTGGATTAGTCCAGGTAGTTATCACCTTTGTCATAACATTTATATTAACCAAATTATTTGGGTTTAACCTACTACAATCCCTATTTTTAGGAACAATATTGTGTATAAGCAGCACAGAACTAATTATGAAATGCCTTTCTGACCAAAAACTTGCCACAAGTCTAAAAGGCAGAATTTTACTTGGTATTTTGCTTTTACAAGATGTAATAATTATTATATTCCTGCCAATCCTTACTACTAGCACAGGAAGCTTTTCCTTTATGTTAGTAGTAAATTTAGTTTATAAATTGGCGATTATTATTGTTTCCGCTTTACTTGTAAACTTTTTAGTTTTCAAAACCACAATTAGATTAGCATCAAAAAATGAAGAGGTAGTTTTTTTAATAATTCTTGCCTCATGTTTTGGATTTATTCTATTAGCAACAATACTAGATTTTTCCATAATCATCGCTACTTTTATTGGCGGTTTAATTTTAGCTAACTACCCATATAAACTAGAAATAATGGATAGAATAAAAGAAATTAAAGCTTTTTTCAGCATGTTCTTTTTCATTTTATTGGGTATGCAAATTACTGGCTTTGCCAATATAGATATTACTTTACTAATTATAATAGCAGTAGTAGCCATATTAATAAAGCCAATATCAATATATTTAACATCACTATTCTTCAAATATGATGATGATACTTCTTTCTTTGTAAGCACAAGTCTATTTCAAGGAAACATCTTTGGGTTAGTACTAGTACAGGTTGCAACAGTGCAAGGCATATTTAATACAAGCGTTAGCAACACATTAATTTTATTCATTGCATTAACTATGATTCTAACTCCATACGTAATAAATTATAATAGAGAAATAAAAACAGTATCAAACAAAATATTTTTTATTGACAAAATTTCTGACCTGATTAGAAAAATTTTCAGAATAAAACTAGACAAAAAACAAATCGAAAAGAAGTATAGACTTAAAGACCACATAATTATATTTGGTGCAGGAAGAATGGGAACTAGTATAGCAGAGGCACTAATTAGAGGTAATATAATTAGCCTAGATAAAATAGTAATAGTTGATAATGACCCAGAGCCAATATTAGATTTTATTAACAAAGGAATTTATGCTCTTTGCGGGCACGCAGATAATACAGAAATACTAGATGACATAAGCATAAATAAGGCAAAACTGATAATAACAACAATTCCAAATATGCAGGTAAATAAAGTAATTTTTAGTAAAACCGACCCAAAGAAAACAGATATTCTAGTAAGGGCCCATTTTATAGAAGATGCAAAAGAATATTATAACTTAGGAGCAAAGTATGTTGTAGTTCCAAGTATTTTAGCTTCTAACCAAATAATTACAGAAGTATGTAATGTTATTGAAGGAAAAGAAAGCAATATCTTTACTGATTTATATAAAGATTACCTTGCAAGAAAAATTAGGAGCCAAGAAGATGAACAAAGCAAGCCTTGAAAAGAAATTTATTGAGGATCTGAATAATTATATCAAAAGTAACAAAAATATAATTAATGCAGTTAAATCATTAGAACTAATATCCTATTTCACTGGACAAGCTAATTCTATTTTTGATTATGTATACAAATGGCACAGCTTAGAATACCCTGAACTCTATGCCCAATTAAGCAAGAATAATAAAGCCTATATTAAAGCGATATTAGACTTAGATCTTGAGAAAAAAGAATCAGTTATTACAGAATCACTAGGAAATGAAAGCAATCTAATTATTAAACAACTATGCACCCTTTTCATGGATATGGACAAGGTTGTTGAAAAACTTAAATCAAATATAGATAAAAGTGCAAAGCAATCCTACCCAAACCTAGCTGCTCTTTTGGGTCCGATTCTTGCAACTAAATTTATTTCACAGATGGGTTCACTAGAAAGATTAGCAAAATTGCCATCTTCAACATTACAATTAGTAGGTGCAGAAACAGCTCTTTTTAAACATTTAAAGTATGGAAAGAAATGCCCTAAATATGGATTTATCTATCAGCATCCAATAATGCAGGGAATAGATAATAAAAGAAAAGGGAAACTTGCAAGATTCTTTGCAGGAAAGATTGAACTTGCAATAAGAGCGGATGTTTATACTAAAAAAGATATGGGTGCAGAACTACTAAAAAGCCTTGATGAAAAAAAGGCAGAAATCAAAGCACAAAAGTGATTAATTATGCTGGAAGTAATAAAAAATAGAATATACACAAAAACAAAAGACAATTACATCCATTATGGAGAAAAAATCATTAGAGAAGGAACAATGTATCTGCGTGAATGGAGCCCAGACAGTTCAAAGATAGCAGCAGCAATAAAAAAAGGATTCAAATTAAAACTTAATTCTGAATCAAATGTTCTTTATGTTGGCTGCTCCACAGGGACAACTCTAAGCCACGTTACAGACATCGTAGTTAACGGGAATATAGTTGCTAATGATATATCCCCCGAGTGTATGATCTCACTTCTACAGCTAATGAAAATAAAGAAAAATATTATTCCAATTCTTTCAGATTACAGAGTACTAACAGAGAATAAAGAGTTAGATAAAGAAAAATTTACTTTTATTTTTCAAGATGTTTCTCAAAAAGACCAAACAGACATATTTTTAGAAATCCTAAAAAAATTTCTTGCAGTTGGGGGGCAAGCAGCAATAAGCCTAAAGACCAGAAGTATAGATTCCTCAAAAAGCCCGAAAGCAGTTTTGGATAAAGAAGTATTAAAGATAAAGAAAGCTGGTTTCAGAATTATTAATACTTACAACCTAGAACCTTTTGAAAAAGAGCACTACTTCTTAGAAATTAGCATCTAGTCATGCTTTTTTAATAAATAGATTGCCACAAGGATTAATACAATTAACCCAATTCCCACATAGTAAACATATTTCAAAATATCATTTGTTTTTTCTGCAGAGTTTTCACAAATATTAGCATGAGTACATTTCCCCATTACACACACATCATTTGTACAAGAATCAAAATCATCACAAACAACATTTTCACAAGAGCCCATTTTTTTAACATAAACCAAAGGCTTTGTTAAAGCACTCCATAAATTATCTGCAGGCACATTATCCAAGTCAACATAAAATGAAAACAAGTATGGTTGTTTGTTTACTTTGTTAGGAATTATTCCAATCACAGCGGAGGCATCTATAACAATATAATCTTGACTCGAGGTAATTTTGCTTACATTAGGAATAAGTCTAGTATCATAATCAAATAAAATAAATGGTTTTTCAATTTCTTTTTGTGATGAAATATAATAATCAAAATAAACCCTATACCCCACAGATTTTAAATTTGATAGTTTTTGTACTACTTTTATTTTCAAATCAATTGTTATTTCATT
>CAYZSS010000005.1:0-4492 GCA_964480435.1 uncultured archaeon | reverse complement strand
TTAAATTTGATAGTTTTTGTACTACTTTTATTTTCAAATCAATTGTTATTTCATTGTTATCTAAAGCATAGTTTATTAGCCCTATTTCATCATCATCAAAAGTTACCTTGCTACTATCTGCAATCATTTTTAAATCATCTAAAACCACCAAGTCTAAGATAATCTCATCAAATTTATCAGGTTTTATTTCTTCTTTTTCTTTTGGAATACATAAACTAAAACAACAAATAGCCCCATTTGCTAAAACATATTCGCCATTACAACTTTCATTAAAAGCACAAACAGAACACTCTTTCTCAATCCCAATATCAGCTAAATTATTTGTATCAATTTTTGAGCTACTGCCTCCCCCACCTCCTCCTCCGCCAGTATTTCCACCAGTTGGGTTTGAAGGAATTGTAACTACAAAGCTATCTTCTAAACTCCAGGTACTACAATTACCCCATAGCCCATCATTATTATCACAGGCTTTAACTGCCCAGTAATAAGTTCCCGCAGAAGATATAGAAAAAGAGTAACTGTTACACAATGTGTCAATAGAAACTATATTATTATTTCCTGAACTTGTTCCTACTTTTAAAAAATAAGTAATTAAATCATTTTCATCATCAACTGAGCTAAGCCAACTTAATTCTACTATTCCTGCTTGATTCTTATCGCTTTCAGAGACAATAAAAGGAACAGAAGGATGACTATTAGTTTCTATAATTTGTGCAGTAATGGTTACATCAGTAGCAATAATAAAACTTGCAAATAGTAGCATAAATAAAAAAACTTTAATTAATTTCATTTTAATCAATACTTTCGTCCTTTAACTTGCCCTTTATATACAAAGAACAATAAAATAATTATTACTAACGCCATTATAACAATTATAACCCAATAATAATTGTTTGAGGGCTCATTAACTTTGGATTCTGGTTCAGGTTGTAATTCTTTTTGTTTATTTAGATCAATCTCTTTTGCAGTTTGTTCCGCACTATACCAAGTAGGGGGGTTATCAAAATTAGTTTTTTCTTGTTCCCCCCCAAGATTAATTTTTATTTTTCCCACAGTAGAGTTAACTATTTTAGTTCCACTTGCACCAGGGTCAATATCCGATCTAGTAACTATTAGTAAAACATCATATTTTCCTGATTCAACCAAAGGAGTTAAAGAAAGCATTACTCTTTTCGTTTCAGTATCTTTAAGAGTTATTTTATCATCAGTAATTTTATAAGAAAATAATTTATCAATATCTTCATTCTTTACTGTTAAAGTAACAGAATAAAGTCCAGTATCACAAACAGTAGTTATATCCGCATCATTATTGTAAACTGTAAAATCAAAATAATATTCTTGCCCTTTTACTGCATTTATATCATAACCCCCGGCAAGAGCTAAACAAGATAAACTAAAAGAAAAAGAAATTAAGACAAACAAAAAAACAGACAACAAAATAAAATTCCTTACAGTTTTCATCTCTTTCACTCAAATAAATAAAGATAGATTAAGTTTTTATGCCAGTACCTCTAAGATGAGGCCTCACTTGAAATTGCATAACTTCCACTATAGTCTCCAGAAGGAGTGCCAGCAGGAATATCTAACCAAGTATACACATCATCTACTGAAGCCGTTGGTGATGTTCCTCTAGCCCAGGCAGAGTGAATTGTATCGTCCACAACTCCAGCACTAAAAGGAGTTGAACTTCCAGCATCATCAGATAAATACCAACTAATATTACTATCCCCAATAATATCTTCACCAGAATTTAAATCATCAGGATCTATCTTTAATTCTAAATTTTGGTTTCCATTATGTGTAACCGCAATATAATTATTAGTTGTATTTGATGTAAATGCATTATCTGTAGAGTCTGCACTTCCTGAAAATGTACCAGTAGTTGTATCCACCGAAATACCTGTTGTACCACTAACAATCAAACCCTCATTTGCTTCAGCATTATAATCTACTTCAAATTCACCAGAAGCAGGGATAGCAGATTTATCATATATTTTTATCCAGACCTTTGCAGCGCCTTCTAAAAATTTTACTGTCCAGTCTCCAGCTTCAATAGCAAAACAATTTACATCAACATCAGGATTAGGAGCAATTTCCGCAGAACAACCATCCGCGTTAGTATCTGCGTAAGATAAAGTGCCAGCAGGCAGGGATAAAATTATATGATCCCAACTTTCAACATCAGCATTTGTATCTCCAGCAGTATAGATTTCTATTTCTGTTGCATCCCAGTTAATATCTGAATTTCCATTTGGATCTATAGCTCCAACTCCAATAGTAAATGCAGTTCCGGGTGCAATTGTCTTAGCACCGCTACAGTCAGTTGAACAAACAGCCATACCACCCACAGATGGACTAGCATTTCCTACTGTTGCTGTAACTGTAACACTATCAGAGTTAGAAAAGTTAAGTAAAACAAAAAACAACCCAATAACAACAACCATCAAAAACATTTTTCCAAAAACAACTAATCCTTTTTTGTCCATAAAATCACATCTTTATATTTTATTAGACCTGAAACAATTTTTTCCAAAAATTGCTTTCTTGTCCATAAAATCACCTTAAAAAGATCTAATAAATATTTTCTAAAAATAATATGTTATTTATATATATAAACCATATTGTTTTTCTATTTATTATCCAGATTCAACACTATTAAAAGTTAAATTACTAATATAATCTCCATGATACGAAGATAAAGGAATGTCCAACCAAAACCAAACATTAGAATTACTGTTTGTTGAATATGTCCCTCTTGACCACGAAGAAATAATGCTTTGTTCTAATCCACTTATCACGGTTGCATTACCATAATCATCTTCACCCTTAAATTTTTGTGCACTTACATCAATATTTCCATCAACAGAAACAAAATTATCACCAGTAACATAAACATCTATATTTGAATTTCCAGTATGAGTAACAGTAATATATGCATTTCCCTGATCTGTTAAAATTGGATTTGCATTAGAGTCAGGATCCCCAGAATATGCCCCACTTGAAGAGTCTATACTAATACCAGTTGTTACTGCCATTGTTTCAGTATCTGTACCCGTATTACTATTATTTACATTATCAGTTGCATAAATCTTACAAGTCCAAGTACCCGCAGTATCTTTAAGACTACCAGAAACGGTTGCAGAATAACTATCCCCGGTTACATTTTCTATAGCCCCCAGCTTACAGTCCCAACTTTCTTCTATACAAGCCTCTTCAGAAGATGATGTGCTCCAACAGCGATAAATTTCATCACCATTTAAATCAGAGCCAGCATCTAATATTGTTGCAGTAAGTGCATAATCCCCACCAACTAATTGGCTTTCAGAATTTATGCTTACGGATGATATTGTTGGAGGAGTATTATCCACATAAATTGTTGCAGAACTTGATTGAGTGTTTATATCATTTCCAAATAGATTTAGATCAACATAATAGTTCCCATCTACAACCCCTAAAAGATTTAAATCATAAGTACAGTTTATAGAGTTCATAAAATTTGAATCAGAACAATTTAATTCAGAAATATTAGAGTAATCCAAAACATTTAAATCAACAATTTTTGTTTCAAACCCGCCTTGACTTGAGGATAAATAAATCTCTAAATTTACCCCACTTGTATCAGGATTTACTTCTATATTAAAATCAACACTTACATTTCCAGAATAATACCCTGAATTCGGTCCATTATAAAATAAATTCCAGTAATTATTATCTTCAACCGGAGGACCTACTGGAGGTATTCCTGCAGTATATGCATATTTTATTTTGTTTCCACTTGGTGCTCCTCCAATATTATAACCAATATGTACTCCATTCTGGCTGTCCACTGCTATAGAGGTTCCTCGCATCCCTGAATATTGCTCAGTATCCACTGAATATAATGTCCAGACACCATCTACCCTGTGTCCCATCTTTAATTTTTTATTTGTTTCATCATAATAAGACACATTTGGTTCATTATATGAATTTACTGCAATACTGCATCCTTTACCCACATTTCCTGCTGAATTTATTGTTGAAAGAGCCCAAGAAACCCCATCATAATAAGCATATTCCATATCTGCACTTCCTGAATCATAATAACACAGATGTATATGATCTAGGCTATCTATAGCAATACCTATACCAATAGATGTTCCATTACAAACAGATCCTGTATCTATTTGTGTAGTAACCCAACTTCCTGATGCATTTGTTGCATACATTGTATCATCTGCGGAATCATCACAATAGGCTATATGTGCATGGTTTGAACTATCAAAAGCCAAAAAGGTTGCGGTTCCAACATTATTAGTTGTTTGTACAGCTTCCCTACTCCAACTAGTGCCATCAAAATCTGTATAATACAGATCATACTGGACAGCAGTAGAAAGATACCTTAACATGTATGATATACCTAAATGCCCATTAGATGCATATGCAATTGATGTATTATATCCAGTCATAGATCCAGTATCATCAATTTTAGTTACTCCACTCCAACTACCATTAT
>CAYZSS010000004.1:0-45838 GCA_964480435.1 uncultured archaeon | reverse complement strand
ACCATAAAATCACAACATTAATTTCATTTAAAAAATAAAAATCCAAGTCTGTTAAGAAAACTAAATTTGACTTATTTAATTTCATCTTGAAGACTTTGCAATTCTTTCTATTTCATCTTTTCTTCTTACTGCATAACTTTTATTATCGTTTTTTGCAGCAAGCATTATCTCTTCAGCTAATGCTTCAGAAGCTTTTTTTGGATTATCAAAAGATGTTGCAAAAGATGCCAAAGCAATATTTTTTATTGCCTCATCTAATCTTCTAATTGGAGAAATATCTACTGATTCTGAGTATGCTACTCCACCTTTTTTCAATCTTGTTACATCTTCTCTTGGGCTACTATTTTGAATCGCAGCAACCAATTGTTGTATAGGGTTAGTTTTTGTTCTATCATCAATTAATTGAAATGCTGTTTCAACAATATTCATAATTTCCAATTTATTACCAGGAATTCCTCTTCCTCTAATAAATTTTCCCCCAAGTTTTTTCTTTCCTTGGCCAGTTCTCATCATTTTGTTTACTAGTCTTTCAACAACATTTAATGATTTTTTAACGTGTTTTTTTCCAGCAGTAATACCAAAAGAATGTGGCACTAATCTATCATCTAACCCGATGTATCTTGCCAATCCTAAATCAGCTACTTTTACTTCACTACATTGCCATTTATCAAACATCTTAAGCATTATTTCACCCATTTAATTATTATTTACTCCCATTCTTTTCGAGATGTAAATCAAAAATAAATTATACCCCTACCTTCTTACCTTTTCTTTTCTCTTTGTTCTTAGCATTTCTAAAGAAATATTATTAACTTTTTCCACTTTATATCGTACACCCCAAAGGTCCCCCATTGGCCCACCTTTAGCTCCAGAGATACCGGATACCACTACTTCATCGTGTTCATCAATAAATGTAATAGCTTTATCTTTTGGTGCAAAAGCAGTTATCTTTATTCCGTTTTTCTTAAGCTGCACAACAACACATTTTCTTAATGCGGAGTTTGGCTGCCTAGCTTCAACAGCTTTTTTACTTATAACAATTCCACTACCCATTGGCGCTCCTTCCAAAGGATCTTTAAATACATTTTGCTTTTTTTCTGCTTTTAGCAGGAATTTTTTTGATTTTTTTCTCCATTTTTTCCTTTTGTTTTCTAATTGCCCTGCTGCAAATTCTCCGCTTCCCATAAAATCACATCTCTATATTTTTAAGCCTGTTGAAATTTCTCTTTTTTTCAAGAAATTTCCAACTTGCCATAAAATCACTCTTAATTAATATAAATTATCCTTACCTAAATCTTTAAAAAGCATATATCTGCTTATTTTTTTGTTTCTTTTTCTATTTCTGCAACTATTTTTGAATCTCCTTCATCCAAAATTGATGCTACTGATACCGGGTATGCCAAAGCAAATGTTTCTCCCATTTCTTTTGTACTTAATTCTATAATTTTTATTGGAATTTTTCCGATGCCCGCCAAATATATTATTCTTTCATATATTTCAGGAGGTGCTTTTTCTGAAACCAGCACAGCTTTCACAGCACCAGCCAAGATTTGTTCTTCGCTTTGTTTTGCACCATAAACTAATTTTCCACTTCTCAATACATTTCTTAATTGGTCTACAAAAGCCATCATTTACCACCTTTGCTCTTCTTTTTTTCTATTCCTAAATCATCCATTATTAATTCTATTCTTCCGATCCCAACATTTATTGGTAAACCAGCCAAAATATTTTCAATTATACCTGTAAACTTTTCATTTTCCTCTGCAAATCCTGCATCAAACAATACTTTTTCTGTTTGTTCAAATGATGCTCTTGCCAAAGGACTTTCTTTTGTGCTAACAATTCCAGATCTTACTGTTCCTTTTATTGTCCCTTCAAAACACATTACATCTGATAGCAGAATAAGATGTCTTGCATCTATATTGATGCCGTTATCCTTATAAACTTTAATTAGTTCATTTACCAACAGTTGTCTTGCTGCTTCGATTCCTAAAACTCTTGCAGTTTCCATTACATCGTTGGTGTAAGTCTTATTTGTATCTACAAAATCAAGATCAAATACATCTTTAAAGTTACTACCTTCTGTAGTAATATAATATCCAGTATCATCTTTTAAAAGTATTGCATCAGTAATACCTTCCAAACCTATTACTTTCATCTTCTTAAGTTTCAGGAAATTCTTCCTTACGGTTTGCAAATTAACATCATCAAAAGAGATGGATACTCCATTTTTTTCCTCAGTTATTTTTTTCTTATATTGTTTTTTCAAAACTTCAAGTATTTCTTTTTTATCAACGCTTTTCTCAGCAACTAGCTTATTATCAAATGTTACTGTTATTTTTTTTGTTTCTAAGTCTTCAGATATTACTGCAACATCATCCAATATAGCATATACTAAGTTTGCAAGACAGTTTTTTGCTTTCGCATCATCTTTTGCAAAATCTTCTTTCAAAAATACGTGCATAGATGGAGATCTTACTTTACTTCTAGCATCAACCAACGAAGATAATATCTCAATTCCCGATCCAACTGATACTTCCGCAGCACCTGAAAAGTGCTTTGTTCTAAGTATCATCTGAGTTGCCGGTTCCGCCATTGAATGTGCAGCTAAAAGTCCAACAGTATCATAAGGAACTACTTTTGCATTAAGATATAGTTCCTCTCCTGCTTTGTATAAACTTTTCTCTTGATCTTTAGAAAGTTTATGTTTCTCAACATATTTTTTTATCTTATTTTCTACGCTTATCGGCAAATTCATAAAATATCACACCTTTATTTCATTGGTTACTTCTTTTTCACATTTGCAGAGAAAAATCCATCTCCAATTAATTCATGACCTTCCAAGTTCTGAGGATACAATCCATCTTCACCATAAATAAATTGTATTACTTTGTTGTCTGTGTTTCTTACACTTAAATCTTCAGCTGTGTAAAGATCTCTTGTTGCGTGGGAAATTCTTCTATACAGATATCCTGAGATTTTTGTGGAAACACCTGTATCAACTTCTCCTTGTCTTGCACCCATACTTTGGAAGTACAATTCATGTGGAAGTAAACCTTCATAATAGGACTTAGTAATATATCCTCTTGGCAAAGCAGAGTCTGTACCTCTTTTATAATAACTCAAAACCCTATCAGTAAATCCTCTTGATGGTCTTTTCTCTCTTACAGCCGCCTGCCCAACAGCACCACCCATGTTAGTTAGATTATCTATTTTTCCTCTAGCACCACTTAGAATCATAATTAAAGAATTAAATTTTGGTTTATCAGTAAAAATATTATTTATTAATTTTCCTACAATTTTTGATTCAATATCTTTCTTTACTGCAAAACCCTCTTTCATAATATATGCTTCAAATGAGTCATGTATATTTTTTCCAGGCATTTTTTCTAAATTTTTGCTTTTATATTTGTCTTCTAAGTCTTTTGATTTAGCAACAAATTCTTCCATCCTGGTATCTTTCCAAGTATAGAAATCTGCATCCATTACATTATCATCAACAGGAGTAGTTAGACCATATCTTGTACAAACATCTAAAGTTATTCTTGTTAATTTATTATAGAATTCTATTACTGCATCATTACCATATTCTCTTTGTATTGCAAAGATAATTTTTGCTGCTCCACTTGCTAATCCTTTTTTATCCATTACCCCTTGTTTTAGTACCCCATCTTCTATGATTACTTCTACAGCCTCTCTAATTGATTTATTAGCTTTTTGACCAGGGCCTACAAACTTATGGATATCTGAAATGTATTTTAGATTAACACCATCAGGCAAAAGTGAGCTGAATATTGCTTTTCCAGAGTAATAATCATTTTCTAAATCAGGTTTAGGCATTTTTTCTAATCCTGCCATTCTAAAATAGTTCATTGCATCCTGTCTTGAAATTTTTGTTGTTGGCAATGTTAAAATAAAAGCACCAGACACAATATCCTCAATTGGTATTACAATTATATCTCCATTTCTTGGAGAAACAATATTTTTATTAACACTTAGCAATTCAATTGCTTCTGTTTTTCCTTCTTCTTTTTGAGGAACGTGTATGTTCATTTCATCTCCATCGTGGTCTGCGTTGTATGGCTTACAAGTAGTTGGATGCATTCTAATTGTTTTTCCACTAACTACTTTTACTTTATGTGCCATTATTGATAATCTGTGCAATGATGGATATCTATTAAACAAAACATGATCTCCATTTTTTAATATTCTTTCAATTATATCTCCGGCTTCTAATTCAGTAGCAATACTTTCTTTTACTGCGTCAATTACTTTTTTTCTTCCGGCTCCTTTTTTCATCACATATCTTACTAACTCTGTGTCCTTTACCATTGCCCTCATTGCTTCTAAATTATATTCAGTTACTTTTTCAGGAACAGTTAATTCTTCTGAAAATGATAACGGAACACCAACTTCATCAGGCCTTATATAAATATCTGGAACAATAGTTGATCTTGCTGCAAAGTTTACTCTTTTTCCCATCAAATTTTGTCTAATTATTCCTGTTTTTCCTTTTATTCTTTGCACTAAAGTTTTCAGTAATCTTCCTGACCTATGTTTAGATGGAGGTACACCAGGAGTATTATTATTAAAATAAGTAGTAATATTGTGCTGTAACAAATTCCATAAATCTTCGATCATTAATTGTGGAGCTCCAGCATTAATATTATCTCTTAGTCTATTATTATTTAGTATTATATCAACCAATTTAAATGTCAAATCATCTTCAGATCTAGTTCCATTTTCTAAAACTATAGACGGATGTAATGTTGCAGGTGGAATTGGCAAAGCAGTTAAAATAAACCACTCTGGTCTTATTGTTTTATAACCATATAAAGTTAAATCATCATCTTGTATTTTTTCAAACCATTCTCTTATTTCAGTAGGATAAAGTCTTTTTAGTTCTTCTTCCGCACCTTCATTAACTATACTAAAATTTGTAGGAGGGTCCAATCTATAAACTAATTTAGTTTCACCACAATAAGGGCATTCTTTTTTTGGTGTTGATTTTGCAGTAATATATTTTATTCTTACATCGACTTCTTTTATTTTCTTTGCTGCTGCAATTTCATCAGTAGTTAATAGTGTTCTTCCACAACCTCTACAAGTAGAGAATACAAGTTGTTCCATTTTTTTATAATATCCCGCATGTATTACAGGTCTAACTAATTCAAGATGCCCAAAGTGACCTTGACATTTTTCAACTGAATTACCACAGGTTTTACACTTTCGTCCCTTTTCTGAAACACCCAAGTGAGGATCCATTATTCCTCCTTCTATTGGATAACCATCTTTATCATAAAGCTCATGAGTTTTTATTTCAATAACAGACATCTTTCTAACTTGGTCTGGAGATAGAATCCCAAATTTTAATCCATTTATTTTAGCCAACATAATGATACCCCTTAAAACTCCTTAACTGCTAATTTAGGATATATCATCAAAGACCTTAATTCATCTAAAAAGATCTTAAATGCGTAAGGCATAGCAACCCTTACAATCTCTGATTTATTACAAATATTACAATAAGTTTTCTTTTGTATATTATCACTTACTGCCACAATACCACATTTTTTACATACCGGCACAATAATTTTATCTGAATCATCCAAAAGTTTTTCATTTAAAAGCATTGTTGCTCCGTACCCAATTAAACAGTCTGTTTCCATCTCACCGAATTTTAATCCACCTTCTTTCTCCATTCCTTCAGTAGGTTGCCTTGTTAACATTTGAACAGGGCCTCTAGATCTTGCCTGCATTTTGTGAGACACAAAGTGGTATAATCTTCTATAAGAAATTAAACCAGTAAATATTTCTCCAACAAGTTTTTTTCCTGTTAGACCATCATAAAAAGTTTCCATTCCGGAAGGAGAAAACCCGTTCTTTATCAAAATGGTTCTTAATTCTTCAGCATTTACTCCTGAATAAGCAGTACCATCAATTTCCTTTCCACATGCACAAGCAGCAGTTCCCGCTAACATTTCAATTAGATGTGCAACAGTCATTCTAGTTGGTATTGAGTGTGGATCTAGAATTAGATCTGGTTTTGAACCATTAACACTAAAAGGCATGTCCTCTTCTTTTGCAACATACCCGATAACACCCTTCTGTCCGTGTTTGGATGCATACTTATCCCCCATTTCAGGTATTTTGGGAGTTCTTATTTTTATTTTTACTTTTTTTGCAATTCCATCACTACTTAAAAATACTTTATCAACATATCCTTCTTTATTTTTTCTAATATCCAATGAACTATCTATTCTTTTTTCTTTTAAAACACCAAACTCCGAAATTTCTTCAACATATTTTGGAGGAGATGTTTTTCCAACAACAACATTTTTTCTTGATGCAAAAGTTTCAACTTCTGCAAGCCCATCATCACCCAAAATTGAATATGCGTCTTCACCTAAATGGTCTTCAACATCTTCATCAGGATAACAAATTGCATCTTTTAATCCACCTGGATAAATTGTTTCTTCAGTTGTATAAGTTCTATAATAAGATAATCTTCCTAAACCTCTGTCTACTGCCCCTTTATTTATTACCACAGCATCCTGCATATTATATCCGTAGTAAGGCATAATTGCAACAACAAAATTTTGTATTAATGGCCTATCATCAGAATTAAGCAAGTCCATTACTTTTGTTTTTACTAGATGTCTTTGAGGATAATATAATTCATAAGAATCAGTATCAACTCTATAATTTTGATTAGGGTTACAATAACCAACTGTCTGTTTAAACATTTTTGCCCCGTGCAATGATTTTCCAGGTGCATTTTGATTCACATACGGAATCATTCCAACAACAAATCCAAATAAAACAACAGGATCAAGTTCTAAATGTGTGTGTTCTTTAGTTAAATCTTTTTCAAATATTGCAACATAAGCATTATCTTCTTCTTCCGCATCTAAATATTCTACTAATCCATTTTTTATTAAATCATCAAAAGATAATTGTCCTTTTTTTACTTTTTCAAGATGTTCAGGAGTTAATTTTGGCTTTCCATTTTCTATTACAATTAATGGCCTTTGGATTCTTCCAGCACTAGTATTTATATAGATTTCATTTGTGCTATCCATATGACTTATGTTAACATTAGGACTAAGTTTATTTTCTCTTCTTAGTTTCTTTAGTTCTTTTATTAATTTCTTAGGATCCTCATGAAACCCCATCAAACTACCATCAAAATAAATTTTTGCCTGATCCATAATATCACCTTAAATTATGTAATCCTGTTGTGATTTTTCTTTTTTAAAATCACCAACTTGATCCATAATATCACCTTAATTTTTTTGGTTCTTATTGCTACTTTTATTTTTTTTCTATTATTTTTTTTGTTTATTTTTTATTAATATTACTTTTTAGATCTCTCTACAACACCTAATTTAGTTACTGTATTTTGAACAGATTCAGAATCTATTTCATTTGTAACTTTAGACATTAATGCCAGATTCTTTGCTAAACCACACATAGGACCATCCGGAGTTTGTATTGGACAAATTCTCCCCAATGCGGAACCATGCACATCTCTAGCTTCATAATTCTCTCTTGTTCTGTCCAAAGTAGATCTTACTCTTCTTAATTCAATATAGTTACATAACCAATTGATTTTTTCAACATACTTTGAAACACCTTGCAACCTTGCAGCCCAGCTACCTGTAGCCATAGCAAAGTTCAATCTATCTGTTAAAGCACTTGGTCTAATTATTGTATTAATATTTAGTTTTCTTCTTCTTACAATATTTCTATCAATTTGGAATTTTATATCGCTTACAAAAAATTTGAAAGCATATCTAAATTGTTGAGCTAATAATTTTCCACTCATATCAATTTTTTTATTCATATAATTGTCTTTATCATCTTCTTGCCTTTTTCCATAGGCTCTTTCTATTGCTCTTTCAGCCATAGTTGCTAAATAATATGCCTTCATCAACCTTTTTTGTGGAGTTTGTCCAATATGAGGAAGTAGGAAAGAATCTATTACTTCTTGCGCTCTTCTAAGTCTATAACTTATAATCTGGCCTGGCGCAACATATTTACCAATTTTATCCAAAGCATCTTCTTCGGTTTCTGCACCAACTTTTTCAAAATTAAGTAAAATATCGTTTTTTACTTCTTGCTTTCCAGAAAAAGCATTTGAAAATTCTTCATAGGTTTCTAACCCCAAAGCCCTTAATAGAATAAATAGTTTTAATTTTTTAGGACTGGACGGGAATGATACTTCTAATAATCCATTTGGATTTCTTAAAATTTTTACTTTTCCTCTAAATGCTCCTTTTGTAGAAATTACATCTACGGAAACTTTCCCATTTGACAAATCAGAAACAAGCATTCTTTTATCTGCTAATATTTCTTGGTTTACAATTATTTTTTCACTACCATTAATTATAAAGTATCCACCAGGATCTTTTGGGTCTTCTGCCAAAGCAATTAGTTCTTCTTTTGATAAGCCATTAAGTAAACATTTATTTGATTTCACCATAATTGGCAAGTCACCAATATAACTTCTTTTTTGATCGTAAACAACACCTTTTCTTTTCAAATTAATATCAACATAAATTGGGGCTGTGTAGCTCTTATCTCTTAATCTTATTTCCATTGGATATACATCATTTCTTCTGGAACCATCTGCCTCAATTACTTGAGGAGGCAGAATTTGTAAATTACTTATTTCTAATTCTACATTTCCAACCTTTGATTCAATTATAGTATTTTCTTTTATAATTTCGGGAAGTTCTTTCTCTAAAAATAGATTATATGACTCAATATTTTGCTTAATTAAGTCTGTACTTTTAAAATATGATTCTACAAGCGGCCAATATGTCATAAATATCACTCCACAACCCTATAGTAATAGCAAATTCCACCAAAATTTGATTTTCGAGTGATCTTTACAACATCACCAGATTTTGCATTAATAAGAGGTACAACAGGGTCTATTGCTTTCATTGTGGGAAGTTCAGTTCTACTTATTCCCCTTTCTTTAAAAAAAAGTTTTAGTTCTTCGTCTTTCATTATTTCAAACTTAGGTACTAAAATATGATTAAGAATGTCTATATTCGGCAAAAATATACCCCCAGGTGGAAAATTATAAATATAAATGTGAAAAATGTGCCCTAAATAATTAACTATGCAAAAGTATTTTAAAGGTTAGTATATTTGGAATTTTTATATCAGAACGAGTTCCGACATAATATATTAAAATGGTTTTTTGTTGTCACTTTAACTCTTTTGTGGGGTGGCATAAAATGCACTGGTCTTTTCAATGGCGGACTCATATTAATACCTCAATAGAGTATTTTTTGCTTCTTACACAAATTATATTTTGCATATTTTATTTAAGTTTATTAGCAAGGAGCATATGCTATTCCCGCAAGCTTATTCTGAGCAACAACTTGGTCCTGTATAGTTGTTTTTATTGTATAAGAAGTGCCAGATTTAACTATCTGGGTTATCTTAGCTGTAATAAAACCTGCATCCCCTTTTAGTCCATATATTTCATTTCCACTACAAGGATTTATTTGCCCAGGAGTTACTGAAAAACAGATTTTATGTGCTGAATCATAACCAGCAACTAAAGTACCAGTTAAACCATCAACCTTAGAACACATCTGACCAGTTAAATTAGCAGTAATTTGATTCCCATTTACAATTACAGAGCCAATATAGTTATCCGCAGGTAAAAGAGCAGGATCAAAGCCATTACTTGAAAGTAATTCTTTTGCTGTGCTTAGCGGATCAGCTGGTTTTTGTGCAGGAGGCGGAGTTGCAGGGGGAGGTGTTGTACCAGCACCAGCAGATGTTTGCCCAGAAGCTGAACTTAGTTCCATAAACTTTGCTAATACTGCATTAGCCAAAACTTCATACCCTGAATTAGTCAGATGAAGTTTTCCTGAATTATATTCAGCTATTATTTCATCAGAGCCATTATCAAACAGAGCATAACCATCTAAAACAGAACTAACAAGCGGTGAAGATTTTATCCAATTGTTTATTCCTTCTTGAGTTGTTTGTTTTGCTTCTGTCCAAGTTCTATATCCTTTCCAAGGAAGTAAAGTTATTGCAATAACAGGTATCCCTTTAGATTTTGCTTTAGAATACATTTGAGTTAAATTATTCCGAATTGTACTTGCTGCCTTATTAGCTGATAAATCATTTATTCCACCCATAATTACAACATATTTTATATTTGCTAATTTTGCATCTGTAAAACAAGTCTGGAACATCCAATCAGTTTGTTTTCCACCCACAGCACAAATAGTTACTCCTTCACAAAATTTACTATTAAATATGGGAGAATATCCAACGGTCAAGGAATCCCCTACTAACATTATTTCACTACAGTTTTCCAAAGGCTTAGCATTATTTGCTATACTTGTTCCTGTACCTACACCTGACCCTGTACTAGAGTTAGTACTTTGTCCACCAGAAAGGCCATTATTTTTATATGCTAAATATTGATCATAAATTTTTGCAACATAATCACTACTTGTATTAGTATAATCACCTTTTTTATTAGCTATTTTTTCATAGGTTAAGTCTGGGTTTGTATCAGTTATTTCTTTTAGTTTATACCAAACCTCATTAGCCCAATCATCACAATTTCCACCATTCATAACAACTGCCTGATTAACCCATTTTTGACCCATGTTATAAGCCGCAACCCAGGCTTTTATTTTATCTTTTCCACAGTCTCCTACTGAATTAGCTTTTGATTTCACTATTAAAGCTGAGGCCATAAGATTCTTTTCAGGATCAAATCTATCATCTGCAACACAATTAGGACCATCCGAAGTACAGGCATCACACCAAACATAACTCCCGCTACTCTTACAGGTGGTAACATCACACTTTTTTGGACCATCTGTTTTGCTTTGAGAACATTGCACTTTTATATATTCTATATTTGCGCTTGTTCTACAAATCTGCCCTAATCCAGAACAGCCAGATCCAGAAATTGAATTTGTGTTAAAACCAGACTCAGATTTTAATATTGCTTTCAATAATTCAGGTTCTATTCCTGCGCTGTTTGCCGCCTTTATTATTAATGAGTCATATGCAGAAGGCTCAGAACCTACTGTCCCACTCCCACCTATTCCTGTTTTTGTTCCCTGGACTTCCTGGAATCCTTTTGACTGCCCAAGAACACTACAATTATCAAGCTCATTTCCATCTGAACCCTCAAAAATATTCAGATCTCTCGATGTATTAAATAAAGGATTTACCGATCCAACATATGAACTATAATTGTATATCTGCCTTGGAGCAGTAACATCAATAGTTATCAAATTTAATTTTGAACTGGACAGTTCATAATCAAGCATAGCATAAAATGCGATTGTACCAGCGGTACCTCCTATAATTCCAACTGCCATACCTTTCATAAAGTTTCCAAATTTACTTGTTCCTGTTTTTGTTATTACTGTTTTTGCTTCTTCTCCAACTGTTCCTCCTGCTGTTGCTCCTACTTCTGGAGGAGGAGTTACTTTAGGGGGTTCTGTTGCGGCCACAGGTTTAGTAGCTTTTACTTTTGTTGCTGCTGCTTCTTTTCCTGCATTTTCAACAGCCTTGGTTTCCACTGCTGCTTCTGCTGCAGTTGTTGGAGGTGTTAATCTATTATCTATTGCATTCTTTAGAGCATCAGACTTTCTATTATAAGTCCATTTTGATACTAATTTTTTTCCAAATGCGGTATCTGTTTCAGCACCCGCAAGTCCCAATTTATTGTAAGCTTTTATTATCTTTTTTTGTTGATTAGTAGCCCAGAACTTCCATTTTGCTGGTGCTTCAGAACTTAATGATTGAGATATTGCTGCATATTCTTTATTTATTGTTATAGCTTTTTGCCTTATTGCTGATTCTAAACCAGCTTTTGTTTCAGCATTTACTCCCCCTCTAGCTCTTCTTACTAAATCATCCAATTCATCAACATTGTTTGACACCCTAGTTAAGGCCTCATTTATTTGAGTGGGAGTTTTTAAGAATTCTTTCACAGATAGTAAACTTTTTTCATTTGCAAGTGCATTTGTTCTTATTGCTTCTGCTGCTGTTACTGCTTTTTGTGCGGCTTTTACTTCTGCTGCAACTGTTGCTACTTCTTTTGTTGCTGTTTTCAAAGCACTTTCTGCATCAAATAATATTTTTTTTGCGTTTTCTTCTGCTATTATTTTTGCGGGCACAAATTCACTAGAAACTCTTGCTCCTTCTGCATTTTTTAGCCCTTCAAAAATTGTTTCTTCCTCAGCTAAAACTGCGGAGAATGATCTTTGTGATGCATCATATAAATCCTGTAAAGGAGTTATTGCTTTTGGTTGAGCTGCTACAAATTCATTAAGTGAGTTTAATTTATTTTGTGTGGCAACTATATCTGCTTCTATTTTTACAATATCATCAATGGGCATTTCAAGTCCGCCTTTTCTTTGTTCTATTAGGTCATCCAATAAAATCTGTGCGGCATCTCTTTCTCCAATAGTTGTTGCTAATTTATTTTTTGCTTCCCTTAATGATTCTCCAGTTTCATCCATTAAATCTTCTAAACCCAATCTTTTTTCTGCTATTGCTGCTAGCTCTTTATGTGTTTCTGTTAATCCAGCCTCTACATTTTTTAAATAATTTTCTAGCGCTTCTCTTTTTTCAATAGCGTCTGCAACTCTAATTCTTGAATCTGTTACTGCTCTTTGTGCAGCGACTTTATTTCCATTTGCTACAGTTGACTTTGCATTAGCGGCATCCAGCACTTGTTTTTTTGCTGCTAAATCAGCTTCCGCATCGGCTATTGCTTGCTGTGCCCTTAATAATTCCTCATCAGTAACCTGAGGAGTTATTGGCTCAGTTGTTTCTGCTGGCGGAGTCGCTCCTCCCTCTTCAGGGGGAGGGGTAGAAGTATCTCCACCTTCACCAGTTGTTGCCCCTTCATTAGGAGTGCCTGCTTCTGGTTCAGTTGGAGTGCCACCTTCACCAGTAGTAGGGGGTGTTTCTGTTGGTGGAGTCGTTGTCCCTCCTTCCGCAGGAGTGCCAGGGGTACCAGGAACCACTGTTTCAGTCTTAGTTATTCCTGTTGCTTTTCTTGAATTCAATACTCCTCTTAAAAACCCTACTGCACCTACTTCTGCATTTGCATTCTCATTATCTGTGGTACTTGTCATTAGGGTTTCATTTGCACCATTAGTTAGACTAGCCAGAGCACTTGGGTCTTGTGTTTCTTGTGCTGCCGCTATTTGCTCATCAATATTATTATATTCTTCCATCCCCAAAATAGTACCCAGAACAGGGACAGATGCCAAACCATCGTGAATAGAATCAAGAGCATTTTTCTCGCTTAATCCTGCTTCAGCTTTTAGTCTATGAGTTTTATATAATTCACTACCCACATTGAAACTCATCATAATTCCACAATCAACTGCGGACGCAACAAACCCTATTGGGCCAAGCAATTTAGTTAATACTTTTCCTGCACCCATTTCCAGAGTCATACAGGCTGCCATTCCTGCTGCGGTAGCAACACCCAATTTTGAAGCATCAACATTGTCAGTCATTGCTGCAACTATGCTTTTTTGATCCAGTTGGCAGTCTTCATAATTTATTAAGGCATATTTGTTTGATCCTTTTTGTGTTATATTAAACACCCCACCTTTTCCAATATTAGGGTTAGATTTCAAAAAGTTTTCTAATAGTTTACATGTTTCTCTACTTTCAACACCTGGTTCATAAATCAAAGCATAATTTGAAAATCCTTTTTCATTCTGACCTGTGTTTTGTAATAAACTATCAACAAATAATTGAGGTGTAATTCCACAAGCTGGGTCAAATCCTATTCTTATAGGGTCTGTTTGTATACCATCTTTTTCGGCATAGTAGAACAAACCAACACTATCATTATTTGCCCCTGAATTAACCAAGAAAGGATCACTAATCTCAACAGTAATTTTTGAGCTACCCTCATATTTATTGCCATTTTTTTTCAAATCCACTGATTTTGATTTTTGGCCAGGAGAGTCAATATAAGCTTCAAACCCAGTTCCTTCAGGGTAAGTCAAAGCCAAATTTAATCTACCCAAAGATTGTGATTCTAAATTTATAGTACAAGACCATTTTCCTTTTCCCAGAGGCAGTTTATCACAAACACCTATTTTTATATCCCCTGAGTATACTTCTTTTGCATCTTTTTTAGTCCCTGTTATTCCACCTGTTCCGGACTTCACCTGTGCTGAATTAGGAACTCCATCAGAAGTAAGATTCATACAGCCATCAAAATTTCCATTTATAAAGCCCATAATTGCTTTTACTATATCATCAATAATTGCAACATTTGAAAGGTCCAAATTTTTATTTATTTTTACAGTAGTCACCACATCTGTTCCTGTTTTTGCAATACTAAATTCAACTAAATTTCCTTCTGCAACAGAATCTGTTTTCAAGAAAATAGTATTTGGTTTTGATTTCATATACCTATCCACACTAAACAAACTTGTTGAAACTTTTGCTGCTATTTTTTCTAAATTACTTGACGCATAATCAACGTAACCTATTCTTAATCCATAAGGATTATCTTTTTTTGTTTGTGCATCTTTTGGCAAAAAGTTCAAGGCGTTTTGTACTTTAATATCACACTGCGGGGTTTTTTCTTTACTTAAAACCTCGATATACATGTTGTAACTATCTCTTTGTATTGAATCATTATTAATTACCATTACTGCACCAGTAATTCTTATTTTATATTTTCCACAGCCGTCTAATTGTTTATCTAAATACAATCTTTTTGCCCAAGTAGAGGTAACATCAGTTAAAACAACTTTGTCTGTTATAGCTGTTTCTAACAGCCCCATATTCATTTTCTTAAAATCCAGTTTCATTTGTTCTTCCGTTAGTTTATCATTCGCAAAATAAACGTCCATTTCTAATGGTTCTAAACCAAAGTCTTCAAATGAACAAGCTGTTGAACCAAGTTTACAATTTGTATTTATTAATTTGTTATTTATTGTTGCTAATTTTTTATTATATACATCCAGATAAAATTTTAATTTTGCAATTAAAAATTTAGACATTGATTCCCCATCACAATACCCCATGGTGGAACAATCCGCATTAGACATTCTTGGATAGAATACAGATACTTCTTCATTTGTTGTACAATTTTTTATTCTTTTTTCTTCACTTACATTTGCTTCTCCAGCAGATGTTGATGCTCCCCCACCAAACCTTAAATTAACAATTAATGGTATATTGAATGGAGCATTACTTGTCCCCAATTGTGCTTTTACAAATACTGAATTATCTCTTGAGATTTCTTTACTTGCAGTAATTGTTAAAATAAATTCTTTTTCTTGCCCAAGATTAATTGTACTACCATTTGGTGCACTCAAAACAACTTTATTTCCAAACAAATCGCTTTCATTTATTCCAGTTATATTTACTGGCTCAGCACAATTATTTATCAAAGTAAATGTTCTTGCTAAATCCTTACCAAGTATATCACTAATATAAGTTAATTTTGTTTCTTGTTTCAGAGTAACACACTTATCAGGTGAAACATGTATTACCAACATTGATTGTGCAGTTATTGGTTGATTAAGTCCCTGAACTGTACCTTTAGCATTAAGCAAATAATACATTTCTGTTTGCTTTGAAGATGATGGCATATTTATATATCCTTGAAGCATAGTAGACTGCCCAGGAGCCAAAACCTGAATTGTTGCGGGTATAAAATTAATTCCTTGACTAGCAGATAAATTAGACCCAATTGAAGGGCTGTTATAAACACTGTTATATTGACTTTGTGCGTTTTGTAAATTTGCGTAATAGTCTTTAGTAATTCCTGAAGAATTAGAATTTACAGAACTACTAATCAAATCAGGATACTGCTGAGCAGACTGTACTTGATACTTATTATTAGATGCTGCCAATTGAATATTATAAATTGGTAATCGTCCAACATTTTGAATAATTACAGGCACATATTGGCTCTGCAATTCTTTAAATGCAGAAATAAAAATCTGTCCAGCAGTTAAGATTGACAATGAACCTGATGCGTTCCAAATTGTTACACTCACAGGGATATTTTTTGTAAAATAGTCTGTTGCAAAATATAATGATAATATTTTTGTTTCATCTGCTTGCACAGATGGATTTTGATTTATAAGTGAAAGGTTTACTACTTTTTCTTCACCCTTTTTAATATCAAACCCCAAAATTTGCATTTGCAGACCATAATTTGCAGAGTCTTCTGAAACAAGAGACGGCATTACTTTCAAATCATATTCACAGTTATTTTTTACTACTAAAGAATCTTCTTCTTTTGCATTTTGTATTGCAGGCAAACTATAAACTAATGACTCTTTACTTACCCACAAACAATTTACATTTTTTATTTCTTTATTATAATATACAAATACTTTTGTTCTTACTCTTACAATATCTTTACTATTTTGCACACCAAGAATTTCTAATTCTACAACCCCATTTTCCATATCTTCTGCCCCGCTATAATTTACAGAGACAGACATATCAGCCAAAGAATTCGCAGGTATTGCCGGAGTTACCATTCTTGCATTAAAAGCAAAATTAGTTGATAAAGTAGAACTTATAACATTAATTTGCATCGAGTCTATTGGAAGCTTTGATTTATTTTGCACAGGTATTTTTATTGTTGCCTGTTTAGCAGTTTTTGGAACAATTATTTCATTTTCTCCTTTTACAAATAAAGCACCAACATTTCCAACTAAAAACTCCATTTCTTTTGGTAAATAACCTGGGGCACTTACTGACATCAAATAAAATGCGCTATCTAGGCTATTTTTTATTGTGTATTTTCCTTCTTTTCCTAAATCTATTTGGCCGGTACCCTCAATAAACATTTTGTTTTGTTTTGTTTTATTATCAGAAATTGTAATTTGTGCATTTGGAATATAGTCTCCATTTGATTCTTTTACAATTACAAAAAAATCTTGGCCAGTTGGAATAAAATCACTACTTAATATTACTTGCATTTCTTTCTTTGGAAAAATATTCACTGGGATTGTTTTCTCAATTACTCCTTTTGGAGTTATAGTTTTCACATCAATTTTTGTAAGCCCTTCTTTAAAAGGATTAAAGTAAACTCTTATTGTTTTATTTTCCATTGCCCCCAAGTCAAAAGAGGTATTAAGTTTTGTATTATTTTCTGTTCCGGGATTAAAAGTTGTTGCATCCATATCCACGTTATTCAAATATAATTTTGGATTGTCTTCTGTTTGAACAGACAAAGATAAATTTTGTTCTGAAGTTGAGGTTAATTCCACATCTAAAGCATAATAATAATCTAAAACCGAATTAAATTTTGCAATGTCGTATGTGTATTGATCATCAATTATTTTATACGATACACAAACATCATATTGGCAGTTTAAAGAACCTGACATTAAGCTAATTTCTTTCATATAAGCATCAGCATATAAACCATATTTTGTTTTTGTATTTTCTTCTTGCCCCAAAATATTATCAACAGGCATTCTGCTTATTGTCCCGGCTTCATCAGTCCAAGCCCTATATCTTACTTCAAAAGAATTTATGTCAGTATTTGCTTTTGATTTTATTCTTACTTTTACAGTACTATTTCCACTAGGCGCAGAAAAATACAACTCCATCCATTTATTAAATTGCCCAGCACTACCAGTAGAGTAGTAATCTGTAGAATAATCTCCAGGCAATGGCAGAGGAGAGAACATTATCCCGTATTTTACACTATCTGCAATACCATCATAGCCAATAATCCCAACATCTTGAGATGCAGCAAATTTATCGCTATCTTTTCCAACTCTTACATGGAGCCCACCATTATAAAATCCAGCAGGCCAAAAAATATTAAATAATAAAAAATATGTTTTTCCTTTTTGCAAAGCAGAAACTTCATTGCCTTCCAAATCAGTCACTTTTGATAAAGCCACAAATAAATTATCAGTATTTTTTGCTGCATCTAATTTTATTTGCATTTTATCTTTTGGATTTATTGTCATTGAATAATTGTTTCCATTCTCATCAGTGACATACATATCAAGTTCTTTATTTCCTAATGCATCAGCCTCTATTTTCCCAGTTGCATCTGTATAACCATCAAAAACTAAATTTCCTTGTTTATCAAAAAGCATTACATGAGCATTTGATAGTGGATTTCCATCTTTATCATAAAGATACATAGTAAATTTACTTCCGGTTTTTGTCATAGAAATATCTAATCTATTTCTTCCTTGTTTTAGTAATAATGATGCAGATCCATAACCTTCTTCAGTACTTGCAGAAGCATACAAAACAACATCAGGTTTAAAATTAAATGTAAAATAACCAGTTACTGATGTTGTTGGATTAGGATATGCTAAAGGAAATAATTCTGAATTTTCATCATAACTAAGTTCCAAAAATGCATCTCCTACTGGTTTTTTATCAGAATCAACACAAAACACATCAACAATAGCAGCTTTTGACAAATCTACTTTTTCAAGAGTGAAAGTTATTTCTCCAGATCCATCAATTGTTTGTGTTTGGGGGTAATAACCTTCTTTGTAAACAGAAGCATATTTTAAGATTGTATAGTCCAACCCAGAAAATTCTGCCACGCCACCTATATCCGTTGTTTCCTGCATTTGCTCCAAAAGCATGGAAGTGTAAAGAGCAACATAAACATTATCTAAAGTAACTCCTAACTCATCTTTTACTATTACTTTTAGCTTACTACCACCAGCAAACATAGATAGAGATATTAGTTCTTCATCAGTAACTAAAGTTCGGGAAATACCTTCAATATTTGAATCAAATGTTTCATAACCTTCTTTTTTTGCAACAAATCTTATAGAAGTTCCTTTTTTTGTATTGAATATCCCTATACCATCTGTATTTGTTAACGCAGTTCCAATTTTTGAATTAGTCTTTAGATTATAAACATCAATACTTACATTATTCAGAGAATTAAGCGATGTATCTTTTACAATAAACTTAAAATTTCCTTCAGCATTAGGGTCAAATTCCTTAGGAACTAATTCAATAATATAATCATTTCCCTCTAGCAGGTCTATTGTTTTACTATAAGGCTCATAACCATCTTTATCAACAGTAACATTTATTTTTTTCATAGGTAAAATTAATTTAAAGGCACCATACTCATCAGTGGGGCCAGAAGACAATGTATCCCCAGAATCAGAAAACGAAATCAAAGCATTCGCTACACTTGTTTGTTCTTCTTTATTTATTACTTTAAAACTAACACTCCCAGTTTGTTCTTCTTTATTAAATATCAAAGTTACAGTTAAGTTTTTTTCAGAAATCGATACATTGTTTGGGGAGTCATAAGAATAACCTTCTAAAGTACCTGAAAAATATAATGAATCTCCAACACCAACACCTTTTATTTTTATTTCAGTACCATCTTTAACTTGCTCAGAAATTATTACTTGCCCATCTGCCACTTTAGTAATATTTAAAAATACAGAATCAGGGGAAAAACCATCATTAGTCATAATACTAATTGTTAGGTTTGTACTAGGGGTAAAAATTATTGTAACCAACAAGACAATCACAGAAATTATTACCAGGATCATCAGCAAGGTAAACCACATAGCAGGTATACCTTTTTCTTCCAAAAAATCAGTATATTTTTGGGCAGGAATCCCTTTTGCATCCAAAAATTCCACAATTTTGTTATAACCAGAATTCATTTTTTCATTTATTTTCCCAAAAAATTCGCCTAAACCCATAGTCATCCCTAGCCAAGTGATTAAATCTTATATATATTAAGTACGTATAAAATAAAAAGGATATTTATATAAATGGTTTTCTACAGCTAAGTAAAAAGATATGTTTATATACTTAGTGAGTTAAGTAATTAATATGGTTAAGAAACTAGCTTTTATTATGGGTATTTTATTCGGGGTATTTTTATTAGGCAGTTTGGTTTTCCCATACACTACCTATGACATGGACAAAAAGCTTGCCCAAGAAGCAAAAGATTTCAGCTTTAGTGTAACCCCAGAGCAAACATATTTAAGCCTAGAAAAAGGGTCCACAGCTATAATTAAGCTTTATATTGATTTAAAAACTACAACAGATGTTGAATTTATTTATTCTTTTAATAGCCCTTTTACAGTTGTTACAAATCCTCAAACAATTACAACCAAGTATTCACATTATAAGGTAATTAACATAGCAGTTCCTGAAGACCTAGAAAATAAAGAATATAAACTAGAAATTAATGTTCTTGCTAAGAACCAGTTTACTTCAAAATCAGAAACTGCAACAATTACAATAAAGGCAAATGATAAAGACAATTATGATATTAAATCAAACTACTACAACTCAGCTCCAAACCCAGTAGTAATAAATTGGGAAAACAGTGTTGTTGCATTGGGCCCAAATAATGTAAAAGAACAATTTTCAGTAATCGTAGCAAATACTGGTGGAAACTCAGATTTTGTTCCTATTTTTGAAGGAGACAGTAATTGTTTTTACATCACAGATGATTACTCCTATGTAAACCTAGCACCTACTTTCGAATACAAGTTAGATTTTTATGCAAATTATGATAATAACAGCAACTGCGTAGACACTACTTTTAATTTTATTTTAGTTGATACCCACACAAATAAAAAGTTTGAATTGGGAGCAGAATATTTTGCTTTCCAAAAACCAGTAGTAATAATACCAGAACAGACTAATTTAGCAAACAATACAAGTGACAACACAGATACAAATTTAGCTGCCACAATGACAAATAGTTTAAGTGGGATACTAGGCAAATCTACTGCTTTGTTTAGTTTAGAAAATAGAGCAGTTACTATTGGATTAATATTTGCAATAGTATTAATTTTGGGATACCTAGTATTTAGAAAGGGTGGATACCTAAATAATTCACAAAATATTACTATGCCACAATCACAAGAAAATTAAAGTGGCCAAGCCCAAGAATACAAAGAATCCAAGAACATCAGTAAAAGTAGTAATAAAAATACTTGATGATGTTGCAGGATCTTTCCCTAATTTTTTCAAAAGCACAGGGATAAAAAATCCAACCGTTGCTGCTACTAATAAATTAGCCAACACAGATACTGCTACAATTACTCCAAAAATTAAACTCGCATTCAAGACATATGCCAAAACAATTGCAAATGCCCCTACTACTAGCCCAATTAAAAAAGCAGACACTAATTCATTAAAATAAATTCTTGAAAGCGCCTTAGTTTTTAAATTATGCAGGGCTAATCCCCTTACAGTTACTGCCAGGGTCTGGGTGCCTGCATTACCACCCATACCAGCAACAATAGGCATATATGCTGCAAGCATCACTACTGCTGAAATTACATCTCTAAATATTGCTACAACCAGAGATGCAAGAAATGCTGTAAAAAGATTTATAACTAACCAAAAGCACCTATTTTTAAATTTTAGATAAAAACTATCAAAAATATCTTCTTCTTGTTTTAGTCCTGCAAAGTCATACATGTCCTTTGTTCTTTGTTTTTTTACTAACTTATAAATATCGTGTGCATAAATTATACCCATTATAGAATTGTCGCTATCTAAAACAACAATTTTGTTATTTTTATTATGTTCAAATAATTTAAAAACTTTTGAATGTTTTTCATTATATTTTACAACAGGAATTTTGGTAATATTGTTTTTTATTTCTTTACTAGGAGAATTCAAAATAAAAGATGTGGCAGATAATTCCCCAAGCAGAACACCATTTTCTTCAACCAAAACAACCGGGTCTTTTCCTGTTTTATTTTTGTGTTTTTCAACAATATTTGCCAGGTCCTTAAACTTTAAATCCACTGATGCCAAAACATAGTTTAAATCCATCATTCCTGCTGCAGTATCCTCAGGGTATTTTAGTAAATAAGATACTTTTTCTCTTAGTTCAGTTTCTAGTTTATCCAATATTTTCTTTCTTTTAAAATAAGACAGTTTCTGTATTATGTCAGTCACATCATCAGGAGCGGGGTATTTAAGAAGTTTTAACAAATGAATTTCTGATATGTTTTGTAAAATATTTTTTTGAATGTGTTGTGGTAAAAACAAAAATACGCGTGCCTGAATATTAACAGGAACTTTCATAAATTCAGCACAGTTAGTTCTACTATTGATAATCTTGTCAATGTAATTATTGTAACTAATCTGCATTAAAGAAATAGAAAGGCAGAATTTAAATATCTGCCTATAATTTTTCTATTGCTCAATAAATAAAGAATAAATATCCTTATCTAAAACAATCTTGTTTATCTTCCCATAATTTTCTTTTTTTATTATTTCTTTTGCTTCTAAATTATTTAACACCCTGTGCATTTTTACTTTATTTACACCTGGCATTCTGGATAATTCATATTGATATGCTGAACCATGAGAGGCAATAAGTTTTTCTAAAACTAACCGTTCTTCTTTACTTAGTAAATTCAGCAACCTATTTACATTCTTTTTTTGTAACTGTTTATTTTTCCCTAGTCTTTGGGCCATAAAATAATATAACAACGACCCCCCAACCATTCCTAAAAAACCCATGATTGGAAAAAATAGAAATCTAAGGTTAAAAAAACCACGGTCCGGAGGTGGATTAAAATTTGCAGGTTTATTTATATCATTATTGTCCATCGTAGCAGTTATTTTGTTTACATCCTGATACATTCCATACAAAAATATAAGAAATAAAAAGGCAACAACTATTACTATTACTGTAATAAACATTTTATTTTTTATCAAATCCATAAGCACATATAAGTTAGACAAATTTATAAACTAATTTGAGAATTACAATAAACAAAGGCACAGTTTCACATTATGAAACATAGTTACAATAACGCATATATATCGTTACACATCTTTATTACTAATGGATATTCCTGTATTAGAATTAAAAAACATTGTAAAAACGTATAACATTGGGGCCGGTTCAATACCTGTTGTTAAAAACGTAAGTCTAAAAATAAACTCAGAAGAATTTATTTCTATTGTAGGAGCATCAGGATCTGGAAAATCCACGCTTTTATCAATTATGAGTGCATTAGACAAGCCCACCAGTGGAGACATTATTTTAGCTGGAAAGAATATTACTAAATTATCTGAATCAAAATTATCACGTCTAAGAGGAAAAACCATTGGCTTTGTATTTCAGACTTTTAATTTGTATCCAACTCTATCAGTATTTGAAAACATAGCCCTTCCTTTAAGAATACACGAATATGACAGTGCAGAAATTAATAACAAAGTAAAGGACATAATTTCAAAAGTAGGATTAAATCACAGATATAAACACAAGCCAAAAGAATTATCAGGGGGGGAAAGACAAAGAGTTGCAATTGCAAGAGCATTAGTTTCAGATCCACAGATTATTTTCGCAGACGAGCCAACAGGAAATCTTGACAGCAAATCTAGCCAAGAAATAATTGCATTATTAACAGACTTAAACAAAAAACACAAAAAAACAGTTATTATAGTAACACACGAAAAAGAAATCGCAAAATGGACAAACAGAACAATACATCTTAAAGATGGACAAATAACTTTTGATGGAAATACAAAAAAATATTTTAAGGAGGCATAGACATGAATTTCAAAAATATATTTTTATTATTGTTAATAACAGTTGTAATTTCAAGTTATGGATTTGCAGTTTCAGAGCCATATTACTTATTAGAAATTACGGGCACAAACATACTACCTGCAACTATTGCGCCAGGTGATATTGTTAATATAGGAGTTACAGTAAAAGACGCAGGGTCAATTTTTTACATTACTAATTTAAAAGCAACCTTAGATGCAGGTACAAATTTTGAACCATTGGATATTGAGGATACACTAGCTTCTCTTAGCCCAAATGCTGAACAAACTCTTGCATTTAAAATTAAAGCAAAGGACACAACATTAGAAGGATATTACCCAGTTTTTTTAAATATAAATTATGAAAGAGATGGCGAAATAGTTTCAGAGCAACAAAATATAACTATTACAGTTTCAAGCAAAAACACAAATTTTGATTTAGAAGTTTTTCCAAATATAATTAACCCCGGAAGCATTACTGATTTAAACTTTGCAATTACCAACATTAGTGGTCAAAAAGTATCAAACATTGATTTAAATTGGGCTGAATCAAGCAATTTAATTTTACCTTTAGGGACAAATAACACAAAACACATAGACTTCATTGATCAAGATAAAACAACAGTCATTACTTTTCCAATTGCAACGGACAAAGATATTGTTCCAGGTGTTTACCCATTAGATATAACAATAAGCTTTCAGGATAGCGCAGGAACAAGCAGTGAACAATCAACTGTCGGAGTTATTGTTGGAGGAGAAACCGATTTTGATATAAGTGCTGAAAAAGCATCAAGCACCCAGATTACTTTAAGTATTGCAAATATTGGTATGAATGATGCACAATCAACAATAATAAAAATACCTAAACAACAAAACATAAAAACAGCAGGAGCAGACTCAGCAATATTAGGCACAATTGAAAAAGGAGACTTTACAATTGCGAGCTTTGAAACTATGTCGGTAGATATGAATTTTCAAAAACCAACTACTACGGGAAAAACACCAACTGATAAAATGCAAATTCCTTTAGATATTAATGCTCCTCACAACACAATAAGTGACGCAATTACTATTGAAATACATTACACAGATACTACTGGAAAAAGACAAATAATTACAAAAGAGGTAACTTTACTTTCTGATGCAAAAAGCACGGCCACAAAATTTGGTGCAATGGCTACAACAAAAAACAGTGGACTATCGATCTATTGGTACATCATAATTTTAGCAGCGCTTGTTGGTGCATATTTTGGATTCAAAAAATACAAAAAAATGAAAAATAAAAATTAGGTAAGTGACACTTATGAGATTAATAGATATAATAAAATTAGCATGGAATAACATAACAAATCGAAAGCTGCGATCCTGGCTTACCCTTTTAGGAATTGTTATTGGGGTTGCAGCAGTAATTGCTATTGTATCTATTAGTCAAAATGCAACAGAAAGCATGAATATGCAAATGTCAAAATTTGGAGCGGACATAATTACCCTCTCACCCGGATTTTCCAAAGCAGATTTTATGGGCACTGGTAAACCAGAAGGTCCAGGAGGAGAAATGGACATAGGGAGTAGTAAAGTATTAGCTGATGACGAAGAAGACCCAATCCTCACAAATAAAGATCTAACTATAATCAGGGGAAACCCAGACATATTATATGCTGCGGGTCAAAATTCAGAAAGGTTTGAAATGCAAAGTGGTTCAGAAAAACTAACAGTATCTGTTACTGGAGTAGACCCGCAATATTTTTCTATGCTTTATGATGTAGCCTTAGACCAAGGCAGATTTTTAACAAACACAGATACAAAAAATATAATTATTTCTTATAACTTAGCAAATAATACTTTCAAAAAACCTATCACAATAGGACAACAAATAACACTAGAAGAAAGCATTTTTAATGTAGTAGGAATAACTACTGATGATGGAACAAAATCTAATGCTGTGTATGCCACAAACAGTGGATTTTGGTTAATAAGTACAGAGACAAATAAAAATGAATATGCAAGAATATTAGCACAAGTTTCAGATGCAGATATTATTGATTCAATAATAACAACCTTAACAAAATCACTTGCAATAAGCAGAGGAGTGTATGGAAAGAAAGAATATGATTTTTCAATTAGTTCTACAAAGGCAATGCAAGAAAGAATTAGTACTATGACAGATACCCTTAGTTTATTTTTAGGAGGTATCGCACTTATATCTTTAATTGTTGGAGCCATCGGAGTAGCGAACAGCATGTTCACTTCAGTTTTAGAAAAAACAAAAGAAATAGGGATACTAAAAGCACTGGGGGCAACAAATTTTGAAATAATAAAACTATTTTTACTAGAGTCAGGATTATTTGGGCTCCTGGGGGGCTTTATTGGAATTATATTGGGTTGGATGGTATCTAGTTTAATGGCAGGATATATCAACCTAGGCAGAATGACATTTAGTGGTACAGTAAGTTTAGACTTAATTATTTATGCAATAATTATTTCTACTTTAATAGGTATTATTGCAGGCCTTTTACCAGCAATATCAGCATCTAAACTTAAACCAGTAGAAGCATTAAGGTATGAATAGTATTTACAAAGTAAAAATAAGATTTAAATTAATAATAAAAAAATAAATTTAGATTTTTTACTTCTTCTTTTTCTTATCTTCTTTTAAGCCTTCCAATTTACTTAAAAGCATCCAAAGATCAGGTTTAACAGAAATAGGTAAGTTAATATCATCACAAATATCTTGCAATTTGTAAACCACATCAGATAAAGCAACCACATCATTTTCTTTTTCCGTGACTATTTTTTTTGTGTCTTCAAGGACCGCCTTTATGTTTCTTGGCACAGCATAATCAGAAAGTAAAAGAGTCAAAATTTCTAAAATTTCACCAACTTCTTGGACCATAAAAACACCCCGAAAAATAAAAATGAAAAAAGGAGATTTACTTCCTTTTTGTTATTTTCTTTATAAGAACTATTGCGCAACCTCTCAGTTCAGCAATATTTCTTACTTTTGCAGACAGTTCTCTTTCTATATCTTTATTTACTACTAAATCAAAGAAGTCGTCAAAACTGTTTTTTGCAACTAACAGCCCAATTTGTTTTCTCATCTCTCTTCCAATATCTTTTTCCTTTATTTTTTCTATTTTTCTTTTTGTAACACAAAGAGCCTTTACTTTTACTCTTTGGCCATCTTTACTATCAAGATATTGAACAAGGTCTAGTTTATTACATCTTCTTCCTACCAACCTTCTTGAGAAATTATTTTTTAGTTCAAGAGCAAATAATTCTGTATTTGCACTAGAACCCTGAACATCAGTTACTCTTACATACAAATCATATTTTTTCTTTTGGAACTGATTTGTAATTTGTCCTAAATTTACTTTAGTTACTCTACCAATTACTTTTTCATCTTTATCAGCCACAGTTTGGCCCATTTCTACGCTCCCAATAAGTTTTGGGGCGATAATAGAGTACTCTTTCTTTTTTTTCCATTTATCAACTACTGCTCTTTGTTTTCCAGCCATAATTATCACCTAACCAACAATGCTGCCTTTTCTGCGGTGTATTTCCAGTCCTTTGGCAACAAGCCCTCATTTTTATAATAAATAGCTAGTCTTCTTATTTTTGAAACTGTTAATTGATAACCTCTTTTAGCAGTCATATCTTTTTTATTATTTTTAATATGTTTTAGTAAAATTACTGCGGATCGTATTAAATTTCCTAGATCTTCAGGTAATACAGGTCTTAGTTTATGAATATCTAAAATTTGAGTTACTGTCTTCCCAGCTATATCGCTAACTGATGGAATACCATGCTGATCCCTCATTTTTATTCCTATTACTGAAGGGGACAACCCATCTTTTGCATAATTTACTATGATTTCTTCTATTTCTTTAGGCTTTAACTTTACCCAATCAGCTTTAACTTTACCGTCAGGTTTGGTTGAGCCCGATTTGCCTTTTGATCCTGAATGCATTCGCGCCATGACTCTCACCATCCTCCTATGTGAAAATATTGATTCTAAAAAAATTAGAGTCTTTTATTATATTATATCGCAATGTTTATATATTATACCATAGTATATTTTTAGTGGTCTAAATGGGTAAAAAACTTTTAATATTGATTATTTTCATTGCAATTGTAGTAGCAGGATACTTTTATTATGCTAGCTTTCAGAGCGATCCTAACTACTTTATAGATAAATCACGAGCAAAATTTAACATCACTGACTATGCCAATGATACACAATTAACTGAATATCAGACATATCTTTTAAGTGAAAAAGATTCAAAAAGCGGAATTATAAAAACAGCAATACAAATTGAAGCAGATTACTGGGAAACATACCTTGCAAACAAAAACACAGTAATTTTCATATCAGAAACCCCTAACCTAATTAGTATTGATTGTGACTCGGGAGAGGCAACCGCCCTAAAAACAGCCACCAACAAAGGGAAATTAAAGCTAAAATCGATAAAAGAAATGCTAGAAGCAAATAAAGAAGAACTTGGAAATTATTATACTAACATGCTTGGACCATTAGAAAACATGGAAAAGGATATTACTCAACATAATGACCTTTTATATATCTTATGTCCTGACTAATTAGTATGGCTAATCTTATTTATGAGGGAGCAGAAGCAAAAGTATTTCTTGATAATGAAACCATCATAAAACAAAGGATAGAAAAAAGATATAGAAATAAACAATTAAATACCCTAATTTTAAAACAAAGAACCAAATCAGAAGCACGAATTTTACGAAAAGTTAAAGAAGCAGGGGTTGCCTGCCCAGAAGTAATTAAAGAAGATTTAGAAAATTACACACTTTATTTATCAAAAATTGATGGAAAACCTCTCAGAGAACATTCAGAAGACAAAAATGCGTTATTATTAGTAGGAAAAGAAATAGCAAAACTTCATCAAGCAGGAATTATACACGGAGACCTAACAGCGCAAAACATTTTTTTTAACAAAACGCCGGTTTGTTCCACAAACTGCGTTAGGTCCTCAAACAATTTGCCAAAAGCAAATTGCTTTGATGATAATGGACCTATATTCCTTGATTTTGGGCTCTCTTTTAATTCTAACAAACTAGAAGATTTTGCAACAGATCTCGCTGTTCTAAAAGGAACTATATTAGCAGACTTTTCTGAAAAAACCTGGGAATACATTTTTACAGGTTATTTAGAAAACACCAAAGAGAAAATTGCAGAAAAATTGGACGAAATTGAAAAAAGAAAAAGATATTTATAGAATAATTTTAAATTAAAAAGAGAATTAAAATGATATTAGAGCTTTTATTTTATCCAGGAGTAATAATACACGAGTTAACACATTTTATTGCCTGCGTTCTACTAGGGGTAAAAGTTACAAAGATAAAATTTGGATTAAAAGAAGCATATGTACAACATTTAGATGTAAACAATTGGAAAACAATTATTATTGCATTAACCCCTTTTATTTTAAGCAATGTAATTGCATTAACAATTATATATTTTACATTAAAAATAAAGCCCGCTTTTTATGTTTTTGGATTAGTTTTATGGCTTGCTTTAACTATTATTTATCACTCTGTGCCAAGCAGAAAAGATGTTGACAACGTAGATAAAAAAATAATTGGCATCTACAAAAACATTTCAAGTAAAAATGTTTTATTACTTGTCCCTCTATTCATACTCAACACAGTAATATTTATTCCTCTGAAAATATTTACTTTCATATTAATTATATTCAATAAATACCCTTTACTAAAAATTATTTTAATTATTGCAGTATTTCAAATTTCCTTTCTTTTTCTTTAGTCCGCAATAATTAAAAAATATAAAAAGAATAAAAAAGTAATAATAAAAAAACCAAATTTAAATAACAGAGTGTGCAACAAATCAACAGAAAATAAATCAAAATATGCAAAAGAATAAATGACAGTTATCATTCTAATAAAATTAAAAACAACAAAGAAAACAAAATAAAATAATGCCCCTACCACACGTTTCCACAGTTTAATTTCAAAGCAGGCAAAAATCAATGCAAGAAATACAATTAATTCATAAACCCCTGAACAAACAGAAGTAATATTTATTTCAAAAGCCTTAAAATCAATAGTTGTTCCGGCAAGAGTAATATCAGAGTTATAAGAAAAATGGTTGTAAACGGTTTGTGCAAAAAATCCGGAAAGATTATTGTAAAGTCCAGAATAAACAAATAAAACATATAATAGAACAAAAGAAATTAGGAACAAACCCAAGAAAAAAATGAGTTTAGAAGATAAAGTCAAGACAAAATTATTTTTCTTTTTATTGTATGCCAAGTTTTTTATTTTCTTAAAGAATTGCATAAAATCACTTCAGTTGTTTTTTTATTTCATCAACTACTTTTCTTGCGGCGGTCTCCCCTTCTTTCATCTGTTTTTTTGATGCCGCATAGTCAAATTTAAGACCTGATGCAATTATTTTTGGATTTATAATTATTGCATCTTCTACTGAATTTTTTATACGGCTTGTGATTTCCTCAACCATAATTACTACCGCTCTTTTCAAACAATCAACTCTTGTTGGTTTTGATTCAATTTTTTTTAATGCATCTATATCCCCTAAATCAACACCAACAACAACATCATACCCTTTCTTTGAAACAATATCAACCGGCAGGTTATTTAATAGCCCACCATCAACCAACCAGGCACCCCAAAAGAATCTTGGAGGGAATAACCCGGGAATACTCATACTAGCAAAAATAGCATCAATTAACCGACCCTCAGAAATATCAAGAACAGTTCCGTTTTCTATATTTACCGCTGTACAAGAAAAAGGTATTAAAGTATCAGAAAATCTTTTGCTTTTGTAAACAGACTCCATAAAAAGCTCTATATTATTTATCTTCGCTTTATATCCCGGTTTTATAAAATCATAAACAGCCAAATTATTTTCTTTAAGAAATGAAAATGCATCTGATTTAAGAAGGTCAATATTTTTGTGTAAAGAATAATGCCCACCTATTAAAGCACCTATACTTGAGCCACAAATATAATCAATTGGTATTCCTTCCTCCTCAAATACAGAGAAAACACCAATATGTGCAAAACCTTTTGCTGCCCCTCCACCAAGAGCCAAACCTAACTTCTTTCTTTTAACCATAAACATCAACTCAAAAAAAATAAATAATAAATAATATAATTACTACTTTGTTCTATTTCTTTCTTCTGCTCTTTGTAATCTTCTCCAATGCTCAGAATACTTATTTAGAAATGCTTCTAATTCTGCTCTTGTTGGATTTGGAGGCAAGCCATTTATTCTACAAAGTTCTTCATGAATTTCTCTTGGCAATCTTAAGTTCAGCAAATTATTTATTTGTTCTTCGCTACATCTATTTAGCATAGTTGTTTGTACTAACATAAAAACTCGATTGTCTGCATCAGTAACCATACTGTCATGTTTTCCTAGAATTGCCTCAAGAATGTTAAGGGTCGCACATAATCGAGAGATATATCCTTTTTTATATTCTAAATCTGTTGGTATTGCCCCAGCCAAAAGCTTTCTTAACACAAACCCGTCCAAATCAAAAACTACTGGGGCTATATCTCTACTACTATTAATGCCTTCCCTTTTTAATTCACGAGACAATAAAGAATGAAATGTACCATACTGTGCATCTACACCGCCATTTTTTAAAGATTCTTTAATTGTCTTTCGTATTAAACGGTGCCTTTCTCGGATAAAATTAGCCTCAGAAACAAAAAAGTTTTTAACATAATTTAAACTTGGTTCTGCACCTAACTTTTCCTCTGCTTTTCTTACCTTCCAAGCAAGCAGTCTATATTTTGGCATTTCCCTTAGTTTAAAAGTTTCTCCAACTTTTACTATTTTTCCGCTACGAACCAAGCCAAGCAAAAATTCACGTCTTGTACGTCCAAATACTTCGGCAGGTGCAGACTTGCTTATATCTTTTTCAGTACGCGGACGAATTTCCCCCCTTACTTCTTCAACTATATAAGTTTTTGCATCTGGAATCCTTGTTTCATAAACTTCTCCAGGGGCGTGCGCTTTAAAAACAAAATGCACATCTTTTTTTCTTGGTTTTCCTGCAGGGCCTTTTCTTAACATACTAGTTCCTCATTTTTCTAAGAAATCCTTCAAGGTTTTTATTGTGCCACTTACTTTTTCTAGTTTTAAATTCAAATACTTTCCTTCTGATTCTTTAAACAATTCCAAAGCAGCAATTACTTTTTCATGTTCTCCTCTTGATGTCTTTAAAATAAACAAAGTTTGATCTTTTTTTAAAAAAGATTTTATTATTTTTAATTCCATCTGAGCTAAAAAATAAGTCCCAAAAAATGAACGCAAATAAGTATTAATAATTTTTTCAAAATCAGTAACTGTATTCATTGAAAACAGAAGATATCTTTTTCTTTCTCTTAATGACAATGGCAAAGCATTTAGTTTTCTTTTCATGTATTCACTTCCTAGACAAGATTTCAAAAAAATTATCCACTTGTTCTAAATTAAAATTAAATAAAGGATACAAATATTGGTTATTGGGAATTATTTCTTTTTCTATTTTTGCACCAGATGAAATAAATACTGGCAAGGATTGTTTTTTTGCTAACTTAATTAATAAAAAAGCATTTTTCAAAAACCCTATTTGCTGACCTTTTGATAACTTCAAATAATCAGACATAAAAATCAAAGGATAAATTTTCGCTTGTTTCATCATAGTAATTGTAGAGTTATCAAAAAACAGTTTGTTATATTCAAAAGGATTAATTATAAAATCAAACTTCTTATCCAAACAAAAGAACACGTCTTTTAGAGAACTTACTTTTGCAGCTATATAACAGTTATAACTATTTATTTTTCTTATTTCTTCTTTGTTTTTAGACACATCCACCACAAAGAGGTCTTCTTTAGAAAGCCCCTTATATTTATCAGAGAAATAGATTACAGCCTCTTTTTTCCCTTTCAAGGACAGATCTAAAAAATCCCGAATCATAATAAGAATAAAGATGTCAAAGTTTTTATTTCTGCCTAGCCTTTTACAAAAAGAGTATTAAAAATTAAGAAAAAATAATAAAAAATAGAAAAAGAAAAGGCTCTATTTCGCTTTTCTTCCTTTTGCTCTGATGGATGGTCTATTCTTCTCTGTTCCGTTTCCTTTCTTATCTAGACATCTTCCTTTCTTACCGGCAGAAGTTAAGCCTCTAAATACTCTATTAGTTTGAAGAACTATATCAGAGTACTTTTTATCTGCTAGTATTACAGGGTGGTTTCTTTCAACAACAATTACTTCGTAGTACTTGTCCTTTCCATCTTCCCCTACCCAGTAGCTATTTAGAACTTCACAATTAGGGAATTTTCTGGCAACTCTTTGCTCAGCAATTCTTTGTATTGAGATTTTTCTTGTTAATTTCAGATATCCTGTTCTTTTTGGCTTTCTTCCTTTATTTACTCTGGAGAACCCACCAGTTCCTTTTCTTACCTTTGCCATAGCAACAAAGACACCTTCTTTTGCCTTATATCCTAGCTCTCTGGCTCTAACTACATTAGTTGGTTTATCCAGTTTAACTACACTTGCTCTCTTTTTTCTTAGAGCAATTAGCTTTTCAGAATATATCTTCTTGTAATCATAATCGCCATCTTTAGTTTTTTTCTTAACTTTATTAACTATATTTTTGAATAATTTTGAAAAAGTCATCGGTATCACACTCATTAATTAGTATATATCTCTTGATAAGATAATATTTATATACCTATTTGTGAGCAAAAACATTATAAATAGAGAACTTCATTATTTACTGTGATTACATGGGTTTGTTCTTTAAATCTCAAAAAACATATAAAGGCTATACTTTAGTCGAAGGATTCCCTTCCGCTGACTTGGTAAGTTCTATTACTACAAAATATTTAATAGAAAAACTAAAAATGGAGTATTTAGGCCATTTTGACCACGAAAACACTACTCCAATAGTAAAGATTGAGAATGGCTTGCCACAACAGCCAATAAGGGCGTACGCATCACACAAGCATAAGTTAATCTGTATTATTTCAGACCAAGTAATTCAGAAAGAGGACCTGAAGTCATATTGTAACATTGTTTTAAACTGGGCAAAGAAAGCAAAAATGGCAAGAATTGTTTCCATTGGTGGAATTATTGACAACAAGAATGGAGCTGTTTATGGTGTTGCCAACAATAAAAAGAATTTAGAATATTTAGATACTTACAAAATACAAAAAATCAAAGAAGGGATTACTGCTGGAATAGGAGCACAATTCTTTATTCTTGAGAAAGAGTTCCCAATTTATTTAATTTTAGTGCCTTTTACAGCAAGAAAAAATTATGATGCTGCAGCCAAGGCAATAGTAGTACTAAACAAAATGTATGATTTAAATATAGACACAAAACCACTATTGGAAGAATCCAAAGAACTGGGAAACGCAGTTAGTGACCAGTTAAAAGAATCAAAAGAAAAAGAGTATAATGGCCCAAATATTATTTAGACTAACAGAAATATTACTATAAGCCGTGTGGTCTTGGCCCCTTATGCAAAAGAAATTTTAAAATTTCTTCTTGTTGCTCATAAGAAAAATTTATAGGATGGTTCCCCAAATTGTTTACCCAATAAAATATTGCACCTGTAACTGCAATTCCATGTGCTTGTCTGGCTTCTTTTCTTAATCCCATCCACCACAATTTTTTACTTAGAGTTTCTGCTTCAGAAATAAGCTTAGAATTTGCACTTATTCTTCTACATACAGGTGCTTCTGAGCAATAATCAAGCAACTTACCTAACTCATCTAATCTTTGTAAAGCCTGGGCTCGTTTTAGACTTTTTTTTTCTACTCTTTCAGCACGCCAAGTTTTTACTTTTTCTTTAAATCGCGTTATAGATTTCATATTATCCCTTATGCCCCTTTATTCGTCCTTTCTTGAAATCAAATACACAAACATTCCACTAAATAACATTACTAAGCCGTATAATAACCAATCATCAGTTAATGGAATATCCCAACTTGAGCCTGAACCACTTGATGGGTTTAATCCACCTTCTATTGGGTTACCTCCAGGAGTATTAGAATTCCCCACTGTGTTTGACCCTAATCTCTTAAAGTCATCATCTATAGGCAGTAATTGGGCATTATCAACATACCATTTTCCTGTACTAGGGTCATAAAAGAAAGCACCATCTTTTCCTTGTGCTATTGTTAAAGGAGATTTTTGTCCATCAAAGGTCAGCATAGGCTGCCCATTTTCAGCAGAAAAGCCTATATCGTGTGTTTTACCATCTGCTGTTGTAATTTCATAACCATCAGGAGTTGCTGTTATACTTGTTATCTCTGAATCGCTTATTACATTGCCGTCTTTATCCATCACTTTCATAAATCTTTTACAAACACCATCCACCATCTGCGCATAAAACATAATAGTGTACTCTGGAGTTTTAAAGTATTGGAATGGCCCTGCTTTTTCTAAAGCGGTATTCATCTTGTCTACATCCTCTGCTGCAGTAACATCCCCTTGCAAAGGAGCTAATTTCAAATCAAAAGCATCTTCTTCACAACCAGTTTCTTCATTTATTTGTGTTGTGTGTGTTGGAGTCATACTAGAAACAAACTTTCCATCCATTTCTGCCATAATCTTTATCCACATAATAAATTCATTTGTTTCTGGTTTGTAAAGTATTGACCCTTTTTCAAATGCAATTCCCACCACTTTATCATATTGATTAGTTTCTTTTGCATTCCTAACAATTATTGATCTATCTTTTGTAACAGTAAGCGTTGAATTATACAAAGTAACACGACCCGTAGATCCTCCCAAAATTTCAAAATAACTGCTTGAACCTATTAAAGTTGGAGCTACAGTTTGCCCATTTTCCAATAACATCTGGGTCACAGGTCCCATATGCTCAAACAAAGAACTACCAGTCATTTCCTGCCCAGTTTGTTCAAATACTCCTTGCCTTATACAATCTAGCATCCCAGGGTCTTTTACAACAAAGTCCCCATTTGTCTTTGCTTCGAACATATCTCCCGAACTTATTGCAGGAATTACAGTTACTACCACAGGCATTGCAATAAATGGCCCAAGATTATCTTTTTCCATTAATCTAACAATATCTGGATTACTTATAGTTTCTCCATTAATAGTAAAAGTACCTTTATCAAAATCCATAATTGCTGCATTTCCGTCCTTATCTACTAATGCAAGTTTTCCGGTGTCCTTGTATTTCAGATTTGTTTGGCTTGCATTTGGCCCTTCCCAAATCAAAAATACATCCTCAAGAGATACAGATTGGCTTGTTTTTCCTTTTGTATCCAAGTTTATCTGAATACCTTCATGTGTTTTATCTTGTATTATTGAACTAAATTGGTCTTTTATTTTATCAGCAACTTTCCCTATAGCTGTATCGGTAAGCATAGACGGTTTTTGCTCTTTTCCTTCTGAAACTGTTTCTTTAATTTTTGACATAATACCATTGTCTTCTTCAGGTTTATACGGTATTAAAGAATAAGTTACATAATACCCATCAATAGTGTCTACACATTCTCCAATTTGTTCCTGAATATCATCCTGTATTAGTAGACTTACAGCAATACCAACTCCCAATCCCGGAAGACCAGGAAGCACAAACCCAATTGTATTCTCAAAAATACCTATTGGCATCGCAAGTTTTGCAGGATCAGCATCTGAAGCCATTATACTTCCCACAGGCACCCCAGCAATAGTTAATTCTTTTGACTTAGTTAAACAATCTTCCTTCTTTGCTGCAGCAGATGCTAGGTTTATTTCCCCCTGCTTTCCCACTACATTCATACCATGAACAAAGGCCCCTAAAGTAAGACCTGTTTTTTTGTAAACATCAGAATCAGGGAATTCTACAAAATAATTTTTTGTCCCTTGTAATGATTTTCCACTCATAAGCAAACTATCTGTCCTTAAATTTACTTCACCTGCATTTACTATTTTTTTACTACCAGTTAATGAAATAAAACAAGAGGCAGTTGTACACTTTAAGGCCTCATTATAAATAATTACATCCCCCGGAGTATCCCTAAATTGGTGACCGAAAAATGATTTAAGATACCCTGTTGCTGTTGGAGCTACTTTACTAAATAAATCTAAAGGGAACAAAGTATATTTCAGGGCTTTGTTAAATAGATCCCCGTTATCACTACCTTCTTTTGCGAAAACATCAATATAAGCACCTGCATAAATTGCGTCAGGCCCTGTGTATGCTTTTACATTTGTAATATCTTGGTCTTTTATCATATATGCTTTTATTGGACTTGAATCACTAGTTTTTGCAAGCCAATATAATGCTGGTATTGTTTCATATTTTAATATAAAACTCCCCGCTGCTCCACCTTTTCCATTCATAACATTCATCATGAATTTCATTGCATTTGGGCTTCTTGTAGGGATTTTCTTTGCACTTTGTAAGGCCTCTGTTACTGCTTGATAATTTGTTGCGGCAACACTATATTTTTTTGAAACATCATCAAAATAATCTTTAGCAAACTTTTTGCTAAAACCATCATAACCCCCAAACTCAGCAAAATCAATATTTAATCTACTACCAGCCTTTATTTCCAGTTCAGTAATACCTTCTTTTCCTGCTTGTGCTACTATACCATCAACAGTACCAGCATTAAGTATTACTGGATTACCACCAATATCTACTATGAAATCTGAGCCCGCGTGGTTTTGCATAAAATTTTTTAAATTGCCAATTACATGGTTTCCTTGACTTTGCCCAGGGACCATTTTATATATTTTTGCAGGGTCTAAATTTCCTTTTAAAAAACCTTCTGCTGCAACTTTATCAGTAATGGGTACAGAACTAATAGCCTTTGCGCCAGCAGAATCATACATCCAACCAGCATAATTTTTTTCTAAAAATGCTTTGTTCATTTCCGCCCCTAAAAGAGCAGGAGCATTTTCTCCTGCTTGCATTGCAGCCTTTAATTTATATTCAGGGGCTGCATTCTTAAGACTATTTAAATATCCCTTACCATATTCTGCTGCTGATGCTCTTGCTTCTAAAACTGCCCCTATTGCTTCTTTTGACTCAGTAGTCGTCAGTTTAGGAACCAGCTCTTTTTGAGCAGCAGCAATAGCCTTGCTTGTATTTGCTTCATAAACATTATCTCCAAGAACTTTTAATCCATCACCAATTCCACCGTGCTTTAGTGCTGCCTGTGTTTTTCCTAACACATTAGATGAAAAATATTTGAAATCTTTTTCAGTTAGCTTATACCAGGTATTGGTCATAAACTCTTTTACTGGATCCGTCACTTTTTTTATTCCAGTAGTTATTTTTCCACCATATTTAAATGCAGAAATACCTCCAAAAAGTTTTTTTGTTGCACCCCACGCAACCGGGCCACCCGCAACTACCACTAAACCACCAGAATAATAAGAATTGTAATATTTATCAAAAAAAGAATACAATAATACTCTACATCTGTTTCCTGAATCTTGATTATTACATAACATCAAAAACTCTGCAGACATATCATCAACCCAAAGGCTACTCATTGCATTAGGTTGTGCTTCGTGATTTACTTTCATTAATTCTAATTCATTACTCGCGGCACCTGTGCTGGCCAAATCACTTTCTGCAGCAGTACCATCTGCACTTTCAACAGCTTCAGACGTACCAAACGCAGATACTACTTCTTCTTGTTCTTTAAGTTGTTCAGTATTTACTGGACCTGCAAGATAAGAGCCTGGCTGTGTTTTTTCCTCACCAAGACCAATAATAGCTTTTACTCCTTCCCAGTAAATTTTTAATGCACCTTCAGTATTTTTAAATTGTAAACCCTCTCCTGATACAGAACAACCAGGAGTATCTTCTGTACATCGCCCTACTCTTAGGGAATCTGATAAAATCCCACCATAGGCATAATCACCAGAAATTACTTTAGTAAAACAAAGAGCATCTTCGGATACTTTTTTTCCAGTATCTATATCAACAGTTGCAATGGCCTTATCACCAGCCATATTCATTATACTTGGTATTAACCCTTCTTCACCAGCTTTTGGTTCTTCTTTTATTTTTGTTTTTTCTTCTGCTTTCAGTTCTTCAGGGGTTCCTGAATAAATATTTGTTGGAGTAAACCCTGTTCTGAGATAGTTATCCCAAAGAATGTTTATTTCTTCAGGGCTTAATTTTTCATTTCTACAGGCCACACTACTATCTACAGTTGTGGGACTATATGCAAAAGCCATAGTAGAAAAAAGCATATTAAAAATAATAAAATACATGAACAAAAGTTTTCTATCCATAGCAGTCACCTAAAAAAATACCATTGCAATAAATCCCCCAAGAATCCAAGGAAACAAAAATAAAATAAAAGTTACCAAAAACGAAATTATTACAGAAACATAAAATTTTGAAAGAATTTCGCTATTCTTTTTAATAAACTTTTCATACAAAAATAAGCTTAAAAGTATTACTGGTTGTATTATCAAAGTAAACAGTACTGAATAAAGCAACAATTTTAATAGAATTATAAAAACAACATAAACATACATGTACCACACATCATAGAGCCCCACCAAATCAGACCTAACTCCAAAAATCAAAGGAAGTAAATAGATTATTATGAAAAGGATATAATCTACTATTGCAGAAAATAAAAACAATGAATAAACTTCAGTAATGTTTACCTTCTTTTTAAAAGGTTGGTAAAAATGGCCTAAAAATAAAATAATAAAAAACAGCACAGCCGCAGAAATTAGCCAATATAAAACAGAAAAAAATACCCCTGAAAATGTAATTGCCATAAATACCAATATAAAGACACAAATATTCTTTAAATAGTTAACTATTATTTATATATAGCTTTTAAGGTATTTGGGTGTTAACGTGGTCTCAAAAGAAATAGATAAATTAATTGAACTCCTTGGAAAATACAAGGATATTTATTCTAAAGAAGAAATTATTAATGCCGTTACTTCTGAGGGATACTCACAAAAAATAGCAAAAGAAGTAGTTAATATCCTTTATAGTAAAAAAAATAACCCAAAAGAAATTACAAAAGAGCCAGAAAAAATGACTATAAAAGAAGAAGTGGAAGACTCAGCAGCAAATCTGGATGCAATTTCTGAAAAAAAAGAAGAAAATGATTTTAGTGAGGTTGATAATTTGATTATGAAAATGAAGGAACAGGTGCCAAAAACAACAGAAGTCGAAGTAGCTAAAGAGCAACAAAAACCAGATAATATAGAAACAAAACCTGTTGTCCCTGAAATAGGAAAAACTGTACAACCTACAACCAACATACCTGCTATAACTGAAAAAAAACCAGAAAATACTCAAAATAATAAAGACAAAGATATTACTCAAGTTCCCAGAAGACTTAGAAGATTTTATAGAGATACAAATAAACCAGAAGAAGCAAGTAGCAGTGTACAAAATACAACTGATGATGGTTCAAGACATTACAGAGAAAGATTAAAATCAATAGAATCTGAAAAATCCAATTCATCCGGGACTGTGCAAGATAATATTGTTGATGTAATATATACTCAAGTAAAAGATAAAACCGAATTAAATAAACCAAGAGAAGAAATTGAGAGACTTACTAAAGAAGAGGTTGGAAGATTCAGAGATAGACACAACAGAGAGCCTGACAAAAGAGAAGAAATAAACCAGGTAGTAGATAATATTTTTGCTCAACTTGCCAGAGATGAAGAAGTTAAAAAAATGATGGCTCCAAAAGATGAAGAAAAACCAGCTGAAGAAAAAATAAAAAAAGAAAATACTGAAGAAAAAACAACTACTCCAACAAGTGCGGGGTTTGATTTAAATTTAGATTTATCTAACTTTGGTGGAAAAGGAAAAATAAACAATGCCGATCTTCAAGATCTTGACTTAAACTTAAATCTTGATCTTCCTACTGAAAAAAAGAAAGTTGAGAAGAAATAAATTCCAAAAAAGGAATTTGTTTCAGCTCCTGAAACATTTTTCCTTTTTGAAAGAAAATTTCTTTGAAAAATGGTTTCTTGACAAAAAATAATTGTTAGTCTGGTTGAGAAACACTACTACAATCTATTGCATCACTTACATCAACATATTTACAACATCTTTCATTTAATAATTCGCCTATTTTCTCATCATATGGATTATCATTAGGATCAAAATCAGGAGAGGCAGTCCATGAAATAAGACCAGTATGTGCAATAATTAATTTATCGTCTACACCACTTTTTACTAATAAACTCAGCCTTCCTTCTGCAAATCTTTGCCCTAAACTATGTTTTTTCAAATATAGTTGTATATCATCAAGTGCTAAGGTACTAGGTTTTCCAGGATTAGGCCCACAAAGATAAGTTGTTTTTGGGTTTGGGCCAGTATAAGAGTCATATTTATCTCTAAAAGTAACTAAGCCAACAAATATCATTTTTTGTTTTCCAGACACATCTTCAGGAATGTTTATATAAAATAAATAATTTTTACTTTTATCAAGAGGAGCCATAATTTTTTTTAAAGATTCCATTAACTTTTTTTGAGTATTTATATCAAGCATAGCTTCCTGTGCAGGATCTGCCGCTGCATTTACTGAAGAAATAAAGTAATCTTTTTTCAAAACAGTAAATAAATTATCATTATAGTTACTATCCAAGATGTCATATTTATCTGGTTCCAAAGGAACAGCAACAGCATAAAGAGTTTTCAGTGCTGAAACAGTAAAAGTATTTTCATAATATTCTGTACTACTTTCCATTAACCCTTTTCCATAACTCATTGCACTTGTAAAAAGAAGAACACTAACAACTGAAATAATTGTTAAGAAAAATAATGCATCTGTTACTGCTGCCTGCCCTTCTGCCCTTTTAAGAAAAGGGTGAGTGGCCCAAAAAGACCGTATCTTCGTGGCTATGCTACTTGATACTCCTTTTGAAAAAACTTTTTTATTTTTCATAAATTCACCAAACCAGCACATACAAGTATGCAGTTATAACACCTTCACTAGTAGACAGAGCAACAGGATAAAAATATATGAAAGGGGTTTGATTCTTAAAAATAAATTTTGCATCAATTACATCAGTAGGATTATTTAAATATTGAACATCATTAGGAATAAAAAAATGCACAACATTGGAATCACAAAGATCTTGATCTGCGCCTTTACCAGTATAGTAAACATCAGGCCCAATATAAGGATCTGGATTAAGATATGGAATAATATATTCTTCATTATTTCCAATCTGACAACTTTTTATGAAATTCTCGCGGTCTAAAGTATCTACTGTTCCGCCCCCTTCATTTCCAAGCAGATTTGGATCATAAATTAAACCCACAATATAGTTTTCAGTAGTATTGATACTAGCCACCCTCTCTTCAAACTCAGCATATCCTGAAAAGAAACTACTGCCAAGTGCTTCTTTAGATACTGAAATTGATTCGAAATATTTTTCAAGATAAGTATTTTTTTCATTTAAAGTAATAAAAACATATGACAACGTCCCAAAGAAAATAAGCAGAGAAAAAAATATCGGCACCAAGCTAGGAAGGTCATCCCCAATTGCACCTATAAAGCCTTTTTGCTTATCGCAAAAAGCTTTAGGGCCTGACAAAAGTTTCGTTTCAGAAACTTTGTGTCTTCCTATAAACCCTTTTTGTTTTTTATGGCCCTGTAGTATCTGTTTCGTCTTTTTTTGTTGGAACACAGTAAACCCCCTTATTAGTTTTTAAACTATCAAGAGCATCATAACATAATTGGTATGGTTGTGCTTTTGTCTTATCATATCCACATCTAACAAAATAAATAATTTCTTCCCCTGCTTCCTGATTTTTTACAATATAAATTACATTTGAAAGTGCACTGGTTGGATCCCACTCTAAATTAGTATCGCCTATAATTTGCCATATTGAATCAACAAATCTTATTTCTGAGGTTGTATTAAAACTATTTACTGCAAAAAGTTTTCCTTCTTTTTTGCCTTGTTTTTTATACATGCTAAAAACAATTGTATTTGTTTCTCCATCGACAAGAGGTACTTTTGTAATTTTAAAAGTATAATTTATTGCAGATAAAGAAAATGTTTCTGTTGACCCATAAACATCAATATAACGTGGAATAGTCAGCCTTAAGGATGTACAAAGCGCATCAATTTCTGACAGACCTTTTGCTTGAGTTATAATTGATGCTGCTATTTCTCGCCCTTGCTCAGCAACAAACATTTCTTTCATACCTAAAGAAAAGAATATTAGGACAGATGCCACAGCCAGTGCAAAAAGCAGCATTCCAATCTTAGATATTATAAAGTCAAGCATAAAATCACTTTTTTATATAAATACAAATTTCAGGGTTACCCAGAGAGTAAGATTCAAATATATAATTTCCCGATGAAAAAGTTAATCCTGGCAAGGTTTCATAGCCCGCATCCGGAGGGTTTGTACAGCTACCCCCATTAAAAGTCACATATCTTGAGATATTTACACATTTATATCTCACTGTGCTTACCGGGTCACTAGAATTATTATATTTTAATAAATAACATTGGGTCGATCCGGGGCAATAGGATGAGCAAAGCGCTGAAGTTTCTTCTTTTAGAATATAGGTTGTATTATTGTCTCTAAAACACGAGCTTTCTGAAAAAGTGTAATAATAGGACCCAATACTTACTGATCCTGCTTTTTCTATTGCTACCGCTAGTTGACTCATTGTAGAATCTACTTCTTTAGAACATTTTGTTTGGTTTAAAGAGGTCATTGCATAACCCCCAATAATAAAAACAAAAGTCATAAGGATTACTGCAATTAGAACTTCAAAAACTATACTTTCCTGTCCCTTAGAATTCTTTAGTATCATCTTTTATAAAAGGGGATAAAACAATATAAATGTTTTTTAATCTCCGGGCAGATTACAAACATCAATATAATCTGGTTTTGTGTTTAGTATTGCTGTCTTTAGTTCAGAAAGTTCAACACCATTACTTAACAAAGGCATAATACATACATTAACTTCTCCAGCCAAGTCCTTGTTAAACCAATAAGCCATACCAGGATACACTTCCTGGATTAAATAATCTTCTAAAGAAATCTCCCCATTTTCCGCAACATATTGCAGATAAGCAGTAAGACTAGTAATCGCTATTGGATAATAATAATAATCACTATTAGGTAGTTGACTTTGTAAAATGCATTCTGAGCCTAAAAAAATCAGATTTCCATCTTGGTTTGCGAATTTAAAACCACAAATTCCATCACATAATACATATTCTAAATCAAAGGCAGAATCCAGAGAGTTAGTACAAAAATAATCTCTAAGAATAGATGAATAAGAAGTGGCTATATACCCTGCAAAACTCATACCATCACAAATATCATATTTAGGGTATAATACATAATAAGATTCATATGTTAGTGTATTTCCTTGCTCCTCACAGTAAGGGCCTGTTTCTTCTAAACACTTTCCACTACTACAAACATACTTATCTCCAAAACTATTACAATCAATGGTTTCATAATCAGGGACGTTGCCATTACAAGTTCTTTCCGTTAGAGATTGATTATTACTACAAAAATCAAATTCGCCTGAAAGATAGGTATCACCGATTCCAGCCCAAGAAATTGAGCCCTTATTAAAATAATCTAAACCATCATCATCTTCACAAAATTCTTGATAGGGGGTTATACAGGCCCCAGAGTCGCATTTTTGTCCCCCATTACAAAAAATATTATTTTCAACTACAACAGGTTTATTATCTGCATTATATCCACAAGATCTTGATATCAAAGTAGAATCATTTAGGCAGGAATTTATATCATAAGTGGTTTGGTTACCTAAAGCATCTGTATATAATATATCTGAAAACAGATATTCACAAGAAATATTATTTTCATCAGATTCGATGCAGGCCCCTTGTTTACAAATATAATTTTCACCATATTCCTTACAATCAACAGGTGAAAAACTCAAATTATTTCCAGTACACATTGTCTCAATTAAAGTGTTATTTTGGCACACATCTTTAAAACCGTTATATACTCCAAAAGCATTAATTGAGTAACCGAACTTATATGTAAAAGGGTCATACCCTGTACCAATTAAAACAGAGCCATAAAAATTACAATCTTTTAATGATTCATCAGGATAAACACAGGCACCATTGTAGCAGGATGCACCATCTTGGGCACAGTTATAATCTAAATAAGTATAACCTGTTAAATTGTTAGAATCACATCTGGCTTCCATTAATATTTGTTCACCATTACAAATATCGGATCTAGTATCAGATATTGTTTTTGTAACTGGACTAGTAACTATTAAATATTGTAAATCCACATAACCATTGTGAAAATAGTCTATTGTTGATTCTTCACAGTTAGTTTGAAGTTCCCCGGGAACACACCTGCCTTCAAGACACAAACCATTATAATTATTTAAACAATCATATTCATCCTTTTGAGGAATAAAATTATTTTTACAACTATATTTTGACAAATAACGGTCATCAGCACAATAAGACGCGTATTGTGTTATTTTATTATCATAGTAAGTAAAATTTATTGATGAAAATGATAAGGGGCTATTATTACCTTCATTTTGATCACACGCTAAATAGCTTTGACTTTCTTCTGAATTTAAATCAGCACAAGCCATATTTTCACATTTCTTTGGAGGATAAAACAGATAACAAGCCAGATTTTTTTTATCAGAAAGACCAGAAGTAAGACAGGTTTGTTCAGTTAATATTAATCCAAATTCATCACAGAAATCATTACTGTTAAATAAACTGTTTTCAAATAAATTCGCTAAATAAATAGTACCAAAAAGTAATGCTGAATTTGGTTCATAACCTACAATAGAGCTATCAGAATCATAACAAGTTTTGCTACACTTTTGCCCATTATTATAATAACCATCACCTGAAAAAATTTCTCCAGATTTAGAGTTATTATTTTCTTTTTCTTCTAAAATTACATTATTAAAATCTAAATTTATATTTACCATTACATTTTCATCTAACCCAATACCAAATGCAAAAATATTAAGCATTGCTGAATTAAAAGAAACGCAGGCACCTGAATCAATAGCCCCAAAAATACTTACCAAGTACGGAACTACTAAAATCTTTTGATTTGCTAAAACAGAAACATCAAAATCAGAAACTAGTTTCCCGTCCCCTTTATTACAAATATTAAAATAAAAAGTATTTACACAGTCTTCGCTTATTACTTCATGATAAATTTGACCGACATATAAGTCAGGTTTAAAATTATCAAGCAATTTACAGTCATTAGAGCAGTTATCATTTTCATTATTATTTCCATCATCACA
>CAYZSS010000003.1:0-50526 GCA_964480435.1 uncultured archaeon | reverse complement strand
ATGTGAACTCGGATTTTTAGTTTGTTATCTTTAGGCACCATATCTTGCATCCCTGTACCCCAATATCCTGCACCATCATTGTCTCCTTTGTCTTGCCACATGGTTACTAAGCCGTTACCAGCAGCATAAAACATATTCTTTGTTTCTATCTCTTTAGAATCTAAAATAGAGCCAGTTAAGGCCAAGGAAACCGAGTGAGTTTTCTCTATATTTGCTACTGTTGCATGAAATTCTGAAGTCTTTGTTGAATTAGGATCAATTTTTGGAATTACTTCTGTGATGCTATTGTGACCTTCAGGAGCACCATCAAAGATAGTTAAAGAATCTGAACTTGCAGTTACTTCAATACCTTCTAAATAAAATCCTAAGTTATTTGTTACATAAACTTGGAAATAAACAGTATAATTCAAAGGCACTGTGTGAGGAACACTTACTGTAGCAGTTAAATCATTTGAATTAACTTTTGCTAATCTAAAAATATTAGAATAAACTTCTTTCTCCCCGTCGCTGGCTTTTATTTTTACATCTGTGAATCCATTTCCCTGTGCAGCACAATTTAGCAAATCTAAAGAGATTTCACATACAGTATTGCTGCCTGAAACATATTCAATAGTATAAGTTAAGGGAGTATTTTCAGGATCTGAAAAATAAGAACTTAGGTTTGCAGAGAAATTTAAAGGGTTACTGCCAACAACTGTTTTCCCCATAATTTCCCCAGTAAATACAGGGCCCAAATTAGAAACACTCCATGAAACAGGAATTGTTTTTTCTACTTCAAATTCACCATCTGAAACGGAAACTACCAAGCTTGTTGAAAGTGGAGTTATTGTAGGATTACAAGAAATTATAGAATTATTTAAATTACAACTTAAAGAATTACTACTTTTTATTTCGTAAGCTAAATTAGAATTATCCACATCAGATGCAAAATTTCCTAGGTTAATATTCAGTGTTTGACCAGCCTCTAAATTATATCCTGAAATTTCCTTCCAGGTAGGAGGATCATTTACGCTGGCTATTTTTATTTGTAAATCAGCTAAGGAAAAGTTTCCTTGAGGATCAATTACTTTAAGAGTTACTGAAGAATTACCAAAGTAATCTTTATTTGCACTACAATTTAATTCAAAACCGTTCAGGGAACAATTAATACCATTAGAAGAGCTTACAGACATTATACTCACTGTTAATTCATCAGCACTATTATTTGGATCTGAAATATACGGTTCCAAGTTTAATGGGCCTACAAGAGAATCCTCATCTGCTTCAATTATAGGTAAATCTAAAAAATAAGGAGAATCACTATTAATTATAATTTCAATTGGGGCATAAGATTCTGCGTTTGTTATTTTATCTCTTACATTTAAATTCAAATAATAAGTACCTTCAGACAAGTCATTACAAGTTAAAGCCGAGTGATTTACATTACAAGGAAGAGTATTACCTACAAGAGAATAAGTTAAATTTTCAGATGCAAAATCATAATAAGTAATATAATTTTTTAAATTCACTGAAATAAAGTCTTCCGAAGTTTGTAAAACGATAGGGTTAATTTGGATACTTTTTATTGGATATAATTTTACTGTTAAATCCTTTAAAATAGGAGTATAATAAGACGCAGATGTGGACAAAGTTACTTTTAATTCCAAATCATTAGTGTTTCCTAAAAATGCGATGTCATCATAAGTATCATCGTTTACTTTAAAAGAAATATTTGTGTTTGCTGGGCTTACCGCATTTGGAATAAGTTCTACAGCATAAATTGTTCCAAAACTGTTTAGTTTCATATTTTCTAAAACAAAGGAACCAGAAGAAACATAAGGAATATAAGCTCTCTTTCCAGCCCTAGAACTGTGGCTCAATTTTATCCCTGTTTGTGATTGTGCTAAATTTTTCCAATTGGAAGAAAAGAACAAGTAATACTCACCAGAAAAATCAAAGTTAAATTCTTTTGGTGCTTTATCATTAAAATAATCAAGTGGGATAAAATCCGCATTTTTTACTTTTGCAGAACTTACTGCATAACTAGGCAACTTATTATCAGGAATATTATTAGGAATTGTGGCAAAATTAAGGGAAACTATAAGGAAAAATGCAAAAAATAGCATTACTACGGAATAAATTTTTAGATTCGCACTCTTAGGGCGATATTCAAATGACCCCACAGTAGATGGAATTTTCATAATACTATATATATATGGAGAATACTTTTATATTGTTATGCGTTAACAATTCTAACCAAAAAAGGCAAAATGCTTTGTTTTTTAGCGATTTGAGGAGGATACTTCCAACAATGAAAACTTTATATACTTTCAAGAATTATTAAACTATGGTGAAATTATGAAAAAACACTTTCTAGTTATTTTAAGTTCTTTACTTATTATTTTAGTGATGTTATCAGGATGCACCATAAATAGCAGCAGCGAAGCAGAAGAAATACAGCAAACAAAAGATACAACAGACACAGCACAGGAACAGATAGATACAACTATAAATAACCCAAATGCAACACCCCAAGAAATTTTAGATGCTTTAGCTACAGCACAGGGGCTAGGAATAGATACTGAAAAAATAGATGCAGAAGCAACGGCCTTATTAAAAAAATGGGTAATGGACATACTAAATAACCAAAATTCTACAACTGAAATGCTTCTTTACGCCTTAGGTGTAGCCCAGATGATGGGATTAGATAGCGACACAATGTATAACAACACCATTAATAAAATTAATTTAAGAATTCAAGAAGAAATGAAGGACCCAAACCTATGTAAAAACAGATTACTAGAAATTGCAACCTTAGCACAACAACTAGGTTTTAAAGAGATAGCCGATGTGGCATTAAACAGAGCAGAACTTTCTAGTGAAAAGTGTGGCTACAGCCAATTAACTTATACTTACGATGAATCCAGCAATGGAGGAAGCCGAGTAATAAGTGCAAAAGCAACAGGGGGGGTATTGACGTTATATGCCCCCGGTGGTTTTACAATGCCAGAAGGCACATCACATTTTTTTAATGATGGAAAATTAGAATGGCAATACAAAGAAGTTTTTGATAATGGTTGCGCAGTAGTAACAAGAGAAGAGTCCGGAACTGAAGACCTAAAAACAATTTATGACTCTTTGTTTTATTTAGACAATGATGGAAAATACCAGGGTGGAGTATCGGTAAATGTTAAACTAACTGTTACCACTGTAAAAAATCCACCTCCACCCGGTGAAGATGACCCTTGCCCAGATACAAAAAATGAGACTCACATTGAGGATGATATGGTGCAATTCAATATCTCTGGGGTTACTACAAACATGAAACAATTAAATGGCTCAGAAAGCGATAGTGAAAATTCAGAAGATTTTTCTTGGAACAAAAAAACCACTTGGGACATAAAATTGGGAAATTAATTTTCCCTTTCTTTTTCATTATTTTTACAAAATAATTAGAAAAATATTTATACTACTTTGCACTAACTTATGCTGATGATAAAGTTCATTATAGATAAAAAAGCACAACTTTCAGCGGAGTTAATAATAATTTTGGCTGCTTTAATTGCAATTGCTGCAATAGTAATAACCCAGTTAACAAAAACAACAAACAAGGCATCAGAAAAAATAGACTCAAAAACCGAGGACATTTTTAATGACATTGACAAAATTGGGGACACCAATTAAAAAAAATAGCGGCCAATTGAGTATTGAATTTTTGATTATTCTACTTATCATTATTGCAATTATTTCACTTTTCATCCCAATACTCATAAAAGTGTATAATTACACAACAATATCTTTCGATTTAGCAAACATAAAAAACTTTACAAAAGAAATAAATCAAATTTGCTATTTAGGAGAAGGAAGTATAATTTATACAAATTTAAATCTAAATAATTTTTGGAATTTTTCTGCTGACGGAAATAATATCTCTTGGTCATCAAAGAACACAAATAAAACTTATTCCAGTAATACTTGCATAGATGAAAGCAATAATTTTGATCCAGGAAAATATTCAGTAAAATTAACAAAAAATAAAACAATAGAATTAATTATAGAAAACAGTAAGTGATACTTCTTTTTCAGTTAGATTTTTAAACAAGATTTTTGCGGTTTTCACCAACTTATTTTTCTGAATTATATCATTTGAATAACACATCAGATCTACACAACAAATATAGCCAAAATCACCAAAAAATTGATCCAAAACATCTTTCGAAATTTCTTCATGAGAATAAGAATTTGCCCTGAGCACATCATTTGCTTTTTGTAACGCAAAAACTTGCCCACCATTATCAGAGTCTAAATAATTAAAAAACAAAACCCCAAAGAGTAATAAAAAAATAAATCCAATACCCACTTCAGCAAGCCAAAAAAAACCTTTATTAGCCATTAAAAACAGCCTCTTTTATTTTTATCCCATCATCATAAATTAACCTTGGTATTGAGTAACCAGCGAGCAGGCCAGTAATAACAATTTCGTCTTTAATTTTATTGGCCATTACTCTGCGTTCTAAAATATTAATTTCCGCAAAGCCAACTCCTTTTTCATTATTTTTTGTGACTGAAATTTCTGAATAGTAAAGAGCGACCAAGGAATTGTCCATTTTTATTTGCATATTACTTAAACCCAAAAAAAACAGGTATGTGAACAGCAAAAAAAATAACATAGTAAATAAGAGGCTCAAAGAAAATGAGCCCTTAGCCACATTATCTTTAGATTTGTGGCTCTGAAACAAGTTCTTTGAGAAAAAGCAAATTTCTGTAAAAACAGAAATTTCTTTAGTAAGAAGTAACTTTTCGAAAGAAAAAACTAATTTGCAAAGGCAAATTGGTTTAGTCCCTGAAGCAATTTTGTGTAAAGACAAAATTGACTTCTTGGAAAAGTTTTTCTGACCCTCAAACTTTTTTGTTTTGCACAAAAAAGCTTTGTTAGCCCCTGAAACATTTTGCTTTTTAGGAAGAAGACATTTTGCAGTTGCAAAATGCTTCAGCCACTGAAATACTTTTGTTTTACACAAAAGTAGTTTCTTTGCGAAATGGTTTCTTGAAATTGCTTTCTTAGCCATATTTTTTTTCTGCATATACATCCTCTTTTAAAAACAAACCACAATCTGAACTTATTTCAAAATAATTATACTTTAAGCTATTTTCAAGTTGGCAATATTTAGTCTTTACTTTTTCGTTTATTAATTTTATTTTTGAGTCTATTTTGTCATAATTAAAACAAGAAATAATAAAACCAAAGAGAAATAAAATAATCAGAAAAGAAATCAAAAATTCAATAAAGATTTGCCCTTTTTGCTTGTCAAACAATAATGGACCCCCCATAAATAGCCCCCGAAGAAATTATTACTTTTTTCCCCGTGTTTTTTGTGGTTGTGATAAAAACATACTGGTAATTAACCTGAAGTACATCATCCAAAGGGATTATTTCAATAAATAAATCAGTAGCAAGTAAAGAAATATCAAAACCATTAGAAACAAGATAATTTTTTATTATAGGATCCAAAGCAAGTTTTATTGCTCCTCTATCCTGGGTAATGTATAATTCAGTTTCTATATTTTTTCTAATAAAATAAGATATGTTATTTTCAAGAACTGTTTGATCAGTAATACTATTTGAATATATTGTGAATTCCTCAATTAATTCTTTTTCTTTATAATCATTATTCGAATACACAAAAAATAAGGCAAGAAGCAGAGAAAAAATGATTACTACAAAATACAGTATAAAAAAACCTTTATTCAAGATAATCAAAACTTACGTCATTAAAAGAATATTTTTTCTTTCTTATACTTTGCCTTTTTGGCAAATATTCCGCCCACACATCTTTTTCATAACCTAAATAATCGTTATAATTTTCTGATTGTTTTAGATCTAAAATCAATATTCTTTTTTTATATCTGGTTACTACAAAGGCGTGCCTTGAGAAATCATTTAGTTCTACAACATACACTTTTGCATCATCCCCACCTAAAGAAATAAGTACTGAACAGATGAGCACAGATATATCAAATACATCACCTGCCTGCGCTTCAATAGTGTCTCGTGGCGGCAACCAGTATTTATTAGGTAATGATAAATCAATTATAGAATAATTTTTTTTTATATAAGAGTATAGTTTTTTTATAGCATCAAGATAGTCCTCATCATAAACATAATTTTCAGGAATTATTTCTTGCTTTATACTCAAAACACTTAAATCATTTGGTAAAATAAGTTTTTTCAAGTCCTCTAAACCAATACTTTCGTTTTTTAAATATCTATTAATAATAGCCTTGAGAAGTTTATTCTGTATCCAATAATTTTTATTTTCTTCTTCATTATCTTTAAGCGCCTCTCTAAGAGTGTTTAATTCGAATCTTAGTTTAGCAGGATTATTTTGCTGAAGAGCTTTGATTTTTTCCCTAAGGACGAGTATTTCTTTCCCATATTTTTCCTTTTTTGAAACATTATTTGTTCTTCTAATTTTATCTTCTAATTCACTTATTTGTTTCCAAAACTTTTGCTCAAGTTCAAAAAGAGGAATGTCCTGCGCGAGAATTTTTTCAAGCATATTGAATTATTATGTAGAAAGATATATAAGTTTATATATACAAAGGCAAAAGTAGATTTATATGCAAATAATCATTACTGGATTGCCAGGAACTGGAAAGACAACTATCGCAAAAGAACTTGAAAAAATATTAAAAAGTCCTTTATATACTGTAAAAAGCTTCACCAAAGCAAAAGAAGTGGATATCAGTTCATTAAAGAAAAAAACTGAAAAAGAATTAAACAATAAAGATAGCTGGATTTTAGAAGGGCACATATTTTGCGAATATAAAATTAAATCCGACTTTATTTTTTTATTAACAAGGCAAGAAAAAGAATTAAGACTGCTTTATAAAAAAAGAAAATATTCTCCTGAAAAAATTGAAGAAAATTTATTTTGCAAGGAAATCAATTATTTTGAGAAGAAATTGAATAAATTTTACAAAACAGTTTACACAATTGAAGTATCAGAAAATATCAAAGAAAACATAAAAAAAATAATAAGAATTATAGGAAAAGCCAATAATAAATAAATATCCCTACAATTATTAAAAATATAAATCCAACTAGGTAGTACGTATAGTTACTGCTACTCTCAGAGAAATAAAAATTATAGCACCCCAAGTCCTTTATTTCATCGTTAAAAGAAATTTGCCCGCATGCTGATTTTTTCTCAAAATCTTCAAAACTATAAGACGCAGTAAATTCAGCCAGTTTTTTGCTATCTATTACTACATCTGAATTAATAAGGTTAGTATCATTTATCTTAACTGCTAAATTAAATACCTTACTTTCTGCAGATTTATTATAACAACTTACGGTTATTTTCACATCATCTTTTGCAACATATTCTATTTTATCTGAGGCTAATTCACAATCAATATCATCCAAATAGTTTTTTGCATTTGCCACTATAGGGTTTGAAAGTTCTCGGAACTTAAAACCATCATAAAAATATTCTAAACTTGCAGGAGGAATTAGAAAATATTTATCTGTTTTTGACTTAAAATAGTAAGTTATTGTTTTATCTTTATTAGCTTCAATAAGGCCATTAAAAAATACTTCTCCCCCAAGCATTTTTGTTTCTGTGTTTACATCAAAAAAATTATATTTTACATAGGTATTCACAGAGTCAAACCCCTTATTAAGTAAAAATAGATTTGTTTTAACTATGTCATCAACTAAAAATTGATCATTATCCAGGGATTTAGAAAAGCAGCCTTTACAAGAAAAATAGGGCATTTTAAAAGACCCTACAGAAGAGTTATTTAGCATTTCTAATTCATATACTGAGCCAGAAACATAACCACAAATATTTAGATCTAGTTTATTCTGATCTCTATAATCTTCTAAAAAGATTACATCCCTACCGCTCTGGAAATCTTCAAAAATAACATATTTATCTGATTTTAATCCTACTTTTGTCTTAAATTTAATTAAATCCCCATTAACATATATTTGTAGATAAGAATTACTACTTATTTCAGGGGTAAACTTAAAATACAGGTCTAATGCTAGTATCCCTTCACTATTTTTTAAAGCAGCAAAATCAGTTTCAGAGAGAGAAAATGTACTACAAGAATAGTTATTTTCTATATCTCCCTTAAAAGAATTCATATCAGAAAGAAGATACGATTGCCCAATAAGGCTAGAAAACGAAAGGGGCAAAACTAACAAAAATAACACAAATAATAACTTAAAATTCATAATATAACTAAAGAGAGAACTATTTTTATATCTTTTTATCTAATTTGTATATACTATGGGGTCAAAAGGAACCAAATCAGAATACAAAAAGGTGGCAGAAGAACGAATCCTATATCTGTTCGCACAATTGAATAATACTAAGGACCCTCTTTTTTCAAAAAACTGCGCAAGACTAATACGTGCTATTTGCTTAAGGTATAATATTAGGCTTAAAAAAGAGCAAAAAGAAATATTTTGCAAAAACTGTTTTTCAGTATTCAGGCTAGAACCTCCTAAAATAAGAATAAAGAGTATCAAAAAAAATGGAAAAGACTTAGTACAAAAAAAAATAATTTGTAGTTATTGTGGTAATTCAACAATTCTAAACTATAAAAAGAATTAAAAATATAAAAAAAGATAAGGGAAAAAACCCTTTTACTTACTTTTTGGAAATAGCATAAATAATGCTATAAGAACAACGATTATTATTAACGGGGTCATAAACCCAGAAGGTAATAAACCGCCTCCAGCACTTGCCGCAGACCCAGTAATAGGCATTATAGGCACTGTAGCTGTTTTTACAGTACTTATTGTTGAGGTTGTTCCTTTTCCAAAGATTCTAGATAGCACAAATAATAAAACCATTATTAGAGCCCCAGGAATAGCAAGCCCGAACCCCCAGCCAGCTACTTTGCTAAATGCCTTTTCTTTTGAGCCTGCTGCTGCAGCATCTTTTGCTGCTTTTTCAGCTGCTTCTTTTGCTTTCTTTGCATCCTCTGCAGCTTTCTTTCCAGCATCATCATTTCCTGGTTCAGGCACATCCTTACCACCTGGTCCTTTTGGTGTTTCATCCCCCCCATCAGAGCCGCCCTCTCCTCTTGGCCCTCTCGGTGTTTCATCTCCACCATCTGAACCACCATCTTCTCCAGGTCCTCGAGGTCTTCCACCATCTCCCTGGCCACCAGGTCCATTTGGTCCGCCTGCACCACCAAAGATATTATTGTTATTATTATTGTTATTTACCCATCCGCCAGGGCCATAAGTCCAGCCTGCGCCACCTTGCCCAGAACCATTTCCTCCAGGCGGATTTTCTCCAGGGCCACGACGACCCATTTCAGCAATCATTTGTTTTAATTCATCAATTTGGTTACTTAATTTATCTGTGTCTCTCTTTTTTGCTCCTTCGGCTGTAAGAGCATCAAGTTTACCTTCCATTCTTACAAGTCTTTCTCCAAGTTCTTCTTGAATTACTTTTCTTAAAATATCAGCAATTACTTTATTATTTGCGTCAAGTTTATTGTCAATATTTTCCAATCTTTCTGCAATTTTTTCTATTGCATCTATTACAGAAGTATCCTTGGCACCCCTTGTTTCTACTATTTCTTTTATTTTCTCAGCCAAGACTTTTATTTCCCTATCCGCTTCTGTTCCTTTTGTAATATCAGATAATACTGTTAGTATGTCTTCTCTTGATTGCATTACTTGTGTTTCTATTCTATCTAATCTTTCTGTGCTTGAGTCGTGCATATCAGAAAGCACTTTCAAAATATCTTCTCTATTTTGCATAGACATTTCTTCTAAAGACGTTAATTTATTTTCCAGATTCTTTACAAATTCAGGATCTTTCTTTCCTACTTCAGCAATAACTTTCTCTGCTGCCTCTTTTATTTCTAAAACAATTTGATCATAACCAACGGTAATTCCTTCACGTAATTCTCCCATTGACTCAGTAACAACTTTATCAAAATGTTCCAAAGATAAGAAAGTACCATTAAGCATACCAAGACGATCTAAAACTCTTGCAGAATGATCATTTAAAGTTCTTATACCCTCTTTTATTTCATGTAATCTTGCATCAACAATATTACCTACATCTGTACCTATGTCATTTCTTGCATCTTCAATATCCCGCATAATTCTATCCATTTTTGCAGTTATATCTTTATGCCTTTCACCTGAGGCTGATTCTAATGCCTTAACAGAGCCAGACATACCTTTTACTTCATCTTTTAGTTTATCAATAGCAACTAAACCTTCACTTACTCTATTTTTAAGATCTCTTGTTACTGTTGCAAGAAAGGTAAGTTGTCCTCTTGTTAATCTATGTCCTTCCTCAGATGTTTCAACAAGCCCATTTATTTGACCAGAAATTACTTGCATAGCACTTGTAAATTCTTCTGACAACCTATCTTCAGAGTCATTTATTAGTGTTTTCATATTTGCCAAGGCTTCTTTAACATCCTTTAAATCAGACTTATTTGATTTTATCACATCTTCAAGGCTTTTCTGTAATCCCGCCATGCTGGTTATCAGGTCTGTATTTTCACCCACTTGTGAAATAATAATATCTAATCTATTAGATATTTTTTCAAAATCCCCTACTACTGGAGGTTCCTTTTTTGTGTTTCTTATTTCAGCCATTATTTCATCAAGTTGTTCTTTAAGACCTCTGCCCATTTCAGACAGTTCTTCACGATTCTTTGATATATCCTCAGCAATAGCTTTAACAGTTGTTTCAAGACCTTTTATTCTTCCTAGACTTTCTTCTGCTTTTCTGTCAAGGCCTTTTGAAATTTCAGTTAATACCCTTAGGTCTTCTTTTGTTGCCCCGTGGTTTTTTTCAATTTCTGATAAGATTCTTGCTAAAATATCCCCCACTCTTTTAGACAACCCGCCATTAACACTAAGTCCAAGCATCTGCACTCTTATTTCAGTAATATTTATTTCTAAACTTCCGCCTCTTGTTCTAATCAAATCCGCAAGGTTTTTTTGCAAACCCACTAACTGGTAAAGTGTTTTTTTTACATCCCTTACTTCATCTGTTAATTCTTTAAGTCTATTTAATATTATTCTTGTGTTTTTGTCTCTTCTAGCTTGTAACTCCAATTCTTTTCTTCTATCACGTTCCGCCAGCTCTTTTCTTCTACCAAACTCCATCAACTCTTCTTCAGGAGTTGGGGCCCTTAATAGCTTTTGATCTTTTGGAGTTCCAGGAGGTAACAGTTTTTGTTCTTGCAATTCTCTAAGTTTTAATTTTAAATATGCTGGCCCCTTACCTGGTCCAGATCCTAACAAACGAGCATATTCCGCTCTAATTTGTCTCATTAATGCTGGCTCCTTTCCTAACCCAGCTAATAAAGCTTTAATTTTATCTTCTAACTCGTGTCCTTCTTGCAAATCCCTTTCCCGTGCAACTACAGCTTGTAATTTTGCTGCTTGCCCTTGTTGCTCAGGCTCTATTTTTGCAATTTCTCTTCTTATTGGCTCTACAAGAGCCATTAAAACATTAACTGGATTTGCAGCATAAGGAGACCCTTTACTAGAAAAAGATATTCGAGATATTGCATCTTCTACTTGAGAGCTTAAAACAATTAATTCTTTTCTTTTATTTGCGGGAGTTAACCTATTATTCGTCATAATTAAAGTAAATATAGTATTTGCTCTTGTTCCAATTAGACGTCCAAATTTTTCAAGTATAAATATATTTTTTTTAGGGTCTTTCAAAGCAGAAATAAATATTTCTACTACTTTATCAAGTGATGCTTTTGAATATCTTTTCTCTAAAACCAAAGCTTCTCTTTCTGCGGAAGTAATTTGTTTTCCCTCTGAAGGCTCTCTTCTTTCTTCTTCAGGTTCTAAACCAGACAATTCACGTTCAATTTCATCTTTCAAAACAGATAATTTTGTTATATACTCTGTAGACATTTGTTTTAAATCTTTAGATCCCATTAGGGCTTCAATTTTACTTACTATGTCTAATAATATCTGTGCATTTTTAACACTTACACCATATCTGTATTCCAGTCTAAAATTAGTAAATTTTTCCTCTAAACTTTTCTCTTTAGAGCTCAATTTTACTTCTTGAGCTTTCAGATCCCTACCAATTTTTGCAAGTTTCTCTTGTTCTATTCTTTCTGTTTTATCAGCAACAATTTTATCTGCCAAAGACCTAATTATTTGCTCTGTTTGGGTTAAACCCTTTATTTGAATTTCTAAGCCTGTTCTTCGTTTATCCTTTGGTTTTAATCTTGTTAGATCTCTTCTTAAAGTTTTTAATTTTTTTATAATTTTTGCTAATTCTTCTCCTAACTTAGGGAGAGGCAATCTCTCTAATCTTTCATGATAACTACTGATTGTGTTTCTTGTTTCTAATAGCTGTTTTACTTTTTTAATTTCTCTTCCAGGTGGTAATTTACGGACCTTATGCACCTTTGCAAAACCTGTACGTTCTTCACCAATTGTTCTCTTTGGCTTTACGACTGAGTTTTTATCTAATACCCTTTTTACCGGTTCAGCAACATTATCCCTAATTGGTTTTCTCCTTACAACAGCCATAAAAAACACCTACATATAACTTATATCTAATACCCTTTTTATTTATTTCCTTATTCTTTAAGTCAAAGAATCAAAAATCAGCCTCTTTTTTTGAGCCTGATGAACTAATTATTACTAATAATCCTACTAATACAATTCCAAATATCAACAAGTCTCCGTCTCCTTTTGATGATAACACGCCTTTGGTTACAATAAACAACAAACCAAACATGGCAATAACAAAAAAACCAGTTCTCATGTTAACATTGGACAATAAGCTAGACAAGAGCCCCTCTTTTTTTGGAGACTCCGCAACAGGTCTTGCTTCGCTTTCTTTAGCTTCAGAAACCTTTTTTTCTGCTGAAACATTTGCAAAATAACGCCCTGTATCTTTAGTTTTTTCTTCTTTCTTAACTGCTACTTCTTCTTTTTTTGTTGTTTTAGAATCTTCGACCTTTAATTTTATTTTCTTCACAAGAGAGAGATATTCAGTTTTTTTTATTTCTCCTGTCTTATATGCTGATAATAATTCGTTTTGTACACGCCCCAAGTTATGTGAAGACGTTTTATCAATTGTCCTAATAAAAAAAGAATATTTTCGTTTTTCTGGAGCTTTTATTTGCCTAACAGCTCTACGATCCAAATTACCCATTACCATATCTATCATCCAAAAACAAGACAATATATATAAAAAGAGTATATTTATATAGGTTTCACATGACAAAAATTTATTTTAGACACGGATCTTACCGAGAAGAACAGGATTCTCTTATCAAAGATGTTTGTAGCACAATAAACGAATCAAAAATTGGGCTATTTGAAGCACCCACTGGTTTAGGGAAAACTGACGCAGTCTTATCATCAGCATTAAGTCTAGCAGGAAAGAAAACCGTTTTTTATCTAACTCCAAAAACAACGCAGCACAAATTAGCACTGGAAGTTGTTGAGGATATTAACAAAAAATACGGCTTAGAATTGAAAGCAGTAAATATATTAGGTAAGCAGAAAATGTGCTCAGAGATACCAAATTATAATAATTCAAAAGGATTTTACGAATTTTGTGAAAGTAAGTTAAAAAGCGGAACTTGTAAAGCTTTTAAAAATTTTAAAAATAAAAATTACAACAAACAAATCCATTTAGAAAATGTTCTCAGCGCGGAAACAATTTTAGATTTTGGGATATCAAACAATGTTTGCCCATATGAACTTGCAATTGAATTAACAAAAAGGGCAAATTTAGTAATTTGTGATTATAACTATCTTTTTAGCCCAAAAGTAATGCAAACATTCATGTTGAGGTCTGAAAAAGAATTAGAAGAGGCAATTTTGATTATAGATGAAGCCCACAACCTTGGCGAAAGAATTAAATCAAACTTATCCCAGTTCATAAATAAAAAATTAATTTCAGAAGGGATAAAAGAATTAGAAAAAATTGAAGAAGGGGATTTTTCTTATTTAGCAGAAAAACTAAAACAGTTGCTTCTCCTTATAAAAGAAAAAAAGGGTGAACGCGAATTACTGGTAGATACTGATTTTTTAAAAACTATTTTTGAGAACGGGTACAAAGATTTTCCTGCTTTAGAGCCAGAGCACATAAAAACTTTAGAAAAGAATTTCGAAAACGAAAACATAATCTTGCCATATATTTATACTTTTTTTTCCAGTTGGTTTGAAGAAAACAAATCTACAATAAGAATAATAAAAAGTGGGGAGGACGGAGAATTAAGTATTTTTATAAAATATCTTGACCCTGCTGTAGTCACAAAAAACATATTCAAAAAAGTAGATTCAGCGATATTAATGTCTGGAACTTTAACCCCGCAAAAAATGTATTCTGATATTTTGGGACTCCCCAGAGATACAAAAATATTTACTTATAAAAACCCATTTCCAAAAGAAAACAAGTTAGTAATGTACGATGATTCTTTTAGCACAAAATACGAACTAAGAAATAGTGCGGATCTAGAAAAAGTAACTGAAAAAATTGCAAAAGTAATTAATAACACAATGGGAAATATTGCAATATTTTTGCCATCCCACAGACTGGCATCTGAATTCTACAACCTGCTTTCTGAAAAAACAGCAAAAAAAGTTTACTTACAGGATAAAAATACACAAAAATCAAAAAAAATGATTGATGAATTTAAAAAATCAAAAGGTTTGGGTTCTGTTTTATTAGGAGTCTTAGGCGGTTCATTTTCAGAGGGCCTAGACTTTCCCGGAGAACAGTTAATAGGTGTTTTTATTTTGGGGATTCCATTCCCGGAGCCAACCTTAGAAATAAAAGAAGCAATAAAGTATTATGATGAAAAGTTTGCAAATGGTTGGAATTATGCTTATACTTATCCCACATTTTCCAAGGTAATACAGGCAACAGGAAGGTGTATAAGAACAAATGAAGACAGAGGTTTTATTGTATTAATTGATCAAAGATATACTTGGTCAAAATATCAAGCTTTGCTTCCAGATGATTTAAAACCAAGATTAGAAATGTCAGAAAAATTAATTGAAAGTTTTTTTAATAAAAAATCATAAAAAAACAAATAAAGAAATTATAACGCCTAAAAAAAGAAATGGGGCGAATACAGGTAGATTTCTATAAACAATTAATTCTTTTACTTTTTTACTTTTTAGTTCTGCAATCAATTTTTTATCAACTAATTTAGTACCTTTTTTATTTAGACAAGAAAGTTCAACAATATCATCTTCCAAAATATTTTCCAATTTAATTTTGTAAGAAAATTGCATATAGAAATAATTTTGGAAAAGTAAAACAAACATACAAATAAAAAACAAAATTGAAATGGAGACTGCAATGTACAACTTATAACCAAAAGACAAAAATATACCTGCAAATACTGAAAATGCAAGAGCAAGAAAAAGCTTCAAAATGAATTCCATTTTTCCTATGTTATTATAATACCTTTTTGATAAAAACAAAACAATAAATTTTATCCCAAAAAATAATCCCGCCAGGGCAGAAGCAAAAAAGAAAACAGGCAATATGAAATACATATTTCCATAATACGGCATCAGCAAACAAAGACCCAAAAAATATTTTATGTCCCCCCCACCAATTTTACCATATTTGTAAAATGGAATAAAAAATACAAACACAATTGCTGCAGAAATTAGCCCAATATACCAAGTTGATTTAAATGGTAAAAGAATTAATCCAACAAGTATCATTGGATATGTTATCCAATCAAAAATATAAGTAGTTTTATAATCAAAATAAGCCGCCAAGGCAGAGAAAAAAATTGTAAAACCTATTGAAATTAGTAGCACCAAATCCATTTTTTTGTCACCATATTATTTTCATAATTTTCACAGGGTAATTTGCCTCTATTTGGACAATTACCTTAATTTAAATTTCATTTTCTTTTTCTGCATTTTTTTTAATTTTTTATCAAATCCTAATTTTCCCATTATGCTTTGAGGATCTAAATTATTTTCATCAATGCCTTGTAACTTATTTGCATTTTCAAACATATCTTTCATCATATAAAATTGTTTTAATAGATCCCTTATATCTTTTTCCATAACTCCTGAACCTTTTGCTATTCGGTTAACTCTGGAGCTTTTTATGCAGTCAGGATTTTTTCTTTCATATTTTGTCATGCTATCTAAAATAAAATCATATTTTTTGAATTTGTCATCTGCTAAATCCATTACATTTTTATCTATCTTTCCAACACCTAATAAACCCGCAAGTTTTGTAAAAGAGCCCGCTTTTTTTAGGGTTTTCATTTGTTTTTTAAAATCATCTAAATTAAAATTCTTTATGTTCAGATCTCCAGAATCCAAATCTGAAAATCTTTCCATTAACTCTTGCAAGTCACCATAGCCCATTATTTTTGATAAATACCTTACTGGATCAAAACTAGTAAAATCGTCTATTTTTTCCCCGGTCCCAATAAAATATACCGGTGCATTAGTTGTTTTACAAGCAATTAATGCTGATCCCCCTTTTCCAGAACCATCCATTTTTGTTATTACAATACCATTAATATTTAAGACTGAAGAAAAACCGTCAACTTCTTTTTTTGCCACCTGTCCAATATCTGCTGACAAAACTAAAAAAGAATATTCAGGGTTAAATAATTTTTTCATTAATTCTAATTCTTTTTTTAATTCATCATCTAAAGAGCTACGCCCAGCAGTATCAAGAATTATTAAATCGCATTTTTCTAATTCTTTCAAACCAGTTTTTATTATTTTTTCAACATCCTTAGATTTATCATAAAATGCAAGAGTATCAAGTTTATTCCGTTCTATACTTTGAACGATTTGTTCATAGGCCCCAGGCCTATGGATATCTGCACAAATTATTCCTACTTTTTTGTTATATTTCTTTTTATAATAATTAGCGATTTTTACTGCACTTGTTGTTTTTCCACTACCATACAATCCACACAAAAATATTTTTCTTGGGTTTTCAGGCAAAGCTTCTGCTTTTCCAAAAAGAGTAGCAATCATATCGTAAACTCTTTTTACAAAGTATTCCTTAGGGCTTATGCTTTCAGGAATTTCTTCATGCGCAAGTTTTTCTATTTGTTTGGATAATTCAAAAACAACATCCACATCAACATCAGAAGAAATTAATGTTCTCTGCAGATCTTTACTAAATTCTGTGATATTTTCTTTAGTTAAAAACTGCTTGCTGGAGAACTTATCAAATATCTGCCTTAGCTTTTCCCCTAACATTGTGCCACCTAAGAATATAAAAGTAGGAAAAAGTTATAAATTGGACAAGTTATTTTGGTTTTTCGCGATCCGCAAATCGTCTTCTTACTTTTTCTCTAGTTTTTGTTAAAAACCGGTTTTTTCTTTCTTTCATTCTTTCTTTTAAATCTTTAGTTAAATACCCAACCCAATGTTTGGCTTTCGCTTTATATTCGGGCGTTGCAATTGGTTCACGCAAGTACCCGCGATGTTCCCAAGGCATTAATCCTAAATCACCTAAAAACCCTTTTTGGTACAAAAATCTAAAATATTCTTCATTACTATCTTTAACAAAAACTAAATTGTTTTGTTTGTCAACAAAAAATACAGGATATTCGCTAACTATTGATACTATGCTAGTAAAAGCAGAATTTCTACCAGGATTTTGTTTAGATTCAAAAATATTGTTACGTCTTATTTCTAAGCCTATTTTATTATAGACTTCATTAAGGTCTACTTTCATCTTATATCCTAACAATCCAAAAAATGTTCCCCAAATAACAAATCTAGGACCTAGATAATCTAATACTCGTGGGTCTGCTGCTGATGTCAACAAACCAGTTAATGCAAGAGGAGTCACAGCATTTGATAAGTTTTGCATCCTTCTTATGCTGGCCACAATTACTCTATTATTATTTAGCAAAAGGTTTCTTAGCCCTGGCGATAAATCCTCAAAATTAATTATATATTTTGGACCATCCTTTTCAGACATATATAAGAAAGAATAAAAACACTATTCAAAAGAGATTGGCTCTTCAAAATAGTATTTTACAGTAGCTTTTAACAACCCAAGATAAATCTGGTTTTCTTGTGATTTTGGATCAATAAATTCTACTTTTACTTTATAGTCTTTATCTTTTTTTTCAATTGAAATGTTTTTTGCTTTGTCTTTTTGAACCAAAGTATTTACAAAGTAGGATAGTTTTTCCTGACCTTGCGGGATTTTTTTTAGTTTGTATTGAACTTCGATTTTATGGTCTGCGAATGGAGAGTTAAAATCAACCATTACTCTTCCGCCCGAAACAGTTCTTACTGTTCCTATTCTTCCATCAGCATTTATTTGTAAACCAACAAAAGGATTAATTTTGTTTTCTTTAAAATCATTACTCGCAATTATTCTAATTAATTCTTTTGTTCTTATACCGTATGCATCTTTTGGTTCTAAAACAAGTTTTATTTCGTCACCAATTTTTGCAGTTTTTAACTTTTCTTCTACTTTTTTAAACGCGGAACCTATGCCTTCCAGGATAACTTTATCACCTTCCAGCAGAATCATTGGCTGTTTTTCTTTAATATTGGACTCAACCATTTTGTCCAAATTTAAATCTTTTATATAATAATCCACAACATAAATATTTCTTTTTTCTGGTTTCTCTTTTTTATCTAATTTATGTTCTTCTGTTTTTTTCTCAACATCTTTTACTTCTTTATTTTCAGCCATAATTTCACCTATTTTTATTTTCTGTATTAACTGTTAAATTTTCTTTTTTCTCCGTATTAAAATTTTCTGGTTTCATAAGTGGAAAGATAACACATTCCCTTATTGGTCTATTCATCAAAAATGAAAATAATCTTTCAGAAAGTCCAAAACCACAGGCAGGAGGCATTCCATATTTCAAAGCCTCTACAAAATCCTTATCGTGATCTTGCGCTTCTACATCCCCCTCTTCTTTTAGTTCCATTTGTTTCTCAAATCTTTTTTCTTGATCTATAGGGTCATTCAATTCAGAATACCCATTTCCGTTTTCACTTCCACCAAAAATAACTTGGAACTGTTCTACCTTTCTAGGGTCTGTTTTCTTTCTTTTTGCTAAAGGTGACAATTCAACAGGCTGACCCACTAAAAAGCCAGGTCCAGATAACTGTTTTCTGCAGAATTTCCACAAATTATCAATAAGTCTCCACTTATCTAAATTTGGATCTTGTTCTTTTCCCAATTCAATAAGTTTATCAGCTATTTCTTCTTTTGTATTATTGTAAATATCTATTCCTGTTTTTTCTTTTATAATTGTTTCAAAATCATAAAGGTCCCATTTTTTACTCATATCTATCTTATAGCCTTTTGATTCAAACACAAGAGTACCCAAGACATTTAGGGTTATTTCTTTATACAATTTTTCAACTAATTTCATTCCATCTTCATAATTTGCATATCCCCAGTAAAATTCCATCTGGGTGTAATCTTGCAGGTGTTCCAAATCCATTCCTTCATTTCTGAATTGTCTACCTATTTCGAATGTTTTCTCATATCCTGCAACTAACAATCTTTTTTGCCACAATTCCCCCATAGATATTCTCAAATATATATCAATATCAAGGGCTTTTTGGTGTGTTTTAAAAGGTTCCGCTGATGCTCCTCCTGCTGAATTTTCCAAAACAGGGGTTTCAACTTCTAAAAAACCTTCTTTAACTAAGAAATTTCTCACAGTGCTCCAAAAAATTTGCTTTTTTATAAATAAAGCCTTTATTTCGGGGTTTGTCATAATATCCAAGTATCTTTTTCTAAGTTTGTCTTCTTCGTCCTGCATACCGTGATATTTATCAGGTAAAGGAAGAATTGATTTTGTTAACAATTGAATTTCTTTAACAAGCACAGAGATTTCCCCTGTTTTTGTTTTTACTACTTCTCCTTTTACCCCGATAATATCTCCTGCATCCAATTTTTTAAATAGAGCCATTACTTTCTCAGGAGTGTCTTCCTTTTGAAAAATAAGTTGTATAAACCCTTTTAGGTCCTGTAACCTTACAAAATTTAACTTCCCAAACTCTCGTTTTGTCATCATTCTTCCAGCAAGAGTTACTGTTTTTCCACTTTTTTCTTCATCTTTTAGTTCTGAAAACGCAGAAATAACATCCTCGCTCCAGATTTTATTATCCAAAATTATAGCCTTACTAGGGAATGTTTCGATACCCTCTTCTTCCAGGTCTGCAATTTTTTTCAATCTTTGTTCAATAATCTGTTTTTCTCTTCCTTTTAAGTCCATGATAAAAGTATTATGGTAAAAGTTTTATAAATTGGTGCTAGCAATTAGATATATATAATTTACTTTTATTGAGATAACTGTGATATTTATGGACGATTATAACATACTATTAGACAAAGCCTATGAAAAAATAGCCTCAAAAACCGAAGTTGAGGGGCGTTTTGAGATAATTGAGCTAGATGCCCTTATACAAGGTAAGAAAACAATTATAAAAAATTTACAGGCTGCTGCAAAAACTCTTAACAGGGATATGGGACACATGGCAAAATATTTTGCTAAAGAAACCGGAGCAGTAAGCAATATTGACGGAAGTAAATTAATTCTTAATAGACCAATACTTAATCAAAAAATAAAATTTGTTTACAATAACTACATTGAGACCTATGTATTATGTAAACAGTGCAAAAAACCAGACACAAAAATTGTGACTGAAAAAGGCGCACAAGTAATCAGATGTGAAGCCTGCGGAGCAATGACTCCGGTAAAGAGAATATAGGGGGATTTTTTTGCCAGAAGTAACACGAACAGAGTATAGTTTAAAGATGCCAAATGAGAAAAACAATGAACATTTAGCAATAATTACATTACAAACCGGTGCTGAATTTTTAAAAGGCATGTGTGATGATAATATTGAAAGATCTTGCAGAATACCTGGAAGATTAAGAAAAAAAATATGGTTAAGAGAAAATGACGTAGTAATTGTTAAGATTTGGGATTTTGACCCAAAAAAAGCAGACATAATATGGAAATACTACCCACATCAAGTAAAAAGATTACGAGCTAATGGGGTATTAGATAAAATAGACATCCCAGAATGATTTTTATGGATATAAAAAAGATTGTCTCAAAATATTTCTCTGAATACAGCATAATAAGACCGAAACAGAAGTCATTCGGGGATTTAACAATTATAGCTAAAGACATAATAACAGATGCCGACAATAAAAAACTTGAAAAACTAAGAAAAGAATTAGAAAGAGTTGAAGGTATTGAAAAAGTAGAACAAAAAGGATTATTTTTGAACATTTTTTATGAACCTATTTCTTATTTTTACAATTCCAAAAAAACAAAACAGGGCAAAATAAAAACAATGATTGAATATTCTCAGCCAAACCCAAATAAGGAAATGCACGTAGGGCACCTTAGAGGGGCCATATTGGGAGAATCATTAGCAAGAATACTTGAACAAAGACAACCAGTAATTAGAGCTACATTGTACAATGACAAAGGCACACACATGTCAAAAACTATTTTAGGATACCTAAATAATAAAAATAAAAAAGAGGATACTCCAAAATTCATTAATGATTGTTATAGCCTATATTCAGAATTAGAAGAACAAGATCCAAAATACAAGGACTTGGCTCAAGAAATTTTAATCAAATGGGAAAATAATGACCCAGAAACAGTAAAAATTTGGAAATACATTAGAGACGTATCTATTAAAGGATTTCACGAAGTATACAAACTGCTAGACATTAAATTCGATGCGGAATATTATGAAAGTAGCATTTATGAAGCAGGAAGAAAAATGGTTTTAGAGAAATATAATGAAGGCGTTGTAGAAATTGATAGAGGCGGAAATTATATTGTAAAATTAGCCCCATTACCAGAAAAAGTAGTTTTAAGAGCAGATAACACTACAATTTATGCCACTACTGATATTGCACTTACTGAAAAGAAGTTTACTGATTACGATTTAGATAATTGCATCATAGTTACAGATAACTCTCAAAATTTATACTTTAAACAACTTGAAGAAATTCTAAAAAGATTTGGATTAAATTTTGAAAATAAGTTCGCACATGTTGGCTATGGCACAGTAACACTAAATAATGGAAAAATAAGTAGCAGAGAGGGGAACATTGTAACTGTTTTTGATTTTTATAATGCTCTTTTAGCTGTTGCATACAAACAAACAAAATCAAAACGTCTGGATTTAACAGAATTAGAAGTCCAAGATATTGCAAAAGGAATTACATTAGCAGCAATGAAATATTATATTTTAAAATACGATGCAAAAGCAAATTTTGTGTTTGATTTAGAAAAAAGTTTAGATCTCAGGGGGGACACAGGGCCTTATTTACTTTATAATTATGTGAGAACACAAAGTATAATCACTAAATCCAAGGCAAAAGGTGAAAAAATTACCGAAGTATATACAGAAAAGGAAAAAGATATATTACGGCTTCTTGCCCAGTATAATAATAAGGTTGATGAGTGTGTAAAAAATTTAACTACTCACTTTTTAGCAAGATACTTATTTGATTTATCTTCATTAATAAATTCATATTATGAAGAAACAAAAATCATTGGCGGAGATGAAGATAAATTAGAAAATAGAATTGCAATATTAAAAGAATCGAATAAGATAATAAAAAACGGGCTTAACCTTCTTGGCATTAAGACCGTTAAAAGCATTTAATTTTTTATTAGTTCTGGTCACAATCTATTTCCATTTCTTTTGCAAGTCTATCTATTTTTTTTATGATGTCATTTTCAGTGTAAATTGTTATTACATAATCTTTTTGGAAAATCATTTTTAAGTTATGTGACTCAATTACAAAGTTTTTCATTTTTTTCAAATAAGCATATTCTATTACTTTAGGTAAAAGAGTATATGGTACTTTTAAATACGGACCTTCTTTTGTTACCCCTAATTTACTAATAAACTCACCAGTATCCATATCGCCTATAAATTCTGGTTTAAAAATATAACTCTCTGAAAATCCAGACAAGAACCCAGATAAAAATCTAAAGATTTTTTGAGAATCTTTTACTTTATATTTTCTTGTTGTTCTAAATGTTTCTAAAAAAAGAGATACTTCTTTGACTTTAATATTTATGTTAGTTATTTTTGCTTGTAAATCAGCAAGATCAGAGCAAAATTTAAAGTAACCGTCCAAAAGAGAAGTTGCTTTTATTATCAGCCCAACTATCTTCTTATCATCTGTACTAAGAGCTGTTTTTGTTTTTAAATCTTCAAAATAGTTATATATTTCTTGAAACCCACTAATAAGAGCCCCTGTTTCGCTAAATTGTTTTCGGCTTTTGGTTAATGTTTTTTCTATTCTCCGTATATTATCCTTCACCATCGTTTTATCCAATGCCATAACTATCACATATAATATAGTTAATCTAAGCTTTTATTCCTTTCTATCTGCCCTTTTGAAAAAAATAGATCTAATTTTTTAGTTTATTATAGTCTATAAGATTAGTACCGTCTATAGAGTCAATTTTTGTTTTTATGGCTGTGCCAACGGCATCTGTATCAAAATAAAGGTTCAAAAAGAAAGTACAAACAGCATAACCGTCTTCTTTCGTGGTTGATATTTTTACTTTGTTTTGATCAAGAATTACTTCGTTAGTGCTATTCTCTGAGTCAAAATCTATTACAAAATTAGTATTCTTTAAGGCCTCACATTCAGAAACCCCATAATTTTGGGTTTTTTTGGTTTTTGCATCATATGCCCAACAATAGGTATTATTGCTCTCATCAGTCATTTTCATTATATTAAGAAATCCATATTTATGTGCAGTTAGTACTTCGTTATATAAAATACTACATGCATACTCATTGCCTCTTGCCTTAAGATTAGTAACATCCATATACAGAACCCACAAGTTATTATCTTTATAGCCTGAGATAAGTTCAGAGATATTATAATCTGATTCAAAAGTTATTCCATTTTCTTGATATTCATTTTTGTAAGTGTATCCCTTTTGAGAAACAAAATAAATACCAATAACGCAGGCTAAAATTAAGATCACTATCAAATAAATCCAATTTTTATTCATAACAACCACAAAACAAGTAACTTTTTTCAAAAATGAAAAAGGTAACGCCCAAACCGGGAATCGGACCCGGATCGAGGCCTCGACAGGGCCCCATCATAACCACTAGACCATTTGGGCCTGCCTTTTTTCAAAAAAAAGGCAAGTTGCGAAAAAACGTCGCTTAAATACAATACAAAACCCTTTTTTCAAAAAAAAGGCAAGTAATTGTAAAAAATAATTTTACTAGATTAAGATATATTTCCTACTGTTATGTTTTTAAAGGTTACCGCGCCATTGCTGCTTTTTTTAGGTTTGGAGGTATTTTTTCTATTGCATAACGTAAGGCTGTTCTGGACATTTTTGCCTTATTTTTCATAACAAAGTCAAAAACTTGCTTTTGATACTTATTACCTGCTTCTTTAAGCATCCAACCATAACCTTTTTGCACTAAATCTTCTTGATCCTGCAATAAAATAGTTGCAATTTCAAAAGTTTTATCAATAAATTTATTTTTTCTTAGCCCATAAATTAAAATTACTGCCGATGCTCTTCTAACCCACATATTTTTTGATTTTGTCCATCTGTTTAATTCAGGTAAAAATTCAGGAAATTCTAATAAAAAATATCCTAAAGCATGCGTACAAAAATCATCACAACTACCCCAAGTATCAACATATTTGTTCAGCCATTTTTCAAAAATAGAAAAATCTTCTTTTTTATATTTTTTTCTAATTCTAAATGCCCAATCAAATGCCATACCTCTGCAAGAGCTCTCTTTATATTCCAATAATTTTTCACAAAAGACCAATATTTGTTTATAGTCTAAATGTTTAACTTGTTTAAATTTTTCAGCATAAAGTTTTTTAGTAACCGATGATGATAAGCTAATATGTTTTTTTCCATCTTTATGAAATCGAGAGTAATCTTTAACATTAGCAGGATTTTTTGCTAATTGATTTAATTCCACATATAAGTCTTCAATAAACCCCATACTTATCTACCTTATTAAATAATAAATTCCTGCAAAAAGACCACCACTAAGAGCAGTTACTAATTGCATTAAACTCATTGATAATAGCATGATTTGCGGTACAAAACCAGAAAAAACAAATAACAAAGTAATTGCTGTTAACAGTCCAGATTTAGCCAAACTGCCGGCAAAAAGAGAAATGAAATAACTTTTTTTATAACCTAATTTAATGTATTGTATTAGATAAACATATAGGTAATTGCCAACCCAAATAACTGGAATCAGATAAATTAAATATATGGACAGCGCCCCAAAAATAATCCCTGAAATTAGCATTCCAAAAGAAGGCAACAAAATAATAGGACCTGCTTTTTTTATATCATAATTTAGAGCAACATAAGCCAACAAAAAGTTTACTGCCGTACCAATAATAATTTGACTTGGAAAAGTAGCCAGTTTTGCAAATATTATTGGAATCAAGAACGCAAAACAGCTAACAAAAATCAAATCAATATTTTCTTTTTTAAAAAATTTGAAATATGTGTTACTTTGTTTATAGGGAAACAAATATTTTTTCATTTTTAATATAGAACTAAATGATATATATCCTTTACTTTTTAATTTATTTTGCTATTTTTAGATCAAGTTCTCCAGAAGGCAATAATTTCACATAATCATCAATAGCTAAAATTGGGCTTTGCTTTGCTTTTAAAAAAGAGTAATATTTTGAATATAACTTCTTTGCTGCCTCTCCTTTTTTCATTCTTCCTTTCTGAACTATTACTCTCTCTGTGGCCCCATACTTTTTTACAGAGGACTCAGAACCAACAAAAGGGAGATATATGTCTGTTTCATCTTTTTCTAATTTTGATCCGTTTATTAAAGATATATTAAGCTTAAGCTCCACATCCTTATGCCACTGCCTTTCCCCCCTTATTATAAATGACCCCTTAGGAAGGTATTCCCCTGGGTTTGGGGACTTAGATATTTGCTCAGGTGCCATAGAATATACGTCAATTGAACTAAATCCTTCTTTCCATGCCCTGGAAAAACAGGCTGCAATTTGAGCAGCATCTTTTTTATCAACTTCTTTTGCATTTTTACCTTGCTTTAGTATTACAAATGCGGCCCCCTGAATATTTGTGTGGAAAGCCATGTCATCCCTCTCTAAATATCTTTTTATTAAGATTTCGTTTGTAGTTGAATCTCTTCCGCCAACAATTAAATGCCCATTTGTTGAAAGGCTCCAAACGTACTTTTCAAACCAAAATGTTGTTCTTTTCTCTTTCATTTTTGTTTTTTCTACAACTTTTTGATCTTCTAATTTTAATTTTTCTAAGTTATTAGAAAGCAATTCCCTATTATCTTGTGCTGACTTAAGCTTTAGTTTTTGCTTTTTTGCATAGTCATAATAGTCTTTAGCACTTTTGTAAACTGAATTATTCAAATCTATTTCTATCTGCATATAACATATAATAAACGAAAATATTTATATATAAAACAAGCTATTTAATAGTAGTGAGAATAATATGGCGTTAGAAAGAATACCAAGTGGAATAGAAGGTCTAGACGACCTAATTGAGGGTGGAATACCAAAAAACAGAACAGTTCTTGTCTCTGGTGCTACAGGTGCGGGAAAAACAATATTTTCCATGCAATTTTTATACAATGGGGCTGCCAAGTATAACGAACCAGGAGTATATGTTACCCTAGATGAAAGACCAGATCTAGTAAGACAAGATATGGAAAAATTTGGCTGGGACATAAAAGACATGGAAGATCAGCAAAAATTACTTGTTATTGATGCATCAATCGGAAGATTGGGCTTGCCTTCCGCTGAAGAACACGCCATAGTTGATACTAGTTTTGATTATAAAAAGTTGATTCTTGAAACTATTAAGGCTTGTAAATCAATAGGAGCAAAAAGATTGGTTATTGACTCTGTTGCAACAATGGGAGTATATTTTAAAAATTCTGACGATGCAAGACTAGCCATATTAGAAATGGTTTATATGTTTTCCAAAATAGGAGTTACAACTCTGATGGTTTCCGAATTAGAACAAGATACAAAAAAATACAGTAGATTCGGGGTAGAAGAATTTGTTGCGGATGGAGTATTTATACTTAAATACTTGGACACAGGAGTTCAAGGAATAAATAGAACGTTTTTGGTAAGAAAACTGCGTGGTACAAAACATTCGTCAGATATACATCCTTTAGAAATAACCTCAAAAGGAATGGAAATACGAAATATTGATGATTATAATTTATAAAAAAATAATGAAAAGAGCAACAATAACTATAACTAATACCAATAATTTAATACCTACATACTTGCCTGTAAAAAAATAGGCAAAAAAATCAAATAGTATTTTTGAAAGATATAAAAATATGTTCCCCAAATACTTAAAAAATCCAGTAGGGCTTTTAATTTCTTTTAGCAAATCTAAAAACAAACCGGATGAGCTAGTATCTTTTACTTGTTTAAAATCAGATTGGATAACGTCTAAACTAGAGAGGGTTTTGTTTATAGTAGATAAAAGCGACATTTTGTACGCCTTATCTATTTTCACAGATACCTCCCAAAATGGGAAATATACTAAATCTAGGTTGGTTATAAAATGTTGATCTTTGTTTTCAAACAAATAAGGTAGCTTATAGTTTAGAAATTCTCTTGCCTTTAAATCTTGCTCATATAAATTTTTTTTAATTTCGGGTTTATAAAATCTATATTCTTCATAGGTAAGAAGAACATCTAAGTCAATTTGTTCTTTTTTTACTGTTTCTTTATAAAAAACATTATCCAATACAACTTCCGAATTACTAGCATTTAAATATCCAAAACCAGTTTTTTTCCCTAAATGATATTCAAAAACCCAAAAAGGGACATAAATAAGATTATATTTAGGGGTATCAAATTCGTATATTCTTGTTCCTTTTTTTATTAGTAATTCATCCATATACTCGGATATTTCTTCTATTGAATATTCATTTTTAAAAGTAGTTCTCAATTTTGGCACCCAACAAGATTAGAAAAAGAAGAATTGCTTCTTCCCAAAGTTCTTTTTGCTTTTGCAAAAAGTATCAGAGCTGAAACAAATCCCCGTTATGGGAATTTATTTCTTCCTCTTTACTATCTTTATCTTGGTTGGAGTTAAAATAACCTGCTCTTCAGATATTCTAGCAATATCTCCATCTATTTCAGTTACGAATCTCTTTAATTTAGCCAATTGCTCTTTTAGTCTTACTGGGCTCCTCTTAACTAAATCTGAAACATTTAGTAGTACAATATTTCCTTCTTTCAATTCTTTTGCTACTGTTTTTAGATCTGTATCCACTTTTAGCATAATTGGTTTTACATATGCGTCTGCTTCGTCATACATTTCTTCTTCTGAAACATCTAAATTGTTTAAGAAATCTTCTATGTCTACATCGTCAGTTTTTGATTTTTTTAACATTTTATCTATGAATGCCATTTGTACCCCTCCAGATTAATATAAATATCTCCTGATAAAACATAGCTGTTAATCTTTATAAATATATTGTGATTGCTTATATAAATAATTTTCCCAATATACATAAGGGCCTTTTTATAAAAACTCTAAGAAAGAGGTGTTACCCCCAAAAATTTTTACCAAAAGCAAAAAATCAAAGAAGTAACATATTATCTTGTCAGGAAAGCTTTTTGCCTTTTATTAAAGGCGATATGAGCTCGCGGGGGCTCGAACCCCGGACACCTGGATTAAAAGTCCAGTGCTCTACCAACTGAGCTACGAACCCAAAAAGACAAATGTGTTAAAGTCTATTATTTTTTTCATAACAAATATTTATAAAGAGATTCGTAGAAACAATAAAAAAGAGTTTTGTTGTATAATGATAGTATGGATAATCTTACACCTGCTATGAAACAGTTTGTCAAAATCAAACAAGAGTATCCCACCTCCTTACTATTGTTCAGAATGGGAGATTTCTATGAAACTTTTTTTGATGATGCCAAAATGGCCTCAAAAGTGCTGAATATAACCCTTACAAAGCGAGGCGCACAAGGAGTACCCTTGGCAGGAATACCATTTCATGCTTTAGACAACTATCTGGCAAAACTAATAAGAGCCGGGCTTACAGTAACAATTATTGAACAAATGGAAGACCCAAAATTAGCAAAAGGCAGATTAGTAAAAAGAGATGTGCTTAGAACCATAACACCCGGGACAGTATTAAATGGAGATTTTTTGGACTCAAAGACCAATAATTATATTTTAAGTATTTTTCCAGGACAAAAAATTGGGCTAGCCATATCAGATATTTCTACTGGTGAATTCAGAGTAACTGAATTAGATGGTCTGGATGAACTTATACATGAAATAATAAAAATACAGCCCGCAGAAATACTAATTCCAGATAATACTAGTGAAACTATAATTTCAAGAATTAAAAAAATCACTTCTGCCGCCATAACACCAATTTCTTTTGTTTTTTTTAACAAAGAGTTTGGAGCAGAAGAAATCAAAACTAATTTTAACATATTAAATCTTGATTGTTTTGAAATTTCAGACAAAGAAGAGATAATTTCCGCAGCGGGGGCTCTACTTTACTATTTTAGACTTACTCAAAGAGGAAAAATAAACCACATAAAATCAATTAAAAAATTCAGCTTAAGTGAATTCATGTATTTGGACTCACAAACAATACAAAATCTAGAACTAATAGAAAACAATTTTAGTAGAACAAGAAAAAACACATTATTAGATACCTTAGATAATACCAATACAGCGATGGGTGCAAGAAAATTAAAAAGAGAAATTTTAAGACCATTAATAAACAAAGACAAAATTAATTACCGGTTAAATAGCATTGAAACAATTATTAATTCCGGATTTTATACTGACCTAGCAGATTCACTTAAACAAGTACCTGATATAGAACGAATTTTATCAAAGATATCTATGAACACCGCAAACCCCCGAGATTTAGTTGGACTAAAAAATGCCTTGTTCGTTATGCCTAACATAAAAAATCTCTGCGAAAGAATACAAAATTTAGATTTTGAACTTAAACCAGAAATTTTAGACATAGGGAAACTTATTGAAGAAAGTATTGTTAATGAACCGCCTTTAATCTTAAGAGATGGAGGCATTATAAAAAAGGGATTTAACCCTGTTATTGATGAACTAAAGTATTTAAAAGAAAATATAACTGAAAAGATAATTGCAATAGAACAACAAGAAAAAGAAAAAACAGGAATAAAAACTTTAAAAATAAAGTATAACCGTGTTTTTGGATACTTCATTGAAATACCTGGTTCAAATGTAGCTGTGCCCCCACACTATATTAGAAAACAAACTCTTGCAAATGCTGAAAGATATATTACTGACGAACTAAAAAAATTAGAAGATACTTATTTAAGCTCAGAAGAAAAAATTAAAGCACTAGAATACGAATTATTTTTTAAGATTGTTGAAACAATTAATGAAAAAATTACCATTTTATATGATTTAAGCAAAATAACCGAAGACATTGATTTTTACAATTGCCTTGCCATAACTGCCATAAAAAACAACTATACAAGGCCGGCAATATCAGACAGCTACAATTTAAATATTATTAATGGCAGACACCCAGTAATTGAAAAAATCGAAGTTGATGAATTCATAAAAAATGATTTAAATTTAGAAAAAAACGAGCAAAAAGTAATTATTCTTACTGGGCCAAATATGGCGGGGAAATCAACTTATCTTCGACAAAATGCTTTGATTATTTTAATGGCTCAAATTGGTTCTTATGTCCCTGCAGAGAAAGCCACCATAGGAGTAGTAGACAGAATTTTTACAAGAATCGGCGCAAGAGATAATTTAGCAATGGGCCAAAGCACATTTATGGTGGAGATGACTGAAGTAGCCAATATTTTAAATAATGCCACTGAAAAAAGTTTTATTATTCTTGACGAGGTGGGGCGTGGCACCTCAACTTTTGATGGGCTAAGTATTGCTTGGTCTGTATTAGAGTACATTTATGAAAATATTAAAGCAAAAACATTATTTGCGACCCATTATTATCAAATAACTGAATTAGAAAACAAGTTGCAAGGGGTAAAAAACTACCATATTTCTGTAAAAGAACACAATGGAGAAATAATATTTTTACGAAAGATCGTACGTGGAAGCATAGATAAAAGTTATGGTATAGCTGTTGCCAAACTCGCAGGGATACCAAAAACAGTTATTGAAAGAGCAAAAGAAATAGAATCACAATTAGAACTACATGTAAATAAAAAAGAAGGGCCAGATGAAATTGTAGTTAAAAAACTAATTGGACAAAAAACCCTTTTCTAAACCACAAAGAAGAAAATAAATAGTTTTATATTCTTTTTCTACTTATTTATTTCGCGAATGAAATATAGTTATTTAGTATGCTTTGTTTGTATCGTTTTGCTTTTTCTATCTGGCTGTGTGGAAGAACAAGAAAAAACAAACATAATAAGTTTGTGTACTGATAAAACAAATATTACTTATTCTGATTCTCCTGATTGTTTAACTGCTGGCAAATGTAATGAAAAGTACAATTCTCTTTTTGGATTTAGTTTTAAATCAGAAACACTAAAAACACTAAATTCTGCCAAATCGAACTATGAAAAATCAATTATCGATTCTTGGGTAAGCATGAGTAATTTGCTAAGCACCACAAAAAAAATAAATACAAATTGCTCTAAGCCAGCATCAGATGAGTTCCTTTCCAGTCTACAATATTTATATTCATATTCAAAGATCAGTTCATCAGATTTAACAAATCTTGGATATAGGCAAACAGTTTTGTTAGGCAGCATAAAGAAAGAGCTTGAAGATAACGATATTAACTTATTGGCCAATACAGGCGTTTATAAAAGTTACATTTCATTAACAGATAATTGGAATATAACGATGGACAAATTAGTGATAAGTAGCCCAGGTTTTAAACTACAACAGACAGGCTATAGTTCTTGGACTTATTTTAATAATTCTTATCTTTATTCTCAAGCCAAGGTTTCAAACCAATCAGTAGTTGACTATAGACAAATAATCCGATTTGGACTACTTCAAGAAAAAATAAACAATTATTTCTTTGGGCTTATTGAATTACCAGAAAACACCTTATTAACTGCTTTTGCTGAAGCCCTATTTGACAACATTATTAATGCGGAAAATATAAACTACTATAATTTGACAAATATATTTAATGAATATTTCAACTTAGCTGATTTTGTAAAAGAATATACCAGCATATTTGGTTATAATGGAACGGTAATAAAACTCCTAACTGATGATGCAAAAAAATTAGATTCTGAAATATATTTCTTAGAACAGCAGTTAGAGCAAAAAAAAGACACACTTATAGCAGAAGTAAATTTATTGACAACCGATATTACACAAAATAACTCTTCAGATTTTGATTATTTATCCAGCAAGTTTAATTTAGGTCTTGGAGAAATTGATTATAGTGAAAAAGTTGAAAGCATAACCTTAGAACTTACAAATCTAGCTGATACTCTTGGAAAAAAATATTATCAATTAAATAAAACGGAATTAGAAATAACTGAAATACAGACACAATTAAATAACCATAAACAAAATACTGAAAAAATAATTTTTACTTGTGACTCCGAAATAAATAATATTTTTTCTGAAAATAAAAATAACCAAACTGCGGAATATTATTATAAAAAATATGTAAACAATAGAACATTAGAAAATTGCGCATTATTTTTCCAGAACACCAATAAGATTGAACTTGATTCTTGTAAGGAAAAAATTAAGAAAATCATTTCAGAACTAGAAATATCTTTAAATTACAATCCTGAAAAAGCCTGTGAAGAATTAAAAAAATTAGAAGAAGATTATTTGATTTATTTGGATAGCCAAATTTATGGATTAATGCTGGCAGGTCTAAAAAGCAAGTATAGCAATTTAAATATCATTAGAGCCAGTTCACCTTTATGTATTAGCAAACAGATTAATGAGTTATATGCTTTTATTGCCGACACAAAAAACAGCAACAAGTTAATGGATTATATATCTAAAAACGGGCTAAATAAAACAGGAGAAGAAATAAACAAGTGGGATAAAACTTCTAGTGAAATGTTATCAACTGCACTGCCTTGCTATTTAAATAACATTTATATTTTTAGTAACAGCGCAATCAGCTTCCCTGTTCAGTTTAGCTGGGATTCAAAAATAGAATTTGAACTTCCTGTGGCTGAGCTAATTGAAGACCTATCGGGAAAAAGATTAATTACATACGACTGCAAACAAAAATTTTGCAATATTTCATTAACAGGCTTAGATCCTCTAACGGAATTAAATATCGTGTATAAAAGTAACAAATATACTAAACAGGAATCAGAATTAACAGACCATTTAGAATTATACCAATCTTTTTGCTTTAATGCAAAAACAGCAAATCCAATTTTAGAAAAAAGTTTTTCTGCAGATAAAATAGATATCTTCGATGATTCGGGAAAAATTCTTACTTATGAAATTATAGAAAATAAAATTTATGTTACTGATGCTATTTTTAAAAAAGATTCCTGTATAACAGTAAAAAATTATTTTTTTAATGCCATTTCTAAAGAACTCACTCTAGAATCAACTGACGAAATGGACGACCAAACCACAAGATACATATATAGTTTAAAAATAAAAAATAACCTCGCAACACTAATAACTAATGCAGCAATCAATACAGGCATAAATTATGACACTGGAGAAGTATTCGATTTACAGGGAAAAGAGTACACTCCAAAAAAAGCCGGGGGCTTTTTATTATTTTATGCAAATTTAAAACCGCTTTCAGAAAATACTTTTTCAATTATAGTATATGCGAAAGATGAAGAAAAAAAGTTTATTTCTGAAATTACTGAATTAAAAGAAATCTGCGAAGAATTATTAAATTCCCCAGACGAAACAATACGAGAAAAGGCAAGAGAAATTTTAGAAAAAATTAAAAACCTAGAGCTTCTTAGCCCAAATAACAATCCGGGATTACAAAAAGAGCTTGTAGACCTAATAAGCAATACGGAAAAATTAAAAACTGAAAATGAAAAGAGCATTATAAAAACAAGTGAAAAAAGTTTAGTTATTTTAAGATATAAAAATCTTACATCATTTTTAGAAACAATTAAAAAAAACCAAGGCATATTAAATTTAATTACGGGCACACAAGAGTTCTCAATACCCGAACTAAATAATGATCTACATACAATAGAGGAAGAAATTACAAAATTAGAAACTAGTGATTATGCAGGGGATCAAAAAAGCATAGATAAAATGCGCGCAAAATATGCTGAAGGTCTTGAAAAACAGCTAGAATCAATTTCCGCGGAAAGCAGTAAGATGGAGACTTATTCTAAACTTCTTTTTTCGCCTTTTAAAAATTTTACCGAAGAATTAGATGCTGCAAAAACCGCACTCTATTTTATGGATTATAATGCCTTTTTTTCAGCACTAGAATCCGTAACCAATATAAATAATGAAAACGAAACAGCTTTAGAAAAAAATATTAAAATAAAAAAAGAAGACATAGACAGTAAATTTGCATATGTTGAAACAATAAAAACTGAATTAGACTCCGCCTGGACCAACTATAATAGATTATTATCTTTATTTAATTCTAATGATTTTGAATTAGCAAAAAATTATGAAAAAATCCCTTATGGCATAACAGCAATCAAAGATAACAAAAAAGTATTAGATACTGTTACGAAGGATATCATTTCTATTGATTCGTTAAAAAATAATTTTGATATTGATTATTTAAAAGATAGCGCAAAGGCAGTAATAAACTTTGATAGCAAAAAAATTGATACTGTGATTTATAATTATTATTTAGCAAGTAACAATTTAGAACAAATTGAGTTAGGTTTACAAGCAATCGCCACAGAAAATATTCTGCTTGCTGAAAAAAATAATGGGGATAAAAATTACCTTTATGACGCAAAAAGCGATTTAGAAAACAAAGATTATTTTAATGCAATAATCAATGCAAAAAAAGCACTGTCTGGCACAACAATAACGTCATCATCAACTGCAATATACGGTTTAGGAATATTAGTATTTTGTGGTATTATTTTTGCATTGTATTTTCTTTTATCAAAGACAAAAAGAAAAAAGAAGGTTACTTACTATACTGTTCCAAAGTAAACTAATTAGTTCCAATAAAAAAGAGTATAATTTATTATTATAACAAGATTTTAAGAAAAATATATAAATAACAAAAGCACATAATTAATTTAGTGATTATATGGTTACAAAAGAAAGAAGGGAAAATGGCAGAAAAGTACATCCAGACCCAAAAATAGACTATTTAACAAGAAAATACGAGCTTCCGAAATATGGCTGGTTACGATTAGTAAGAAAAGCCAGGGCTTTGGACGTAGTAGTAAAACCCTTACTTGAACTAATACCAGACATGGGATCACCTGAAGACATGTCTAGCTTTTTACACTCTGCATTAGCTCCATTATTAAATTTACCCCCTGAAAAAAGAGCTGCGGAGCTTACAAGATTTAGGAAAAAGTTTGAGGAGTCAGTTGAGAGATTAAAATCCGATACTGAATTGTATGGAAAACAAATAACGGGAAAAGACGAAGCAGAAAAAATGACCAGAGGGATAACTGGCCATAACAAGTTTTTAGCACAACTTAGTGGATTAGATAGAACTAGGTTGGCAGAAAGAATTATTGAAGTTGCATCATACTCTAATGGTGCAGCATGGACTTTTAATAGAGTAACACCCGCATTTGAAGAATTAAGAGCAGCAGGCTTTAAGGGGCCCAGATTGGCAAAATTATCGCTGAGCTTATTGGATTTAGAAGAGCTTATGCTAAAACAAGTACGTAGGGAATTTATTGTAAATAGACAAGAAAGAGAAAAAAGAGGAGACACAAATGCTCTTTTTCTGTCATTTCAGGATTTCCATTATGCCCATGATGACCTTGTTAAAATCTCTATGTTGCTTTCAAAACTTGCTAATGAATATAAAACAGAGGAAGACAAATACAACGCAGTAAATTATGCAATCGATTTATTAAAAAGAAGAGGATATGGCGAAATTAGAAGTTTTATGACATCCCTGCCCTTTAATACAACAGGAAAAGCAGTTTACAACTACATACGAGCACATAGTAATTAATAACCTTTAAAAAAACAAAACCCGGTTATAATTAGCCACCCTGACAAGGGTTTGGCATAACCTATTATAATATAATTAATAAACAAGTTGGTTACTCTAATTTATTCCAAAATAAAAAAAGTTTTATGCGAATGCCGGGACTTGAACCCGGGTCGCAGCCTTGGCAAGGCTGTAGTCTACCACTGACCTACACTCGCTCCGGCCTTTTTAGAAAAAAGGCTAGGTTGGCCAAAAACACCAACAAATAATATATAATTTAACTATAGACTAGGTTTAAAAAAATATCTTTTAGCCAGCAATAAAGCAAACACAACAACTAAACCCAATAAAACAACCAAACTAATCGATATTGTGCTATCTTCTTTGTTTGTTTCGGGCTCTGTCTTTTCTTGCACTAAAAAACTATTTTTATCTTGGTCTTGTGGTTCAATGTAAAAACTACCTTCTATCTTCTGACCTGGAAGTTGCAGAACAAATGGAGCATAAACAGGTCCATTATAATCGGGCACTTGTATCTCAAGGCATTTATTTTTATACAAGACCCCTACAAATTCTTTGGGCTCCAGAGAGTTATAAAATTCAATTGGCAAAATAAGTTCATTTGAATCAATACAAAAATTAAAGTCTGTTCCAGAGTATATTTTTTGAGGGTAATCTAATACATAAGTTTTTTCCTTTTTATTTTCCGAGATTATGGCTACATCCAAATTCAGCGCGTTTCCTTTCTTAATTTCCACGTTCTCCAAAGAAAAATTTGCTGAAATAGAATCATGCATTTCACTGTAATCAGAAAAAGTGCCAATTTTTATATGCGTTAAATCAAGCACATATACTTGATTATAGGTGGGATCTATGCTTACCCAACCATAGCCTGTTAGGTATGCCTCTAGCCACGCATGAGAGCCCCAAGATTCGCCATCATAGACTATTCCTGCCACGAATCTGGACTTTATTCCTTCTGCCTTAAGTATTGCTGAAGCAAGAATAGAGTAATCTACGCAAACCCCTTTTTTGCTGTTGAAAGTTTGCACTGAGTTATTTACATTATAGTACAAATCAACAAGTTTAGAATAATCATAAGATAGGTTTTTTTTAATCCAACTGGACACATTTATTAAAAATTCCAGGTCATCTACGCTGTACAACTCTTCAGCAAGTTCATTAATATCTTTATTTAGAACAACATAATTGCTGTCTAAATAATTTTTATCTATAAAATCTTTTTCATTACTTCCAGAAAGAGTATATTCTCTTTTCAATGCAATATTACCTGCCCTTATATTTTCAAATTTATAAACAGACCAAAGATTGCCATAACTGTCTGTCTCAGTTAAAGGATTCATTTTTGCTCCATTAAAAATCACGCTTTCTTCTACAGAAATGGCCTCACCAGGACGTAACAATTTAGCCTCTATCCAATCAAGCTGGCCAAGATTTTTTTCAATAGCAAGATTATAATCTTGTGTATACTTTACTGTAATTGAATCATAGTTAAAGGGGAAATAACAAAAACACATCGAGAAAAGCAATAAAAGGCATAATAAATATTTAAGCATTATTAGAAAACCTAAACAAACAATATATTCTTTTCCTTGTTTATTAGTATATATGGATATTAAGGAAATGTTTAAATCGGAGCTAAAAAGATCCAGCGTTTTTAAAAACAAGGACATTGTTTCTCCGCACTACATCCCAGATATTCTGCCTTTTAGAGATGACCAAATAAAAGAAATTATTACTAACATCGCCCCCGCACTAAGTGGAAAAAAAATAGGAAATCTTTTTATTTATGGAAAAACAGGCACAGGAAAAACAAGCACAATACGAGTAGTATTAGCGAAAATGGCTGAGCTAATAAAAGAAAGAACTGATTGCGAATCAGTAATCACGACTTATATAAATTGCAGAAATCACAACACAAAATACAGAATAATTTTAAAGCATATAAATGACTTTGACTCACATGATTATGTGGGGTACTCATCATCATTTGTTTATGATAAACTTATGGATTATATAAAAAACAAGAAAATAGCATTAATAATTGTTTTAGATGAAATTGATCTAATAAAAGATGTTGATGAAGCAGTTTATTCTTTAACTAGAGCTAATGATGAATTAAGCAGTGGCTCAGTAAGTATAATTGGAATATCAAACAACGTAATGTTTAAACAGAAACTAGACCCCCGAACAAAAAGCAGTCTTTGTGAAAGAGAATTAGTTTTTCCACCATACAACGCAGGAGAACTTACAAAAATTTTGCAAGATAGAACAGCAGAAGGTTTCAACGAAAACTGTGTTGATGATTCAGCAATAAGACTTGCATCGGCCTACGCTGCACAAGAATCAGGGGATGCAAGAACTGCAATTTTACTTTTATTACGTGCAGGAGAACTTGCAGACGAAAATAATGAGATACAGGTAGTTGAAGCCCATGTAAGAGATGCAAAAAAAAGAGTAGAAAAAGATATTTTACTTGATATGGTTGGCACGCTTCCTGAACAATTACAGTATGTTCTATTTGCAGTAACAAGACTAACAAAATATAGAACTCAAACAGTATTAAGCCACAATGGAGAAGACGTTCTATATTCTGGAGAAGTATATGGAGAATATTATAAAATTGCAAAAACACAAGGTAAAAACCCAGTATCATTAAAATGGTTTAAACAATATTTAGATGAACTTGAGCTATATGGTTTAATTGCCACCACTCTATCCGGAAAAGGAGTAAGAGGAACAACAACACTAATAAAATTAGGAGTAGATGCAAGCATCTTAAATACTATTTTAGAACCAAAAATTAATATGTAATTATTTTTTTGCAGACATTATTTTTTTTCTTTTTCTCTTTTTATGTTTAGTATTTCTCTTTTTATTTTTCTATCAAGAGTTTCATTAATTTTATTTGATTTCTTTGTTGCTAGAGCCCGCGCATATTTAGCATAAAGTTCTTGAAATAAATCTTCGCTCATTTTTTTTGACAGATAATTTTTTGTCAAAAGTTTTATTTTTTCTTTTATTTCATCCTCAGGAGTTGCGATTGATATTTGAGATATTCTTATTTTTGCATCTATTTCAAATAATTCTCGCGCTATATCTTTTCTTGTTTTTTTAAATATTTCTTCGCTCATTTCTCTTTTAAAAAAAAGAGTTTCTAATTCTTTCATTTCTCTTTCTTTATTTCTTTTTTGCTTATAATATTTTGTTAGCCCTTTTTTTTCTAATATTTTTTTTATTTTATCAAAAGCCACAAATAAAATTAAAAATATCAAAGAAAAAATAAAAAATAACGCAAAAAATATGAATAAAGTTGTCAATGCAGTAAATAAAAATGCTATAAAGAATACAGCCACAAAAATAAGTGAAATAAAAAATAAAATAAAAAATATTTTTTTCATAGCATCACTTTTTTATTTTTGCAGACATAATAAATCCAATACTCACAATCAAAAATAAAATGGCATAAATACTTATCCCAGGGGTAAATACTCTTGATTTTGACACCAAGGTAAATGCAAATGCATCTGTTGCATTTTTTACTTTTGCACTAAGCACATAACTGCCTAAATAAGTCGTACTAAAGTCTTTTGTATCTAGGACATAATAAATTTCTTTTTCTGCACCAACGGCTAAGTTAAAATCAGAAAAAGAGCTATTATCAAAATCAGTATAAGGGCCAGAAATTGCTCCAGAGATTTGTTCAGTCATTTTTACCAAGCTTGTAGTGAAATCTTGAGAATTGAAATCTATTGCTTCAGCACCCATATTTTTTAAAACAAGAACTACTTCTTTTTCCTCGTTTGCAGTAACAGTTAAAAATTTATCAAAAGTAATTGATAATCCTAAAAAGCCATCTGTTGTTGGAGGAGGAATTATCACATCATAAGTACAAAGATCATTATCTGTCGCTGTTGCGTCAGGGTCGTAGTTATTTGCATTTTCATCCTTACAGCCATAAATCGGATCAACAACAGGAGGTGCGACATATACAAAGTACCCTTTTTTCCACAAGTATTCCCCTGTCTGGCTATTTCTTACCCCTATCCACAAATCCGCTGTCACAGGAGTTATTTCTGAAAACACGCTAGAACTGGTGTTGATTAGTTTTTTTTCACCATACGACCCACCAACAAAATTATAATAAAAGTTCATATCTGAATCTGCACCAACATAAACATCATCTATTCCAAGAGTTATAGGTGTAGCGTCATCCAAAGTAATTGTATTACCTGTTACATCTACACCATTTACTGTTAATTTTGGTTCTAAAACAGTTAAAGTAAAATTATTTATTGTTTTCTTTTTTTCTAAGTTATACCCGTATTTTACCTCTCCACCTAGATTGTATACTCCTGATGTATACCCTCTAAAATCCAGATATGGCAGAGACACAGTATAATTTGCATTTGATCCAACTGAAGGTTTGCTAACTGTCCAAGCCCAAGCCATTTTACTATTTACAAAACCAGCCATTGTTTTCGGCATTGCAAAATATGGCTGCCCAAATTTTAGTATATTATTATCATAGATAAGGGTATCAATAATTTCTGTAGATCCTGTTGGACCTACCCCAACTATATAGTCTTGGGGCTCAAGTATAAAACAAAATGAGTAATAAGAGTAGTGGGTGCAGCCGTAATCAGGGAAAGAAAGAGTATAATTATAGGTAAAAGTAGGTGGCGAAAGATTTTCAGAACCAGCATATTGTTCGTAAGATTGACTATATTTGTTTACTGTACCATAAATAGCATTATATTTTGGAGAGACATAGTATGATGATTCAATTATAGGAAACAGATGCGTACTAGTTGAATATTGTGATTTTAATTTTAAATATAAACCCCCAAAGGCAAGAGGCTTTTCCGTTGTTAGTATGAAAGTATTATTTGCTAATAAATGTACTTTTTGATGTGGATATTCGTTCCCTAAATAATCTACAAAAGAATAAGAAGACGAAGAACAAACAGAATTAATACATTCATAATAACTTAGGTTACTAGATTTATTAAAAAATGACATATCTAGTTGCACCATGCTAGAAAATGAAAGTGGCAGGATCAAGAATACAGCAAATAGCAAAAAAATAAATTTAGAATTCATTAATTACCACCCTGGTTCCAAAAAGGGAATACAGTTACAGATGCAGAAGTAGTACAGGTGATCTTTGGAGAACTATAATTTATAAAAAAATCCGAATACTGAATATCTGACCCCTGATCACAGGTAACCCCATACTCGGGCACATAATTACTATATTTCGTATAAATTTCTTCCCTCAGCGCTGCGTTAGTATCGAAGGTGTTTCTATTTATAAAGTATGTTTCACTCACTGCTGAACTTGAAGAAAAGAAATAAATTCTAATTTTTCCACTTATATTAACACAATCAAAAGTTAATGCATCAAATACATAACCAATGGCAGTCAACACATTATAATCAGACAAATAAGAACTACTTGCTTTGTTTCCACAAAGCACATTTAAATAATCGTCTTTGTTTACAAACAGGAACATCTGACAAGCACCTGCACCTGGGAGTGTTACTTTATAACAAGGACTTTTAAAACTGTATACTGATTCATTACCAAAAAATAAATTATTATCAACAGAAGTAGACGTGCCATACAATATAGACATATAAATATTATCATCAGAATAAGCCTCACCTATTTTTAGACTGCCATAATAATTTTTACTTAAAATAAGAGGTGCTAAAGGAACATTAAAAAACAGATGCTGCAATTGATAATCTATCCCGTCATGTTGTACAAAAAAGTTAATTTTTGTTGCTGGATCGCAGCCTGCACCAGAAAAACAACCCCCAAAAGAGCTAGAAGGGTAACTTATTGAGGCAGGAGTTACTTTGAAGATGACTTCGTTAATTCCCCCAAAAGAAAAGCTTGAAAAAATGGCCAGAAGAAACAAGCACAAAACACCAATTACCCAAATAGAGTTTAATTTCATAATAGCACCTTAAAAATATTTTATTACCCAGTAATCAGGATAATATAGATAAAACAACATACTAATTAAGACAAAAAACAATATATATCTTTATATTTATTTGCCCACCATGGATATTAAATCTAGCTATTATTGCTAATTGTATTTAAAAGATTTAAAAAAAACAATATGAAAAAGGTGATTTTATTATGGGTTTACGACCTGCAAGATGTTATAGAGAGATTGAAAGATCATATACAAGAGTTGCAACTAGAGTGCAAGCAAAAGACTTCATAGGTGGAGTACCTAAAACAAAAGTAAGACAGTTTGTACTAGGTGACCAAACAAAGAATTTTGAAAAGACCATACACATAATTAGTGACGAAAACGTACAAATTAGAGACAACGGATTAGAGTCATTTAGGCAAAAATTGGCAAAAAAATTAACTGATGTTTGTGGAAAAGACAATTTTTTCGTAAAGATAAGAATATACCCTCATCACATTTTAAGACAAAACAAACTTGCTAGTGGTGCTGGAGCGGACCGTTTATCTAGTGGAATGAAACATCCCTTTGGTAAACCAATTGGCAGAGCAGCACAAATAAAAAAAGGGCAAATTATTATTTCAATTGTTGTAAATAAAGAATTTGTAGATAAGATGTTGAGTATTTTAAAAGTAATAATAAACAAAATAAATGTAAAATACCATACAGTTGTAGAAGATCACAAGGATAAAAAATTAACTGGAAGAAAGAAGTGGACTAGAGAAATGAAGAAGGCTGCTTTAGATGTTGAAGCGCCAAAAGAAGATGAAAAAGCCACTAAGGACGCAAAGGGAAAAGCAGTTAAGGGTAAGCCTGCAGTTGCCGGAAAGGATGCAAAGAAAGCAGAGCCAGCAAAAGACGACAAAAAGAAGGGTAAGAAGTAATTTTCTGTGCAAACAGAAATTTCTTCAGACCCTGAAGAAACTTTTGAAAAAAACAAAAGTTATATTCTTGGTAAGAAGTAATAAACCCTTTTTCTTCTCTTTTTTTAAATTATGCCAATCAAAACAAAACCTTAATATAATTCCCTCTTTTTATATATACGTTCTTGTTGTTGGGGGATATTAATGAAAGATACTAAATTTGTTTTATGGTTTAAAGAAATTAATAAAGGAGATATACCTTATGTCGGAGGGAAAGGAGCCAACCTTGGTGAAATGGCAAATTCTAACTTTCCAATACCCGGTGGGTTTGTAATAACTTCCTTATCTTATGTTGAAAATTTTAAAAATCAAGGAATTCTTACAAAAATAGAACAAATGGAATCAAGCATTAATGTTGATAACAGCCAAGAACTAAATAAAAAATCTAAGGAAATTAGAGATTTAATATTAAAAACAGATATTCTACCAAATATAAAAAAGGAAATTACCACAGCTTATAATAAATTAGGAAATAAGACCTATGTCGCAGTTCGTTCCAGCGCAACTGCTGAAGATTTGCCAGGAGCAAGTTTTGCAGGACAACAAGAATCTTTTTTAAATATTTTTGAAACTAACAATTTAATAGAACATGTAAGAAAATGTTGGGCTTCTCTTTTTACTTCAAGAGCAATATATTACAGAAAAAAACAAGGATTTGCTATAGAAAAAGTATCAATTGCGGTAGTAATACAAAAAATGGTTAACTCTGAGATTTCAGGGATTGTATTTACCGCTAACCCCATAACTAATAATTTAACTGAACTTGTTGCGGAAGCAGGATACGGTCTAGGAGAAGCAATTGTTTCTGGTTCAGTTACACCAGACACATATATTTATGATAAAAAGTCTAAAAAAATTGCGGAAAAAACTATTGCGCTTCAAACATGGAAATATGTTAAAGACAGCTTGGGAAACAAAAAAGAAAATATAAAATCAAACCTACAAAAAGTACAAAAATTGGCTGATAAAGATATTTTAAAATTATCAGAGATTTGTGTTAATATTGAGAACCATTATAAAATGCCTATGGATATAGAGTGGGCTTTAGAAAAAGGAGAATTATATATTGTACAGGCACGACCAATAACTACTTTAAAAACAGAAAAAAATGATGACAGAGAAATAGAAGGAAACAAAAAAATGCTGCTAAAGGGGCTAGGAGCATCTCCGGGCTTTTCATCAGGAAAGGTAAAAATAATTAAAGGGCTATCAGAATTACAAAAAATACAACCAGGAGATATAATGGTTACAAAGATGACGACCCCCGACATGGTTCCAGCAATGAGAAGAGCAGCAGGGATTGTAACTGATGAAGGAGGAATAACATGCCACGCTGCAATTGTTTCAAGAGAGTTAGGCATTCCTGCGGTAGTAGGGACAGAAGAGGCAACAAAAACACTTAAAGATGGGCAAGTTATTACTGTGGACGCTAACCACGGTTATGTATACTCTGGGCTAGTAATGCATAAAGAAAATAAAGAAATTACAGAAAAACATGTTAAATCAGATAATTTTATGACTGTCACAAAAATTAAAGTAAATGTTGCTTTCCCTGAAAGTGCAGAAAGAGCAGCAAAGTATGAACTAGATGGTGTTGGACTATTAAGAGCTGAGCACATGATAACTTCTACAGGCATACACCCAGCATATTTAGTAAGACAGGGACAAACAGAAAAATTAAAAGATATTATTAAAGATGGAATAAAAAAAGTAGCATCTAATTTCAAAAATAAGCCTGTTTATTATAGAACATTTGATGCAAGAACTGATGAATTTGTTAATTTAAAAGGAGGGGACAGAGAGCCTAAAGAGGATAACCCAATGCTTGGTTGGCATGGCATAAGAAGGGACCTAGAACAAAGTGAACTTTTGAAAGCCCAGTTTAAAGCAGTAAAAGAACTTTATGATGAGGGTTACCAAAATCTAGGAGTTATGATCCCGTTTACAATAAATGTTGAAGAATACAGAAAAGCAAAAGAACTAGCAAAAGAGGTTGGGCTAATACCGCATAAACATTGTTTTTTTGGGATAATGGTAGAAACTCCTGCTGCTGCATTAATCATTGATGAATATATTAATGAAAAATTAGATTTTATTAGTTTTGGGACAAATGATTTAACTCAACTTGTTTTAGGAATTGACAGAAACAATGAAAAAATCCAAGGTCAGTTTTCAGAAAAACATCTTGCTATCTTAAAATTAATTGCGTATGTAATAAAAAAATGTAAAGCAAGAGGAGTAAGAACTTCTGTATGTGGGCAATCCGCAAGTGACCCTGAGATGGTTAAATATTTAGTAAGATTTGGTATTGATAGTTTATCAGTAAATATAGATGCTATTGATAAAATAAAAGAAACTGTTGAAATGGAAGAAAAGAAATTAATTTTAGATGCAATAAGATCCAGAAATACTGACAAAAAATATGAAATAGATTAGTGATAAAATATGGAATTAAATTTAGATCTTACTGGACTTGAAAAAGAAATAAAAAAACAAAAAAAAGTACGGAAAATAATCTTACAAGTTCCAGATGGTCTAAAAACAAAATCACAGGAAATAATTTCTTATTTAGAAAAAAATACAAAAAAAATAATTTATTTGTCAATTGAACCAGTTTATGGGGCTTGCGATTTAGCAACTAATTTTCTAAACGCAGTTGATGCTGAGCTTATTGTACATTTTGGACACACAGAATTTAAAAAATCAAACAAAAATATTATTTATTGGCCTACTTTTTACGAGGCAAATGACGCAGAAATTAAAAAACTTGTTTCTGAAATTGATAAAAATTTAGATAATAAAAATATTTGTATTGTTGGACCAATACAATACAAAAAAATAATTGAAAAGATAGAAATTGCTGTAAAAAAAGCACACATTATAAAAACAAAAAACACTGGCTTATTATTAACAAATCAGATTCTTGGTTGCGACACATCTATTTTAAATTCAGTCATAAATAAAATTGATTGCATAATATATTTTGGAGATGGAAATTTTCATCTTGATGCATTAAATCAAAATATAGAAATATATAATTTAACAAATTTTAAATTAGAAAAATATATCCCAAAAAATAATATGCGAAAACAAATTATGTCTGATTATGTTTTTAAGACCGCAAAAAACATTGGAATATTAGTTACTTCAAAAACAGGACAAAATAATTATTTGGTTGCTGAAAAACTTTATGAAAAGATAAAAAAGGAAGGCAAAAACCCTTACCTACTAATTGCTGATTTTATATCATATGACAAAATACTTGGTTTAGAGTTAGACTGTTTAATAAATACAGCCTGTCCAAGAATTATTGATGATAAAGAGAATTATAAAATCCCAATAATAAATTATAAGGACATTTTAAAATAAATTAATTAAACTATTATTTCTGTATATTTTCCTTGCTTGTTATGTATAATTGAAGTCAGATTTTCTAGATTATTTGAACAAATAATTGTTTTTATTTTTCCTCTTTTCACCATCAACAATGAAAATAAATCTAAAAAAACATGTGTGCCTGCTTTTCTTTTGTCAGCTAAAGCAGCTATCTCTATTGCATGATCTATCTCTACCCTCTTCAAAAACTGCGCATCCTTGTGCTTGTTTGGATCTTTTGTAAAAATGCCATCAACATTTGTAATATTAAAAAAAGGAGCATCAAACTTTTCTGCTAACAATACAGCTACTGAATCAGTAGTTAATCCAGGAAATATACCACCTGTAACAAAAGACTCTGGCAAATCATCTAAACAATCTATATTTAATTTAATAAAAGGTAGCCCAACAAGGTTTGCAAAATATTGTGCATTTTCATATGTGGCATTAATACCTATTACATCTTTTTCAAAGTTGTTTTCAGATTTTGATTCATTTATTCTTTTTCTTGCTTTGATTCCACCACCAATAACAATAATTTTTCTGCCTTCTAAATCTTTCAAAAAATGTCTAAAACTCATTATATATTCATTATTATAATTTCCTAATTCATCAAATAAAACTGATCCACCAAGAGAAAAAACATTTACCATTTTCATCACCTAATTTAAAATAAAAATGCTTATTGTTAAAATTGTTGCAAATAAAACCCATAACAAATATGGCAATAACAAATATGCCGCTGCCTTGCTTGTTTTGTAAAAATAAATTATATTAATTACTATTGCAAAATTTAAAATAATGATTTCTATTAGACCTAACAGAGGTGACTGCAAAGTAAAAAAGAAAAAACTCCACAAAATGTTTAATAATAATTGTATACTAAAAATCCACAAATTTTTTTTAAGATTTGTTTTGTTATTTGAAACCAGGATAAGATACAAAGATACCCCTATAATTACAAACAAAATTGACCAAACAACTGGAAACAGCCAACTGGGTGGCAAAAAAGCAGGTTTTACCAAATTTGGGTACCAAGATTTTATAGAAAAAGAATTAAAAAAAGCACCAATTAATCCTGCAACTTGACAAATAACTATTGCAACTAAAAGTTTCCAGTAGTTCATAAAAAAACCTTATATCTGTATAAAAATATATCTGCTTCATATAACATATACTTACAATATTTATATAGTGATATCATGGATAAAAAATATGAGCAGGCTGAAAAAGAGATTTTTAAGCAAAAGTTGAAGAAACTAGAGAAAATAAAGGGACGACACACCGAATTAATATCTTTATACGTTCCTTATGGTACAGACAGAAGCTCTGTAATGTCTCAGCTTTCTCAAGAAGTAAATCAGTCTTCAAACATAAAAAGCCCATCTACTAGGAAGAACGTACAAGGTGCATTACGAAAAATAGCTGAATATTTGAAAATAATTGATTTTAACATACCTCCAAACGGGGTAGTTGTCTTCGCAGGTAATGTTAGTGAAAGGGAAGGAAGGACAGATATACAACTTTATCACGTTAGCCCTCTTAAAAAGCTAAATATGAAGACCTATAGATGTGATTCAGAGTTTTTAATTGAGCCCTTAAAAGAAATGCTTGCCCCCGATAGAGCTTATTTAATTTTAGCAATAGATAACAGAGAAGCAACTACCGCCGTATTGGAAGGAAAAAAATACAGAATAATTGACAGGGCCTTCTCTACAGTACCCGGAAAGATTAAGGCTGGGGGACAGTCAGCACACAGATATGAGGGGCTTAGACTAGATGCTGCAAATGATTTCTATCACAGAGTTGCTGAACATATAAACAAGGATGTATTATTATATGTTGATAAAATACAGGGCTTAATTTTAGGTGGCCCAGGGTCAACAAAAAAAGACTTTTTTGAAAAAGAATATTTAGATTATCGAATAAGAGGAAAAATCATTGGATTTTTAGATGTTACATATACTGATGAATCTGGAATACGTGAAATAATTGATGCATCACAAGATATGCTAAGAGACACAGAAATAATGAAAGAAAAACAAGCAATATCTGATTTTTTTAAAACAGTAATAAAAACAAGTCTAGGAACTTATGGATTAAATGAGGTAATAGAGGCAGTAACAAGTAATAGAGCTGCAAAAATATTAATCTCAGAAGGCTTAACAAAAGAAGTAAAGGTTGCAGAATGCCTTACTTGCAATACAACGAAGATATTATTTGAAGATAGTGAAAAAATAAGTTGTAATTGTGGGGGAGAATTTGAAGAAATTGAAACAATAAGTATAGCAGAATATATTACAGAATTAGCAGAAAAAAATGGTACTGAAGTTATAATAATTTCTACTGACACCGATGAAGGGGATCAGTTTCTAAATGCTTTTGGTGGTATTGGTGCAATTCTCAGATATTAAATTAATTGTGTTTGATTTTGATGGCACACTTGCAAAAACAACAAAGTATGCAAAACGATTTTTTGAAAAAACAATGAAACACGAAATGGATGTTAAAAAATATTTTGGGCCTCCAACAAAAGTAATGATAAAAAATTTAATAAAAGATTATAATCTAAAAATAAGTGAAGAACAATTTTATAATGATTGGGCAAAAAATTATTTAGATTATGTTTCAAAAAGAAAAATAATTACAAAGACTACAATAAACGCAATTAAAAAACTCAAAACAAAAGGCTACAAGTTAGCAATAATTACTAGCAGCAAAAGGAAAAAATTAAAGATTTTAATGCCTCAAAATTTTTATAATTTGTTTGATTTAATCTTGGGTAGCGAAGACTATCTTGCTGGAAAACCCAACCCAGAATCGTTAAATAAATTGTTAAAAATCATGAAAACAAACCATAAAAACTGTGTTTATATTGGAGACAATATAAGAGATATAGAATTCGCAAAAAAAGCAAATGTTTTTAGTATTGGTAAAGAAGATTATCTTTATTCTGAGAAAGAACTTAGTAGAGCTGGGGCAGATAAGACAATAAAAAGTATTAAAGACTTATTCAAGTTAATATAATATATGGAAAAAATTTTATTAAACAATTTAGATGTTAAATATTTTGAATCTTTTTTGTCTCTAAATTTAGAAAACACATATATACAAAAAATCCAAAGTTTGAGCTCGGACGAACTTGGGCTAAAAATGAAAATAAAATCAAAAGAAAAAAATTTAGATCTTATTGTTACTAATGGCTTTTTGTTTATTACAAAATACAATTATTCTACAGCAGAAAAAAATCCTTTTGTAAAAAAATTAAATGAATTATTAAAAAATGAAAAAATAATATCAATAACTCAAAAAGATTTTGAAAGAATTATAGTATTTGAAACCGCGGAGAATTACTTAATATTTGAATTATTTTCACATAATAATATTATATTAACAAATAAAGATTATGATATTATTGGTTGTACGGTTAAAGAAAAGTGGGCCGATAGAGAAATTAAAATAAATAAAAAATATTTGTTTCCAAGTTCTACAAAAGAAAACCCAAAAACACTGTCTGGTAATTACCAAACAGTTGGGAAGCTATTAACCAAACTTAATATTCCTCCTTCTTTAGTCGAACATATTTATAGTTTAAATAATAACTTGGCTACCACTGAAAGAGAAATAAAAACAATTTATTCTTCAGAAGTTCTATTTGATAAAGTTAGTTTAATAAAAACCAAAAAACTAGAATATTATCCTTTTGATATAAAAGGGGCAGGAAAAATAGATATCGGATTTAATGAAATCTTAGATAATTACTTTCACAACCCAGATAATTTCAAAAAAGAGATCAAACCAAACAAAAAAACTTTAGAACTTAGTCTTACTATTAAGAAAGTTGATGATAAACTTAAAGAATTTGATAACAAAATACAAGAATCTAATGACTCCGCCAAATGGATTGAAGAAAACTACTCCGATTTAGAGGAGATAAGGGAGGCTGTTGTTAAAGGGCTAAGCATAGGCAAAGACCCAAAAGAAATAATTGAATTACTAAAAAAACAAAAAAATAAGTATCCTGTTTTAGGATATATAAGTAGTTTAGACCTAAAGAATAAAAAAATTATATTTTTTATTCCTCAGGATCTGCAGCAAGTTGCTT
>CAYZSS010000002.1:49753-50845 GCA_964480435.1 uncultured archaeon | reverse complement strand
TAAATGGCATGGAAGTTAACTAAAAATAAAGAGTGTAAAATTGGTTGTGGTGGTTGTATGGCTGAAAAAAAAGAGAAAAAATTAAATATTTTGAATTTGTTGCAATTGATCTTTGAAATCATTGTGGCTTGCGGATTTGTTTTGGGATTAATTCCTTTTGTATATCTAGCAATGTTTTTTTTGATATTGCCACTAGTAGTAGTTAATTTAGTATTTTCAATAATTCAAAAAAATGGAACTATGCCTTTTACTATTGTCAATATCGTAATGGTATTTTTATCATTAATTCCAATACTAGGTTATTTGTTTAGAATAACTGGACTTGTAATGTCAATACTATCTGCAGTAAAATTGTCAAAAGAATTAGAGTAATTAAATTACTCTTTTTTTATTTTATAAAATATTAATATAATTTCTTTTGTGTTCCTTTGTCTTGTAATTCGCTAATAATCTTTTGTGTTGTTTCCCAAGAATAACGAATGTATTTGCTTTTATTTTTTATCATTTGCTCTAATGCTTTTTTTGTAGTAGGATCAGACGGGTATCCGCTTCCCAGTTCTACATTAAGCTCTTTTTTTATTTTATCAATTTCATTATCCCTATCTACTTTTGCAATTATTGATGCTGCTGAAACAATAGGATATTTATCATCTGCTTTGTGTTCTGCAATAATCTCTGCGTTTGTTATTTGCCCAATTATATTTCCAAATCTAATATTATTTACATCTGGGCAGTCTAAATAAAAAACACAATCCTTGTGGATTTTTTTTACTTTATCAATAAGTTTTATCATTGTTAATTCTTCAAGTCTATTTAAATTTATTAAATCTTTTCTTGCAGAATCTATCATTTCAGCAGTAAGGATTTCAGTAAAAGTTTCACATATTTCTTTTACTTTTGGATATAGCTCTTCTCGCTGATTTCTTGTTAATTGTTTTGAATCTTTTACTCTTAATTCCTTAAGTAGATTTTCATTATCCATTGATATTACTGCTGCGCCAATTACCATTGGGCCAATTACAGGCCCTCTTCCTGCTTCATCTATTCCACAAATATACATATTTTACACTATCCTTTTATTACAAATATTGG
>CAYZSS010000002.1:0-49653 GCA_964480435.1 uncultured archaeon | reverse complement strand
AAATATTTCTCGCCTTCAATTGAATTTATTGGAATACAAGCTAAGTTATTATCTGGAATTTTTAAATTATATTTTTGATAATTTTTTAAAAATAATTCAATATAATCTTTTGCAACTTGGTAGCCTAACCCTCGTGATCCTGAGTGAATCATAATAGCTACATTGCCTTCTTTTAAGCCCCATTTTTTTGCTAATTCTTTATTGTAAATTTTATCTATTACTTGTAGTTCTATAAAGTGGTTTCCGCTTCCTAAAGTTCCGGATTGATTTAGCCCACGAGAAAATGCTTTTTGGGAAAGATATTCTGCATTTGTTTTTAGCTTGCCATAATCTTCTATGTGGTCTTTATCTTTTTTTGTTGCTTCTCCTATTGATATAGAATAGTTTATTCCACTTGTTAAAATTTCTTGCAATTCTTCCTTTTTTATTTTCTCTTTATGTTCCCCACCAACCCCGGTTGGTATTGAATTAAATAATTCTAAAAATAATTTTTTTGTAAATGTTTTTTTATTTTCTAAATATGAAAAATTAGTTTTTAATAATCGTACCCCGCAATTTATGTCAAACCCTATTCCACCTGGGCTTACTATTCCTTCTTCTAAATCAAATCCTGCAACCCCTCCGATTGGAAAACCATATCCTGGGTGTGTATCTGGCATCGCATATGCTGGTCCTTTAATACCTTGTAATTTAGACACATTTACAATTTGGTTTATTGCTTCTTTATCTATTTGTTTCATTAGTGTTTCTGATAGATAGAGAATAACATCTGCTTTCATGTCCTTGGATTTTGTTATTTCATATTTTGCAGTTGTAACTTGTTTTATTTCCATCTGAATCACATATTTTTTATTTTTTGTAAGGTATTTTTTATTTTGGCGCTTTTTGAATGGTCTTTTGAAAGTTTATTAAATAGCCCTAAATAATAACTTTTTTGATTTTTTTCTGTTTTTATCTTTGTGTTCATTTCTGTTAAATATTGTTTTGAAGTATAAAACTCTATTTCTAATTTGTTTCGTAAATTAACCACATCATAACCTAATTTAACTGTCTGCGAACTGGCATTATATTTATTCCAATCTATCTTTTCATTTTTTGTTATAATTAAATCTTTTTCAAAAACAAAATTCCAAAGCTTAGTCCCGGGCATAGGGGTAAGTATCGGCAAGTAAACATAAGGTATATTTTTTAATTTCTTTAATTTATTAAATCCAGAAATAACTTCCTTTTCTGATTCCCAAAATGCTCCCACCATATAATCTGGTAAAAATATTAGCCCAGCATCATTTGATAAATCAATTGCTTTTTGTATAGTTTTTAGATACTCTTTAATAGGTCTTTCTTTCTTTATTGGCCTATTATAGTTTGATAATGTTTTTTTGTTTAATGACTCAATACCTACAAAATAACTGTTGAATCCTGCAGTCTTCATTTTTTTTAGAAGACCACTTTCTGAGGCCCTAATGATGTCATTTATTGATCCAAAAGTATCAAACTTTATTTTTTTATTAAGCTTAAGTTTAATAATTTCATTACACAAACCATCTATCCATGGTAGATTTCCAAAAAAATCTTCATCTGTAAAAGTGATTACATTTGGAGAAAAGTTATCAACCAAATACTTTATTTGTTTTGCAGCCCTTTTTGCTGACAATCTTGTCTGTTTTCCTTGATACATATTTGGGGTTGAACAATAAGCACAGTTAAATCTGCAACCTCTTTGAATGTGTAAAGATAAATCTAATTCTCCGCTTCTTAGGTCTCTGTATTTGTTTATATCTAAACCATCCCAAATAGGATCTTCTAAAGAATCAAGGTCAAGAATACGGTTTGCCCTGCTTAATATTATTTTGTTTTGTTCTATGTAACCAAGTCCTACTATGTCTGAAATAGGCTTATTATTTCTTAATTTTTCTATTAACTCAGAATAAACTAATTCCCCTTCTCCAACAACAATGAAGTCAAAAGGCGACTTTTTGTATAAAATTTCTTTTATTGTAATGTCTTCATAATTATTTAGATATGAATTTGCACTTCCAGTTGCATGCCAGCCACCTAAGGTAATAATCACTTTTTTGTTTTGTTTTTTTATTTGTGATGCAAGCTCTTTTCCTGCCAAAAAATTAGCAGTCATTGTTGATATTCCTATCTGGTCTGGATTAAATTCTAAAACTGTTTTTATTACTGCTCTGTTAATTATTTCATGAAATAGTTTTACTTTATATCCTGCTTTTTTTAATTGTGCCCCAATATATTGAATTCCAGCAGGTGATTTTTGTATTCTTAGGGTTTTTCCTATTTTTACTATTGGCTGTATTAATGCTATTTTATATTCTTTTTTTTCTTTTATTGGGGTAAACATATATAAACTTAAAATCAATTATATTTAAATACAGCTTTGTTGCTATTCACAAAGATTGGTGGTATTATGGATTCTGTTCTAATGGAAAATGCAAAAAAAATGCTTGACTCTGGTATTTCTAAGGAAGAAGTAACACAAATGCTTATTTCTTTGGGATATAATGAAAAAGAAGTAAAATCCGCAATAGATTCTAATGGCTCTGCTTCAAATACAGAAGTTGCTGAAGAAGCTAAGAAAGAAGTGCCAAAGGAAGATCTTGTTGTTGAAGAAAGTACTCCTGTAGCAGAAAAACCAACAACTAATGCAAAAGATTATGCTGAACAGGCTGAATTGGCTAGTAATCTTGCAATGAATGTTGTGGATAATGCAACAAAACAAATAGAAGAAAATAAAGAAGGTATGCAAAATTTAAATAATAACATCAATAGAACTTATGAAAAATTAGATTCTGTTTCGTTTGATAAAATGGACTCATTTCATAAGGATATTGCTCAGATAAAATTGGATTTGGCTAGTTTGGTTGCAAAAACAAATGTTAATATTGATTTAATGAAAAAAATTCTAGAAAATCAAAGAGAATTAATAATGAAATTAAATTAAGTAAAATCTGTAGTTTCCTGGCCATAAATATAAATTTGTGCTCCTTTTTTGTCAAGAGGATCATTAGAACTAACTACTGGGTTTTCAAATCTCTGTTTGAACCCGGATTTTTTTGAATTTATGTAACTTACTACTTTTATAACAAAGTTATCTAATGAATTAGCATAATCTGTGTGATTATTAGTAAGGTAATAATATTGGTATCTTAATGTGGCAAATCCCATTAATATGAGCTGATAAGAGGTTATCTCTTTTTGTTCTGGTGCATCAGGCTCTGAAATAGTGTAAAGGCTTTCATGATAAGCAGGATATAAGAAAATAATTTTTTTAGCATCTTCTATTTGTGTTTTTGTCATTTTTTCTGGATCTAAAGGGAATATCGAAAAAGTAGTTAAAATTCTGTCCCATAATATGTCTGAGTATGTGTTTTTATTTTTTAAAAGTTCATTATATGCTAAAATGTTTGGGCTTAAAATTCTTAAAAGATTAATGTTGTCATATAAGTTGGCATCTTGTTTATATAAATCTAAAAAAGCATTGTGTTGATTGGTGGCAAATTCAGACGGTATTTCTGTGTTGGTATTGGAGTAATAGTTTAGGATACTTGAGTTTATTTTTAATGCAGTGTATTTGTTTTGTATTTGTTTAATTTGGCTGGTGGTAGTAAGGTTTCTTTTGCTTAATATAGAAAATATAACTTGATTTTTTTGCAGTTCGTTATAAATGCTTAAGGCAGTAGGCAAAAAATCAATTGGAATAGACATAATCTCCTGTGTTGTTAGCTCGGTTCCCTTTACAATTTTTGCTTGCATTTTTGAAAAAAGTTCTGTGTCTTCTATACTGAATTCAGTACTTATTCTGTAGGTTGTTTTTTGTGAATCATTCGCTTGTAATTTGTATTTTTTGCCTGCGTACATAATAATAAAATCATCTTGATTTGTGCTGTTTGTTGCATCAAAGAATTTTGTTACATCATCTATGGTTACTTTTGTGATGATGTGTGCTCCTTTGTATGCTCCTTCCCAATATTCTCCTGACCCCTCAACTTCTACAAAAGAAATCTTGTAATTTTTTTCTCCAGCTTCTCTAAGCAAATAATCTGTTGTTTTTGCAATAAGTAGGGCCCCTGAAATACAACTAATTTTTTTATTTTTTAATGCAAGAATATAATCACTTTCATAAAGGTCATAGGCCATATTTAAAGAATTAAGTTTGTTTTGTCTTATACGTATTTTATTTGCAATCTTTATTATTGGTTCAAACTTTTGTTCAGTTGAGTTTGAATTTTTTATTACTGTAATTGCGTCTTGTAGCGATAGCTTGTCACTAAAAAGGAAAGTACGTATTAGTAGTTCTTTTTTTTCAAAAAAATTCCAGTTTAATTTGGACTCTGTTACTAATTCTGTATTTGCTGTTTCAGTAAGATTTGGAGTTATTGTGGCAATATATGGTTGCCATAAATAAATTATGTTTTTTTCAACTAGGCTATTTAATGCTGCTTTTTGGGTTTCTGTAAAATCTTTTTCAAAAACGCCTTGCTCTCTTAAAAATAAATTATCTATATTTTCCAAAAAGGGTAACTTTTCTAATAACTTAACTACCTCTGTTTCAGAAGGAGTGAGTTTGTATGCAAAAACACTTTTTGAATGTAGTTGGTATGTTTTATTGAATGTTACGGTTATATTTGGATTACTACTTTTTGAGGGCCCAGGGTTTGCCTCAAAATAATTAAAAATTATGGGTGTTTTTTTTGATTCGTGATTAAATACGTCTATTTCAGAGTATTTATCTGGGGGTATAGCTTTTTCTAATTCATTGTAACTATATGCGGGTAAATATAATTCTCCTATATTGGTTGTAACTAGTTGAATATCAAATACTCTGTCTGTAGTAGGGCTAATTAATCTTAAATCAAATGTTGCATTTTTATACATTAATCCATAATCTTTGTTATTAATACAACCGTCCCAATAAATTTGTGCAACGAAAGGTGCATTTTGGTTTGATGTTGGCTCAGTATCTAGGTAATACTCTTTGTTGTTATACATGTCTCTAGCTTTTAAAATATAATCATTTTTAAAAAGTGGTTTGTTTGCAACAATAGTTATTATAAACTCATCTTCAAATGGATTTATGTTAGTTTTATTTGCTGTCATGGTAACTTTTAAATCAACATCGCTGTACTGTTTTTTTATCTTTGCTTCTTCAAGCATGGCTTTTCCTGCATCTATTGCATTAAAATAAACTGTTTTTAAAGCTGATTCTTCTTTGTCTTTCAGATAAATTGTTGTATTTTTTTGTGCTTCTAAATTACCCATCAGGGTTTCGTTATTTAGCTCTTCAATAATACTTTTTTCAAATACATTAACTAAGTCGCAATCTAGTTCAGGGTAATATTCTTCTTTTATTTTATTGATTAATTCCATTCTTTCTTCTTCGGTAAAATCATTATAGTTTGATGTTTTTATTGGTAAATATAATCCGCAACTTTTTGAATTATATGTTAGTTCTATGTCAAAAACATTGTTGGTTGCAATTAGATATATGTTTTCTTCTAGGGTTAGCACATCATTATCTGTTTTTAATTTAGAATCAGTTGGAGAAAAAGCAATTAAAAAATAATCTTGTGCATTATCTAAAGTCATAAACTCTGTGGTTGGGTTTCCTGGCAGTATCTTTTTTGTAAATATCCCATTATTAAAAATAACTGTTTGTTGTGTCTTTGCAGCATTTTCATGGAAAAACAAGAAATACCCAGCTACCAATAAAACAATAATAACAGCTATTATGCTTACTGCAATTATTAGTGTTTTTGTTGTAATTTCTGTTTTTTGTGTACCTTTTTTGTTAGCCATAAGTATACCTGAATTTATTTATATATTATATAAAAGCAGGTATTTATTTAAGTATTGTTTAAAAATTACAAGCTATATTGTTCTTTTTCTCAAATCTTTTGCCATTTCTAAGGGTTCTTTTGAAAATACTTGGAAGTTTCCTATTGTTGATACGAACCCAATGTCGCCTTTAAACCTGGGTACTATGTGCCAATGCAAATGGTCTATACTTCCTCCTGCATCCCCTAGATTTATCCCTATATTAAATCCTCTGGGGTTTAGTTCAGCAGTAAGGATTTTCTTTGCAAATAAGATACAATCTAATAAGTCCTGATTTTCTTCTTTTGTAAGTTCTTCAGGCTGTATTACGTGTTTTTTTGGAATTATTAGTAAATGGCCATAAATATAAGGGAATAGATTGGGAATTATTATAGAATGTTTTGTTTCGTAGATTATTTTTTCTTTTTCTACTGTACAGAATACACATTTATCTGGTTTTTTTAGATAGTGGTATTTATATCTTTGTTTTGCTAAAATTCTGTCCATTGTTATCACAAATAAGAATTAAATCAATAAGTGGGCTTGTCCCACGTTTTTCTTTTGGCAAGCTTAGGCTTTTCTTTTTTCTAAAAAGAAAAGAATAGTCCGACGGACATCCGAAGAGGCTTTATGAAAAAGCCTCGGGAAAACAGCGCGGATATCCAAGGGATATTGGGATCTAAAGATCCCATTATAGTCCGACGGAGATTCGAACTCCGGTCTCGGGGTTCAAAGCCCCGAGTGATAGACCCCTACACTATCGGACTATACTCTCATAAAACTTGTTTTATGTGTCTGTTGGGATTTCTCTTTTTGGAAATCAGCAACTTACTAAATATATTTCTAAGGAAAACGTTTAAAAAAGAGATGTTTAGTTTAATTCTTAAAAGAAATATGGGGTGTTTGTATTATTCCAAAAATTTGTGAAATAAAAAACAGGAAAAAACCTAAAAAAATAAAAAGAAACAGCTACCCGTGTTCCTTTCTTGCTTCAATTAATTCTTGTCTTGCTATTTTGTAGTCGCTTTCTGCATTTTCTAGAGCATGTTTCCAACTATCTAAATAATCTGTTCTTTTTTGTCTATCTTCTTTAGCTTGTGTAAGAATTTCAGCTTTCTCTTCATCGTCTGCATTTTTTAACTTCTTTTTCCATTCTTCTAGTTCTGCTTTATTTTGCTCTTTTAGTGTTTTTACTCCTTTTTGAAATCGTTTTAGACTTTTTTCTGCAGCCAGATAGCTAACATATGCTTGTCTAACCGCTGGGTGCATTCTTTCAAGCCTTCTTTTTTGGATATTATCCTGAATTTGTCTTATTCTGTCTCTTAGTGTTGTTTTTTTCTCGGGTTTGGACCTAAAATCTTGTGAAATATATATTTGTGCTTTTTGGGTATTTCCTCTTTTTATATCCCCTACTCCCCGTAATCTTCTAACAACCATAAATTATCACTATAACATTATATATCCGCAAAGTATATATTTGCTAAGTTTATATTTATATACACTAAGTGTGATAACTATGGCAGATTGGGCTATTTTATTTGAAGGGAAATATGATGGCCATGCCTTAAAAGTGTCTATGCTTGATAGTTTTATACTTACTGAACTGTATAGTAATGATAGTGCTAATCTGGTAATCAATGTTATTTATGTTGGTTATGCTAAAGGGGATTTAGAGTCTTTTGCAGAAACATTGCCTAAAGACAATTTACTTTATTTAATCCATGGCTCAAATCGAACAGACAAGTTTTTTTGCTTAACTGTCCCATCTGTGGCAATACCTAATAATAAGGTGGAAATGGATCGGGAAATAACAAAACAGATACAAGTTTTAGCAAAAACAAAAAAAGTAGTATTTGATATTGCGGAAACATATGATATTGATCTAAAGGATTTGCATGAATCAGGTAAGGATGCCCAAGCAGCATTTTTTATAAATCCTTTAAATGTGTTTAAGGCTATGCAGAAACCCACTGGGCTGCAAAAGATTTCAGATGTTAAATTAAATTTTGGGCACATGTTAACTTTGGGTAAGCATAAGGCATCAGAAGAATTAGCATCAGAAGAAATCGATGCATTTAGAAAAACAATTATATTTGGAAAAAAAGAAAATCAAAAAGGGCTTATTTTTGACATTACTGAAGAATTTTCTTTGGGTGCTATACCAGTAGTAGTATTCGACTTTGAAAAATCTTATTTAGGTTTAAAACAAGCAAACCCAGACGCGGAGCTAGTTAAACAATTTAATTCTAATTCTGAGCCAACTGGATTTCCAATTGAAAGTTTGTATTATGATGGTACAAGTAATTCAAATTTGTGGGTCGATTTGTCTTCTGTTTCTTTGGAGAGTTTTGCAGAATTATTTGGATTATTTAAAGAATATAAAGAAATTTTTAAAAGGGCAAAAGATAATAACCCTGCAAGCATAGATGAATTAATAGGTTATATTTCTAAAGTTGGGCCTGATGAACAAATAAAAGAATATGATCTTTATCTTGCAAAAAGAATGGCCCATACTTTGAAATTAACATATCCTAATTTATTCAAAGGAAAAATATCTTTGGATGGTGTTGATAAAGTTATTTCAAATAAAATTGGAAAAATAACTCTTCTTACTATTACTGGAAATAATATTGAAAAATATTTGATATCTCAAAATATAATAAAAAGTTTTGGCACAAAAGAAAATATTGCTTTTGTTATTCCTAGTGCTGGGTTTTTCTGCCCAAAATCTTTAAACTTAATACAAAATGATATCTGTAATTATTTGCTTTCTTTTAATGGGTATTTTGTGTTATCTGCAAACAGTATTTCAGATTTAAATGATGCTCTTATAAAATATAAATCTATCCAGATAGATGTTATTTCTGAAACAGATGTGGCTCTAAAAGTAGGGAATGCAAGCCCATATCGTCTATTATTAAGGCCTTCTGTATCAAATAACGGAAACTAATTTCTATGCAAAAAACATATAAAAGTATTTAATGTAATATACATATGCCAAAACATAGGCGAAATTATAAGTTACTATTCATATCTTTTTTTGTAATATCTATTTCTTTGGTTTTTCTTTATGGCTGTGTAGTATCTGATGAAAACAATTATGACTTGCCTGATAATTGTTTAGCAGTGAAAGATGATGTTTGCGAACTTTATAGCTGTTTAGTGCCTTCCTGTTGGTGTGACTCAGGAGTAACTCCTAGCCCAATACTAATGGAAGGAACAAAAACAATATCAAATGAACAAGAAGCAATTGATTATGTAAAGGAATATTTAAAATCAACTAATTTGAGCTGTGATGTGACAGAAGCAGTTAAATTGAATGCTTTTTTTTATAATGTGTTTACCTATGACTTGGACAATACAGAAAAAGTGTTTACTGTGGCTGAAGATGGCACAATTATTTTGACTCAATGTGGGGTTTAATTTAAGGGGGCTGCAAAATGTGGAAAACAATAGTAGGGGTATTAACATTAGTATTGGTTTTATCACTATCTGGTTGTGTTGGTAGTGGGGGCGTGGAAAGTGTAGCAAAAGGATTGCCACAAGTACAGGCTTTTTTAGCACAATACCCAAATGCAGAATTTAAAATGGCATTATGGGAGCAAGATGTTGTAGATCAATATTTAGATAAAATAAAAGAAGAATGTGGTGTGCAGATGAAAGCTGTGCCTTACTGGGTTGCAGATTTTTATCAGGACAGTACACATATAACAGTGTATATTAGAGAAAGTGATAACCAAGTAATGTGTGTTATTGCTAATGGCTCAAAATTAATTGAGTCTGGGAATCCAGAAGAAATTGTAACTGCAGAAACAACAATTACTGATACTGAAACAAAATCAATAGATAATACACAAACTTATACAGATGAAACAAAAACAGAAAATAATTCAGAAGTAACTGATAGCGGAGTGTCACTGCCTTTTTCTGATAATTTTGAAAGCGCAGATTATAGTGCAAAATATTGGGCTAGTTGGGGCTTTGGAGAAAATTCTTTTGAAGTTGTAAATGGTGGTCTTCAATATTTAATTGATGGAAAAGTTCCAGATACAAAAATTGTTGGTGAAAGATTTATTGGCTTAAAAGTAAACGCCAAAGATTATGTTGTTGAAGTTGATTTAAAAAACTCACAACACGCAGGAATTATAGTTAGAGGTTTAGAATTCGCACCAGAAAAATCTCTTGGCGGTTTGGCATACATTTATTTGCCATCAAATTATTCCTATGAAGCAAAGATGCCTGGAAAAGCATATTGGACAAATAGATCTTATAGTTGGGGGTCCTTATATTTGGAAAGTGAAAAAGGAACTTTAGATGAAGGTGTTAATTTGCACTTGAAAGTAGTTGTCCAAGGAAATAAATTTACTGCCTATGTAAATGGTGAAGAATCTGTAACATATATAGATGAAAAAAATGAATATAGCGGGGATAAAGAAAACTGGGTTGGTCTTTATTGGCCTAATACTGGGCAAGTATTTGACAACTTTAAAGTAACTGCTATTGAAGACTATGTTGACAGCGGGGTTACTGATTTAGGCCCGGCAGGAGTAATGACTGGATTTAAAGATGATTTTGAAAATCCTGAATTTACAAAAAAATACTGGGCTGACTGGGGTTTGTCAAAGAATGGTTTTGGAGTTGCAGCAGGAAAATTACAATATTTGGTTGATGGTGTTGTACCAACTACTCCTTATGTAGGTAAAAAATTTGTGGGTCTAAAAGTAAACGCTAAGAACTATATTATTGAAGTGGACCTAAAGAATTCATTAGATGCGGGAGTAGTTCTAAGAGGCACAGAATATCCTTATTATGCTGCAATTGATGGTCTTACCTTTATCTATAAGCCATTTATAGAATCTTATGGTATTGCTTATCCTGGAGAGTCATATTGGATAAAAGCAGCAGCGGGTATCTCTGGTGGTTGGAGTGATATTCTTCAGAAAAACCCAACAGGTACATTAGCAAAAGGGGCAGATGTTACTTTGAAATTTGTTGTTAAAGGCAACACGTACACTGCCTATGTAAATGGCGAAGAATGGTCCACATACGTGGATAACTCCGGTGCAGAAAAAGATGAAAAAGCAAGATGGATTGGATTATATTTGTCTAGCTCGGCTCAAGCTTTTGACAACTTTAAAGTAACAGAAATAGAATAGCTAATCTATTCTTTTTTTCTTTTTTTTTTAATATAAATAATAAAAAATTAATAAAAGGTATCTCTGCCTTTTACAATTCTTCTTTTTACTTTTTCTACAGCAAGTTCAATTGCTTGATCTATACCCCAGCCTTCAACAGAAATATTCTCACAATTTCTTGAGTTTACAACCCTTAGTCTACAGTTAACTAATGGTGAACCTTTGTATTTTTCACTTCCTAAAGTAAGGTATACAAAGATATGTGTTTCTTCATCTTCTTTGAAAAACTTACTTAATTTTTCTAATTTTTTATTAATTGTTTCTGTTGGTAATTTGTCCAGTTTTGAACTTATTTGAATTGAAAAGCTTTTCTTTTTTTGTTTTGTTAAATACTTTTCAAAAACATCCGCTTTTGTTAAAATTCCTTTTATGTCTCTGCTTTCATGAACAACTAAAGATGATGTTTTTCCATTAATTAATTTTTTTATTGCTTCAGAAATATTTTTATTTGGCCCAATTGAAATAATATTTTCTTTCATTACCTCTTTTACATTTGTATTTCTTAAATTATCTAGGTTAATTCTATCCCCCGTAACAAAATAATTAAAGATGTTTGTTAGTGTTATTACCCCTGCTAATTCTCCTTTATCAAGGACAACTAATTTTTTTATACCATGCTCTTTTAGAAGTGCTAAAACTTGGGCGATGTTGTCATCTATGTTTATGAAAATTACATTTGTTGACATTATTTCTCCTACTGTGCCGTCAAGTTCTGGCAAAATAATGTGTTCTAAAACTTTATTTCGGGAAAGATATCCGATAATTTCATTATCTTCTGAGTAAGGTAGTTTTTCAAGGTTTGTATTGATGAAAGCCTCAACTATTTCTTGGGGTTTTACTTTATTATTTAGTTCAGGAACATTTTTTACTATGCTTTTTGCTTTTATTTTTGAGAGATCCGTACCTACTAGCATGAAGCTCTTTTTTGAAATTGCACCATAAAATTTGTTACTGTCTCTTACAAATATTACTTTTTCAGTTCTTAGCTTGTTTGCTATCTTTGATAGAAGCTCATTTGGTTCAACAAAATAAATGTTTTTTTCAATAAGATTTTTGTAGTCCATAGCACCACCTCTCAAGTACATATAATAAAGGACGGCATAATATAAAAAGATATTTGATTTGGTAATTTTGCAAACTAATAAATACACTTTCCGTTTAAAATATACTGTAGGGTATATTTATGGCAAAAATAGATGTTTTAGTAGGAGTAGGGAGTAAAGAATCACTTCAAGCAGCAATAAAAGCAAAAGCAGATGCAGTGTACTTTGGAGTTAATGATTTTAACCTTAGGGCTTTTGCAAAGAACTTTGAAGTTTCAGAGTTGAAAAAAATAGTCTCTCTATGTCATAAAAATAAAATGAAATCATATTTAACTTTGAACTCTATTGTTTATGATACTGAATTAGAAAAAATAAAAAAAATAGTTTTTGAAGCAAAAAAAGCTGAAATAGATGGGATAATTTGTTCTGATCTGGGTGTAATTGAAATAGTTAAAGCAAATAAAATCCCAATACATGTTAGTACCCAAATGTCTGTAAGTAACTCTTTAAGCGCAAATAAATTAAAAGAATTTTTTGGAATCGATAGGGTTGTACTTGCACGGGAATTATCTTTAGAAAAAATAAAGGAATTTAAGAAAAAATCAGCGGTTGATTTTGAAGTTTTTTGTCATGGTAGTATGTGCATATCAATTTCAGGAAGATGTTTTTTAAGTTTGTATTGCTTTGATAAAAGTGCAAATAAAGGAGAATGTACACAAGTCTGTAGACGTACATTTTATATGAAAGAGTCTGATAAAGAGTTAGATGTTGTTGGAAACACAATCTTTAGTTCAAAAGATCTTTGTACAATTGAATTCCTGGATAAAATTGCAGATTTAAAACCTAAAGCAATAAAAATTGAAGGCAGAACAAAGCCTGCAGAATATGTTTATGTTGCTGCAAAAGTTTACAAATCCGCTTTGAATGATATTTCTAAAGGAAAATTTACTGAAAAAAAGAAAAAAGAATATCTGGAAGAATTAAAAAAAGTATACAACCGTGGATTTACCTCTGGTTTTTATTTCTACACTCCTGGAAAAGAAAGCATACATGAAAAAGACAAATCTTTAGAAACAGAAAAGAAAATCTATTTAGGAAATGCATCAAATTTTTACGCAAAAATAAATGTGTTTGAATTAAAATTACAAACAGAATTAAAAAAAGGTGATACTATCCAGGTGGAAGGAACAAGCACATTTTTCAGGCAGAAAGTTAGTTCAATACAAATAGACGGGAAATCAATTCAAAAGGCAAATAAAGGTTCAAAAGTGGGTCTGAAAGTGAATGAAAGAGTAAGAATTAAAGATAAGGTTTTTATTATTTCACAATAGTAAACTTTTTGTTATTCTAATTATTTTATTTGTTTTAATATTTGTGTTATATTTTCTTTTTGATCTTCTTTAGAACTAGTGAATACCATTCCGTGACCAGATAGTAGAATTTTAAAATTAATTTGTTGTAATTTTTTTAAACTGTCTATAACACTATTTTTATCTGATGATATTAAATCAAATCTTCCACAACTATCTTCAAATAGAATGTCTCCTGAAAAAAGTAAAGAATTTTCTTTATCATATAGACATAGTCCCCCTAAAGTATGTCCTGGGGTAATAATTACAAATAGTTTTTGGCAACCCAAATCAAAAAAATCATCTTCTTTAATGTATTTTAAATTTTCAGGATAGAATTTATTTGCAAAAAACTCTGACATAGTGTAAAAGTTGTCTCTTGTCTTAAGATATTGTCCATCCTCTTCAGAAATATAAAAAATAGCATTTTTGAAGTATTGCCCTGAACTAAAATGATCTGCATGTGCATGTGTAAGAATAATTTTTTTAATATCTCCAAAATTGAGTCCATTTTCAATCAAAAACTTTTGTAAGTATTCTTTTGAATGTGACCCGGGGTCTATTAGTAGAGGTTCCTTACCTATAATGAGGTAGGTGTTTGATGAGAATCTGTTTTTTTCAGGATAAAGGACAAATATATTGCTTATGGCTTGCATACTATAAATAGTTAATAGGGGGATATATATTTTTCTCTTCTTAAAGGCTTTTTGAAAAGGGTAGCGCCCGCAGGGTGTTTTGGGGCACTCATACTTTTTTCTAAAAGGACAGCTTTTTATATCTTACACACACTATTTTACATTATGGGTAATCTTTATACCTCCTTTGGGCAGTTTGAAAAAACATATAGTAATGAGGTTAAAAAATTAAAGTCCAAAGAGAAGAGTGCCGTAATTTATTATTTTAAGAAAGGTGGCATAGTAAAAACTAAATATACGCCTCAGCTAAGAGTTACATATCCTAGTAAACAAAAAATAAAGGATGAACTGGGGGAACTGTTAAAACAAAAAGAAGATCTTATGGAAAAACTTAAGGTCTGGCAGAAAATAAACTTTGATGCTGTCAATTATATTAAAACCACAAAGCGAAAGAGATTTTTTGATTCGGTTTATTGGAAACATAAAATGAGATCTATGACTGATAAAGATTATAGAGAAGAAATAAAAAAACTAAGAATCCCGCTTGAACTAATTTCAGATCCTAAACTTAAAAAAATAATTCTTGCTTTTATGGGTAACCAAACATTTAGGGATAATATAATTGAAACCCTAGAACACTCTGTAGTCTACAAGGATAAGGGCTTTGGAGAGCAGATAATACAGGCTATAGATATAAAAAAAGGCATTTCGGAAAAGAAAATTATCCTTTTTTCTGAGACTCTTAAAGGTGTTGATGATCTGATTTTAAGCTATAAAGTAATTTCTAGGTGGGTAAGTGATAAATAGAAGTGATTTGTTAAGCAAAGTAAAAGAGCTTAGCAAAATACCTGATTTTAATGAAATCCAAAACAAATCTTTTAATTTTTTAGATAAAAACTTAGTTGTTGCAAGCCCAACCTCTTCAGGAAAAACATTAGTGGCTGAAATTGTTGCCCTTGATACTATTTTAAATAAAAAACGCAAGGTAATTTACACCTGTCCGCTTAAGGCTTTAGCAAGTGAACACTATTCAAATTTTAAAAAAAAATATGAAAAAGAATTTGGAATAAAATGTGCCATCTCAATTGGCGATTTAGATTCTAGTTCGAAATATTTAGAAAATTATAATGTTATTTTCACTACTTATGAAAAACTAGACTCTTTGATTAGGCACAAATCTTTTTGGCTTTATGCTGTTGGGCTATTAGTAATTGATGAATTGCATATTCTTGACTCTGACAGAGGGCCTACAATAGAAGTATCAGTAATACAGTTAAGAAATATGATAAAAGACCTGCAAATAGTTGGGCTTAGTGCAACAATACCTAATTCAAAACAGCTGGCAGATTGGCTTAATGCTGAAGAGATTTATTCTGAATTTAGGCCAGTTAATTTACGAAAAGGGGTATTAGTAGATAATAAAATATATTTTGAAAAAGAAATAGAAGAAATCCCTCGTGAGATTTCAAAAGAATTACATAATATCATTAAAGACACCGTTAATAAAAATAAACAAGCAATAATTTTTACAAATACAAGAAAAAATGCTCAATCTTTAGCAAATCAATTGAAAACTTTTGTTTTAAAAGATAAAATAAATAATTATGATTTAGATTCGGAATCTTTAACGAGTTTTGATAAAGAAATAATTTCTCTAATGGAAAATGGGGTTGCATTTCATCATGCAGGAATAAGAGCTGAATTAAGAGAAAAAATAGAAAATGATTTTAGAAATGGAAAAATAAAAGTAATTTCTGCTACTCCAACTCTTGCAGCAGGAATTAATATGCCAGCATACAGAGTAATAATTCATAGCGTGTTTCGGCACACAATAACTGGAATGGCAAAAATACCCGTAAGAGAATATCTTCAAATGTCTGGAAGAGCTGGACGGCTTGGGTATGATGATTTTGGGGAATCAATAATTCTTTCAAAAGATGAGCGTGAAAAAGATAAATTGTTTGAAGAGTTTGTTTTGGCAGAGCCAGAAGAAGTGTTATCCCAAATTGGAAATCTTGCTGTTTTGCGAACATTATTGCTTTCATTAATTGCAAGTGAGTTTGTGTATGATGACGAGACTATGAAAAACTTTTTCAGCCAAACTTTGTATTACTTGCAATTTAAAAATGATTATTTGCTTTATGATAGAATACGTTCTGTATTAGATGAATTGCGAGAATATGGTTTTATAGAATTTGGAGAAAAAATATCGGCAACTCCAATAGGAAAAAGGGTTTCTGAACTTTACATTGACCCATTTTCAGCACATAATATTTTGAATTATCTTGATTTTTTGAGTGGGCATAAAAGTGATTATTCCTTGCTTTATTGTTTAATAAATACAATAGAACTGAAACCATATCCTACTATTCCAAAAGCGGGGCAAAATGAAATTGGACTTGAGTTAACTGAAAAAAGCAGTTATTTTTTAAAAAATCAGTATGAAATTTTTGAAGAATACGATCTCCCAAATAAGTTCTTGCTTTTGAAAATATTTTATGACTGGGTAAGCGAAGTTTCTGAGCAGGAACTGTTGGATAAGTATGATATTCAGCCAGGCATATTGCACCAGAAAGTAGAATCCATGAAATGGATCGCATATGCTACAAGAGCATTAGCAGAAATTGTTGATAAACAGGGCTACGCTGATTTGATTAAAGATATGTCTTTGTTTGAATATAGACTAAGATATGGTGTTGGAAAAGAGTTGCTATTCTTGGTGGAGCTTCCTGGTATTGGAAGGGTAAAAGCAAGAAAGCTTTATTCCGTAGGAATCAGAAATATTGGAGACATAAAGAAAGCAGACCCAATAAAGCTGGCAGGGCTAATTGGACAAAAGACTAGGGATAAACTTTATGAACATTTGAAAATCCAATAGGCTTATAAATTTTAGAATTCTAATTATTTTATGAATATTTATGTTGCACACTCAACTTCTTTTGATTTTAAGAAAGAACTATATGATCCAATAAGGAAAAGTGCATTAAATAAAATTCATAATTTTGTTTTGCCACACGAACATTCAACAGCACCCTATAATTCAAAAGAGTTTTTTAATACTGATTGTGATTTAGTTATTGCAGACGTATCAAATCCTTCAATAGGATTAGGTATTGAATTGGGTTGGGCAGACAAAAAACTAATACCAATAATTTGCATCTATAAAAGAGGCTCAGAGTTATCAGGATCACTTAAAGCAGTATCCCAGATATTTTTAGAATATGGTACTGAGAGAAGTCTTATTTCTGCTATCGAAAAAGGAATAGACAATATTACAAAAAAGAAGTAATAAAAACTTTTTTTTGTCTTATTTTGTTTATCTTGTTAATAACATAACCCTTGAAGATAAACTAACTTTCAACCACATCTTGATAAATATACTCTGATTCATATTGGTGCATTGCATTAATTAAACCAGTAACAAAATTATGATATGTCTGGGTTTTTGTAAATCCACATTCTGAGTTAAGGATAATAAATTTTCGCATATATTTTCTGCTAATTTCTATTTGAACTCCTTTGTCTTTGCTAAGGTTTACCATATTTGCTGAATCTACCCCCGCAAATAATCCATTTATAGAAACCTCTACACTGCTTGGGACAGCAGCCCTAAGTTTATTTAATTCAGTTAAATTGTCAGCATAATCTTTTGCTCTTATTTCTAACCCCGTAAATCCTAATTGAGTTAATTCTTTTACCATTAGTATTTGTAAATTATGGTTTTGTCCACCAATTACTATATGTTCATTTTCTTCTCCAGGGTAAGGATCATCTTTTGCATTACTTCCATAACAGTGTAAAGATATTGCAACTCCTTCATTATAATCATCTATTAATTTAAACATGCTTGGCTCATCGAATTGTGTTGATGTCATATGCATTGACCTGCACTCATTTTCAAAACAAACCTGATTATTGCTTACAAAAGTATATAGCCCATAATTACCCTCGCTAGCTAAATCCGCTGCAAGAAGGTCTGTTCCTGGTTCTATTACTCCACCGTGTGGGGCAATAAATAACCAATCTTTGTTGGTTCCTTCTTTTGCAGTAATAATAAAATCTTTGTTAATATCTGCATTTTTTTCTAAGTTTGCATAACCGCCTATATCACCATCCTTTGGTAATTGGCGCAAATATGCGGCTTGCATTAAGCAAACAGTGTCGTCTTTGTTTGCACATGGGTGTGAAAAAAGAAATGTGTTTATTTCAATTTGTTTTATGTCGAAAAAAGAAGTAGTTAATGTGGATGTGTCTATTAAATTATCTCTTTCTGTAAAATCGGGAGTTACTGTTGCAATGTATGGCTGTCCTAAATAAATAACATTTTTTTCAACTAAATCATTTAAGGCTTTAAATTGTGCAGGGTTTAGATTTTTTTCAAAAACCCCTTGCTCTCTTAAAAATAAATTCTCCATATTTTCCAAAAATGGTAACTGTTCTAATAATTTAATGACTTCTGTTTCAGAAGGTGTAAATTTATAAGCCGGAATACTTTTTGGGTGGATTTGATAAGTCTTATGTGTTGTTATTTTTATTTCTGGGTTTGTGCTTGCAATTTGTGGGTTGCTTTCTAGTTTATCAAAGATTAAAGGTATCTTTTCTGATTCTTGGTTATATAAACTTAATTGGGAATACTTTTCGGGGGGTATTGCTTTTTTTAAATCATAGTAATTGTATTCTATTGTATACAGGTCCCCTGGGTCTGTGTTTATTGTTGTTTTTGCAAGTACCTGGTTTGTGGATTTACTAATTACTTCTAAATTATATGTTGCTTTTTTATATTTTAATCCAAACTTTCCTTGGTTAATGCTACCATCCCAATAATTTGTTGCAACAAAAGGCTGTTCTTGATATGGGCTGGATTCTGTTGCTAAAGGGTATGTCTCTTTATTTGTTACTTCTACAACATTTAGAATATAGTCTTCTTTAAAAAGTGGTTTATTTGCAGTAATTTTTATTACAAAATCATCATCAATCGGATTTATGCTATTTTTATTTACTTCCAAACTGATGTCTAAAGGTATGGCTGAATACTGTTTTGTTATCCTTGCTTTTTTAAGTTCATTATTTGCAGAATTGGTTATTGCATCTAAGTATGTAGTAAATGCATCTGATTTAGCAGCTAGATAAATTATTGTATTTTTTTGTGCTTTTAAATTGCCTTTTACAATTTCGTTATTTAACTCTTCAATAATGCTTTTTTCAAATACATTAACTAAGTCGCAATCTAGTTCAGGGTAATATTCTTCTTTTATTTTATTGATTAATTCTGTTCTTTCTTCTTCTGTAAAATCATTATAATTTGCTGTTTTTATTGGCAAATATAGCCCGCAACTTTTTGAATTGTAGGTTAACTCTATGTCAAAAATATTTGTGGTTGCAATTAAGTAGATGTTTTTTTCTAGGGTTAATATTGCATTGTCTGTTTTTAATTTGGAATCAGTTGGAGAAAAAGCAATTAAAAAATAGTCTTGTGCATTATCTAAAGTCAAAAACTCTGTGGTTGGGTTTCCTGGCAGGATTTTTTTTATAAATATCCCGTTATTAAAAATAACTGCTTGTTGTGTTTTTGCTGTATTTTTATGGAAAAATAGGAAATATCCTGCTACTAATAAAATAACAATAATTGCTATTATGCTTAATGCAATTATTAATTTTTTTGTTGTAATTTCTGCTTTTTGTGGGTGTCTTCTAATGCTATTTGTTTTTTCTTTGTTATTACTATCATAAGTTAAAAGATTATCCTTTTTTTTTATAGCACTGCTTTCATTGCCCATAAAAACACCTTAATATCCTATATTAACTAAAAAATATATATATGTATCTATTTAAAGTACCCCTTCTTCCCAGTGCCCTTTGGTGTATTTGTTTTTCTCAGCATTTACTTTTTTACTTGCTAGAATGTCTTGGTACATTTTTATTGTTTCTGAAACATCATATTCTAAATCTAAAAAGAATTTGTTTATTTTTATGTCTTTTAACCCCATTACTTTGTAAACTAATCCTAAATCTACACTGTTTAAAATTTGATAATAATTATACTCTTTTCTAACTGGAAAAATATAATTTTTTTCATCAGTTAATGAACTTGGAAGTTGGTTATACTTTGTGTTCATAAAAACTATTTTTCCGTGTGTTAGTACAACAAAATTCTTGTTTTTAAATTCTCCTAATTCTCTAAAAGAAAGTTCAGGAGAAACAATTGGAATTGCATTTTTGAAAAACAAAATATCATAATCATTAAAGACATTTGCAGAATAATCTAAATACAAATTTAATCCAGAATCTTTTAGTAAAGCATATACTCCTAAATCTCCAATAAGAACGTCTTTAACTTTAAGGCTTTTAATTAATTCAACTGCTTTTTCAACATCAAAATCAGATAATATTCTTGGAACAAAAGCACCAAATTTAGAATCAAAATCTTTTTCAAAAATATTATAAAATACTTTTACTCCTGTATCTAATGCCTTATTGCCTTCTTCTGTTGAGTATATCTTTACAATTATCTCTTGGTTTTTTGATCTTTGTGGCAAAATAGCAGGTAAAACAAGTGGATTATTTTCTCTATTTCTTACAAAAATTTGTGCTCTCTTATCAAACCTTATTTCTCTGGCGGTAAGCTCTTTTTGGGATGATGTTTTGTAAATTTTTGTTCCTGCCGGCGCTTTTATATTAATTTTTACTGTATCTCCCATTCGTGCATCAGTAATGGGTTTTCCATCACGTTCCATTTTTTTTACCTTTGCTCCATCCACTTTGTTTTTTAACCAAATTCCCAGGCCATCTCCAACAGATAAATCCTCTGTAATTTTTATTAAATTTCCTTCTTCTAAAGTGCCTAAATATAATCCCCGTGACATTGCATTCTCTGGAGAAACTAAATCTTTCTTTTCAGAAAAATAACCCTCTGTAAATTCACGATTAAAAGCAAATTCTAATTCTTTAAAACTTTCGGGATTTACTTTAAATGTTCCTTTGTAATAAGAATCAATTGCAAGTCTATAAACTCTTGTTGCTGCTGCTACATATTTTTCGTTTCTTAATCGTCCTTCAATTTTTACACAAGAAACTCCACTATCAATAATTTGCGGGATTTTTTGAATTAAACTTAACTCTTTCATGCTTAATAAACGTGACCCCGAAAATATTTTTCTGCAGGGTTGAGCACACAAGCCTCTATTTCCTGATCGACCGCCAAGAAAACTAGAAAATAAACATTTCCCACTGTAAGAAAAACATAATGCCCCCTGCACAAAGATTTCAACAGGAAGTTTCGTTTTTTTAATAAAATCTTTTATTTCTTTTTGACTGAATTCTCTTGGTAGAATAACTCTGTCTGCACCTTTTATTAATTCTGAGAAATATGAATTACTAATTGCTGCCTGTGTTGAAAGGTGTACTTCCATGCCAGGAAAGTTTTGTTTTATAATATCAATAAAAGAAATATGTTGTACTATTACTGCATCTACACCTGCTAAATAAAGTGTTTTTACTGTTGCAAAAAAACTGGTAATTTCGCTATTTTTTACAAGTACATTTAATGTGCAGTATACTTTAACTCCGTTTTTGTGACAATAAAAAACAACCTTTTTCACATCCTCTATTGAGAAGTTGTCTGCTTTTCGTCTGGCATTAAATTCAGTAGTACCAAAATAAATTGCGTCTGCTCCATTCTCTACTGCTGCCCTAATGCAACTCCAGTTCCCTGCTGGTAAAAGTAATTCTATTTTCTCCATAGGATAACAAAGTTCCGAAATGTTATTAAAGAAAAGGGAAAAAACGCTGATAAGGTAAGGGTTAAATAGGTAGGGAGTATATACTAGAAATGGATAGAAAAGTTAGCAAGTTTTTATACTGGACTCCCAGAATATTGGCAATAATCTTTGTCTGTTTCTTGTTTTTGATGTCTTTGGATGTTTTTGGTAATGGATTGGGGTTTTGGCAAACTGTCTTTGCTCTTTTTATACATAACGTGCCTGCTTTAATCTTACTTGTAGCTGTAATCATATCCTGGAAGTATGAGATAGTTGGTGGTATTATCTTTATTCTTGCAGGTATTCTTTACATAATTCTGATAATAAGAATCCCTTTTGAATGGTATGTTTTATCCTGGGTTATACAGATTTCAGGGTTTGCCTTTGTTATCGGGGTTTTGTTTATCTTTGGGTGGTACAATAAGAAAAAACAGCTTTCCTGATTAACCTTTTTAATCTTTATTGCGCTCCATATATTATGAATTATCTTGACGAATCAATAGTTTTAGATAAAATTGTTTTCAGAAAACTTAAATTAGCTGATGCATCGACAATTTTTAAGCAAGTAAATGAAATGCACAAAAGCTATAATGAACCAATTGAAACGCAAGAGTCAATTAAACAAGATATTAGACAAAGCTGGAAAGAAATGAATAATAAAAAAAAATATCAGTATGGAATACTTTTTGAAAATAACTTTATTGGTACTATTACAGCTACCCCAAATTATTTAAATAAAAATTGTGAATTAGGCTATTACTTGGCAAAGGAGTATTGGGGTAAAGGTCATTTTCACCAAATTTTAAAATTATTTTTATCTTATTTATTTAAATTGAATTGTAATAAAGTGTATTTTAGAGTAAGATCAGATAACCCGAGAGGAGAGGGATCTTTAATGAAATTTGGGGCAAAAAAAGAAGGAGTCATCAGGGCATACTTTTTTGAAAAAGGTAAAGAAGTGGATGCCTATTATTTTGGTATTCTTAAAAGAGAATTTATGGGTTAAATTGTAATTTATTAAATCAGGAAGCTTTTTAAAGATTTTAACTCCTATATTTGTACTAATTATTAGAAATTATTATTATTGGGGTGATATAATGGCAGAAATGCAGAATCAACAGAATGCCTTTTTAGAAGAAGGATCAAAGAGAATTAGAGGAAAAGATGCTCAAAGAGTAAATATTTTGGTTGCTAGAGCAGTGGCCAACGCAGTAAGGTCAACATTGGGTCCTAAAGGAATGGACAAGATGATTGTTGATGAAATGGGAGATGTTACAATCTCAAATGATGGGGCAACAATTCTAAAGGAAATAGCTATTGAGCACCCTGTTGGAAAAATGATGGTTGATATTGCAAAAACCCAAGACTCTGAAATAGGGGATGGAACAACAACAGCTGTAGTGGTTGCTGGAGAGTTATTAGGAGAAGCAGAAAAACTTTTGGATAATGGAATACACCCTTCAAGTATAATTAATGGTTACAGATTGGCTACAACAAAAGCAATTGAATATTACAATGACATTTCATACAAAGTAGACCACAAAGATGAAAAGAAATTATATAACATTGCAATAACATCAATGACTGGAAAGGCAGCAGAATCTTGTCAAAAATTTGCTAAGTTAGTAATTGATGCAGTTTCCCAAATTATTGTTATTGAAGACAATAAAGTTATTTATGATAACGACTACATAAAAATAGAAAAAAAATCTGGTGGAAGTTTAGAGGACAGCGAATTGATTAAAGGAATAGTAATTGATAAAGAAATTGTAAGCAACAGCATGCCAAAAAAAATAAGTAACGCAAAAATACTTTTATTGGATGTTGCTCTGGAAATAAAAAGTCCAGAAACAGATACTAAAGTGCAAATTAGTAGTCCTGAACAATTAGAACAATTCTTAGAACAAGAAGAAAGAATGATTTCTGATATGATAGAAAAAATAAAAGCATCTGGAGCAAATGTAGTAATTTGCCAAAAAGGAATTGATGATTTAGCACAACACTTTTTATCTGAAGCAGGAATTATGGCAATAAGAAGAGTAAAAAAATCTGATATTGATAAACTATCAAAAGCAACAGGTGCAAAAATTGCATCAAGAATAAAAGAAATAAATAAAACCTATTTAGGGAATGCAGATATTGTTCAAGAAAAAAAAATATCTGGAGAAGAAATGGTATTTATTGAAGGCTGTAAAGATGCAAAAGCAGTAACAATATTTGTTAGAGGCGGAACAGATCACGTTGTGGATGAAGCAGAAAGAGCAATCGTTGATGCTTTAGGCGCAGTAACTTCTTCATTAAAATCAGGTAAATATGTTGCTGGTGGTGGATCCTGCGAAATGGAAGTTGCAATTAGATTAAGAGAATATGCAAAAGAAATTGGCGGAAGAGAACAATTGGCAATAGATGCGTTTGCAAGTGCTTTGGAAATAATTCCTAGAACTTTGGCAGAATCTGCTGGTATGAATCCTTTAGATATTTTAGTTGCCTTGAAAAATAGACATAAAAAAGGAGAAGTTGCCTGCGGTGTTGATGTTCTGAATAGCACAATTGCTGACATGGAAAAACTTAATGTAATTGAACCAACAAACATAAAAATCCAAGCAATAAACTTAGGGTCAGAAGTATCACAAATGATTCTAAGAATTGATGATATAATTGCAGGAAGCGGAAGATCAAAAGGCCCAAGAGGCATGCCTCCTGGAATGGGCGACATGGATTAAGGCTTTTTTCAAAAAAGCCTTGGGAAAAAGCCACTTCGTGGGAGCCTTTTTCCAAAAGGTTCGCGAAAAAGCCACTTCGTGGTTTAATTCTTTTTTTTATTTTTTCTTTTTTTTATAATATTCTAAAACTTCTTTTCCAGACCATGGTTTTAATTGATTTTCTGAAAAGTCCAATAGTTTAGCAACTTCTTTTATTTCTTCTTTATTTGGAGATTCAATTTCTAAAAATGTTGGTACGTAATTATGGGCTTTAAGGAAAGTGTCAATTTCAACTAATGAATTTTTTAATTTATAGGAAACTCTGTTTCTGAAATCTGTTTTATATTCGTCGAATCCTAAATTTTTAAAAATTAGTTTTGCTTCTTCAAAGTCTTTAACTTCTGTTTCATATTCGTCTGCAATTTTTACATCTCTGTCTTCTTTTTTTATTTTAAAAGTAACAATGCATTTGTCTCCTTTTTGACGGATTCTTAAAGTTTTTTTTGTATCTCTTAGTTCTTTATCTCTATCTAAATAAATTGAATTCATTGGGCCATCGAATACTTTTTTTGCACCTAATTTAATTAGTTTTTTTATGACTTCGTCTTTGTTAATTTCAAGAATTTTTATTTCAATTTCTTCCATCATTGTATATAATAAGTTTTTGATTTAATAAATCTGCTGTTTTTTTATTCACTAGTTTCTTTCTTTTTGGTGAACTTATGCTTTTTCCTTTCTTTTCCAAAGAAAGAAAAAGAATAGTGGGGTTACAGGGACTCGAACCCTGGTCCGCAGGTGTCTCCCGAGCCTTTTAATAACAAAAAGAACCTTTTGCTCTTGCAAAGAAATTACTTTTGTGTAAAGCAAAAGTATTTCTGTGGCTGAAGAAATTCCCTAAGGGAATTTGCTTCTTCCAAAAGAGTTCTTTAGGTCCTGAAGCAATTTTGTTTTCACAAAATTGGCTTCTTGAAAGGCACCGTCTGCCAAAATTGGGTCAGCCTTCGCTGTGTTCAGCTTGGCAACCCTTAATTGACTAAACATAAAGTTTATTACCTGCAATTATCATCATCGCTAATTTTTACAAATTAACTCCGCCATCACACTCACTCCCCAAAAGGTTATGTTTCTTTCTTTTGGTGAAGCTAAGATTTTCTTTCTTTTCAAAGAAAGAAAAGGTTGCGTCTGGAGCCTGAAGTGCTAGCCGCTACACTATAACCCCATAAGATATAATAAAAAAGTAAGGATACTTTAATAAAACCTTGTTACTTATTTAGGGCAAAATTCCAGATTGCATCTCCTACAAAGTGAATATTCTTTACTACCTTTCCTTTTTCAATCTCTTTTAACTCAGCTGAATCAAATAGGGCGATCCCTAGAGCAAGGTTCTTTTTATGTTCTGAGTCAGCTATGAAAACGAGGTCATTTTTCTTAAATTCTTCATTTGAAACAATACCTGGTTTCATTAGGTCTGCTCCTTTTACTATGAACAGTATTGCTCCTCGGTCAATGTATACTTTTGGAAATGTTAAACTATTATTTTTTAGTGTTGGGATAATTTTGTTATCTAATTCAAAAAATAGTGGCACATTATTTTGTATAATTATATTGTTTATTCTTTGTACCCTTTCTTTTGTACTGATTTCTAAATTGTACACTTTGATTTTTTCATTAAGTTCTTTTATGTCTTTTTTGCTAAGAGTTTGTAACATGTAATCCCTAATAACTTATGTAATAATTAATTTTATATATGGTGGCATTCTATATTTAACATGTACGAAAAAAAATATATGCTAATGGCTATTGATGAAGCAAAAAAAGCAGTAAAGAAAAAACATGGTGGACCTTTTGGTGCGGTTATTGTGGTAAATGGCAAAGTATTCAAGGCACACAACACAGTTTTGAAAAAAAAAGATCCAACAAGACATGCAGAAATAAATTGTATTTCTAAAGCTTGTAGAAAATTGAAAAAAATAAAATTAGAAACTGCAGAATTATATTCTTCTACTGAACCATGTCCTATGTGTTTATCCGCGATTCACTGGGCAGGAATAAAAAAAGTATATTTCTCAACAAGCATAATTGATGCAAAAAAAGCAGGGTTTGATGAAATAGCCCTTAGTAATGATAAAATGATAAGGGAAGCACACTTAGGAATAATTGAAAAAAATAGATGTGAAGTTGAAGAAGGAAAAGAAGCTTTTAATTTATTAAAAAAAGTAAAATTGAAGAGATATTAAAGCCCAAGAATCTCTCTTACTCTTTTTTTGGTTACATCTATTTCTTGAATGTCCTCATTTTTACAGAATCTACTAATAAGGGGGGCATATATTGGGTCGTGTTTTGCAACCCTAAAGAAAATTTTGTTTCCTGTTGACAATTGTGCTCTGTTTCTTAAAATAAACTCTGACAATAAAAACTCGGATGGATACATTCCTAATTCTTGTTTAAATTTTTCTGTTTCCTCTTCTTCCAGCTTGTGTCTATATTCTTTTCGTTCAGTAAAATATCCGGAGGTATCTGCACTATATGCATTTTTTGTTCTTACTTTCTGAATTGCATAGATTATAGTATTCCTCCAGTAGTTTAAATCATATCCTAAAACAAATCTTGGATTTCCTGTTTTGTCATATAATACTAAGTGTGGTCCTTTAACGCTGGCAGATAAAATAGAGTTTTTAACATAATCCGGATTATAGTAATCTCTATAAGTCCATTCCTTTGTTTCTTTAAAAGAATAAACATTAGTTCTTTTTTTAACTTCCCAAAATGAGAGCCCTTCTTTTTTTGATGTTACCTTTAATCTTTTTCTTCTAAGCCTTTGGTCTTTAAGCCTTCTTGCTGCTTCCAATAATTTGTAAGTCATTTCCTGACTCATGCCCTGTTTTACTCCACTTTCTAAGATCGCTTTTAATAGGATATCAATAGAATTAGTTTGCTCCCTATTCATTATACTTGTGAAGTGTTTATGTGGGTCGTAGGGTTTAGGCAAATATTATCTCCTTCTTTCTTTCATTTCTGCTTTATTTTCTTGCATGTGTCTATCTGCTTTATCTCTTATGTCTTCAATGTATAGGTCAATATTATCTCTTTGTTCTGGAGTAATTCTTTCATAACTTCCTGGGTCTGTTATTGTTATTGGGCAAGTTTTTAAATCAATGAAAGAGCCAACTGCGAAAGATATTTCAGGTATATTCTCTTCTGCAATTCTTAATTCGGTTGCTACTCTTGTTCTTTTTTCATCCCATCTTTTTTTTCCTATTGCTCTAATTTGTCTAATAAAGTTTTTTGCAGTTTCTTCATAATTATATCCTTTATCTCTGGGCATGCTTAACAAAATTTCAAATTCATCTCCGCCAGTTCTTGCAAAAGTGAACTTAATATTTGACTGAGCATATATTTTTTGTAATTCTAATCCAATTTCACCCATTGTCCTAAGATAACTGTCTCCAAGTGTATGTGATATCCCATCATTAATTCTTTTTAGATTATTCATATCAATTACAAAATAGCCAAATACTCTGTGTGGATTAGTTACATACTGCCTTATTCTTGTAATAAATCCTTGTGCAGTTAATAATAGCGTTTTTTCATCTCTTTCGGCGTAATTTACTAAAGTTTCAAGATTTCCTTTTCTTATTTTTTTATATGTTTCATCTAAAACCCTTAAAAAAGAATCTAACTCTTCTTTTCGTGATTTTATTTCGGTTTGGGTCATGCCTCTTATATCTTCATAAAATTCGCCTATTGCTCTATCTTTTAGAAGGTCGTGGTTTTCTATTATAAAATCAAGTAGTTGTGCTCTACCCATTGGGCTGTTTTTTGGGTGTATTCTTCGGTCTATCGGTGCTTTAGGATCTTTTGTTTTAGTATATATTGCTCTCATTACCCTTTGTTCATGGTGTCTCCCAAGAAATTTTGCACCTACGCCTGGTAATTGTGTTTGTCCTGCTTTAGGTATTACTCTCTTGGGTTTTGGAACCATAACAAATATAAATTAAATCTATATAAAAATATTTCCATATTTATGTTTATTACTTTAAAAGCTTTTTTTTAAAAGACTAGAGCGGCCGTGATGTAACGGTTAGCATAATGGCCTTCCAAGCCGTTCGTTCGGGTTCGAATCCCGACGGCCGCATACCTAAGCTTTCTTTTCAAAAAAGAAAGCTACAGTCTGTAAAGAAAACATGGGCCATAAAGGCCCTTTTCTGGTTTGCTAAAAAGAAAGAATTTGGAGGTATAAAACTCCTTAACGATTTTTATATTGTTTTTATGGATGTATTTTTATTAATTTGCCCAGGAATAATATCTTTAATAAGGAATATCCCAAATCTTTGATTTGCGGATATGGCCTTTTTTGGGCCACTCACCCTTTTTGTAAAAAGGGCAGGCAGGGGTAGCGAAGCGGTTCAACGCGCTGGTCTGGAAAGCCAGTCTCTGAAAGGAGGCGAGGGTTCGAATCCCTCTCCCTGCGTCCAGCCTTTTGAAAAAATGCTAGGTTTGCCAAAACCTCATGTAGAGGGATTCATTTTTGGGCAACTTACCCTTTTCCTAAAAGGGCAGTTCGAATCCCTCTCCCTGCGTCCAGCCTTTTGAAAAAATGTTAGGTTTGCCAAAACCTAAGTTTGAAGGCTTCTAATTTTGTAATACATTTTTATTATTTCTTGGTCTTTTTCCTATATGTCTCATAGAACAATACATGCACAAGATATAGAAACACTTAAAAGAAGAATAACTGAACGGAATCCAGAAAAAGGTTTAATGTATTCTTTGGCTATAGATGAATTGTCAAAAAGAAAAGATGAACTTCTTGATGTATTGTGGTCTAAGGCAAAAATTGAATCAGCGTTTTCTCGTCCTGGGCAATATAAAATTACCTTGCCAAATGGTTTGGGGGCGATGGATTTTTGTATTGTAAAAGATGTACTAATAATACAGAATCTTTATGTGGGGCAGATAGGTAATAAACCAAGTGTTCTGAGACATTTTGGAATAGGCAAATTGCTTGTAAATAAAGTAAAAGACTTTGCAGTAAAGAATGGGTTAAAAAGAATTATGCTTAATTCTACAGAAGATGCACAGGGATTTTATGAAAAACTTGGCTTTGAAAAATATCCTCTTGGTAAAGGAGTAAGACCTTATATTCTTAGAATTTGATAAAGCCCGTATTTTTCTGTAAATAAACTGCAAAAAAGGTAATCTTTTTAATACATATAACTATTTATATATAGTTTTAATCTTGTACCGTGATTTTTATGGGCTTTAAGGATTTCTATTTTGGTTTGGAAGATAAATACTACAAAATGATTGATAGTTTAGACACTATTTTTCCTGCACATGCAATTGTAGACAAAATAGATAAAATTATGCCGTCAATGATATTTTTCTTTATTCTTTTTTTGATAATTATCGGTTTAGTTGTTTGGGCTTTAATTCCATCATACACAAATGTAACAATTTCATTCTTTAATGGTCCAATAAAAATTGCAGATAATTTGCAATTTTCGTTATTTGTTGGAGATAATAATTACTCTTTTGAAGCAAAAGATGGAACTTTCTCAGGGGCTGTGCCTAAAAGTGATTCATATAGGATAAAAGTGGATACTGCTAAGTATGGCATAGATGATACCTTTTCTTTTGCAGATGAAATCAAAGTTATTCTAACTGCTAAGAAAAAAATAATACCTGTTGAGGTATTTTTTAAGTCAGGATACGATAATGTAAATTCTGCAAGCGCATATTTTGAATGTGAAAATGTAACTTTGCCAGACTCTGAAAAATCAAAAACAACTACTAATGCATATGTTGAAGTAGAGGTTCCTGATGATTGTGGCACTTTGAATATTGTTGCTAGTGCGGAAGGGTATTCTCAAGCACAAAAAAGTTGTGATTCTACCTCTTGTATTGTTACATTTAGTAGCTTAACTCAAGCTAATTTGGGAGGCACAAGCGAAATTCCTACTGCTTTTATTTCATTAACCATTGTTGATTCTGTAGATGCGTCAAAGGATGGAACAGTAACTGTATATAATGTAAAAGATTTAATCACTCCTGTTGAAATTGATTACTCAGTGAGTGGGTCTTACAAATCAAAGGCTCTTCCTGTAGGAATTTACAAAGTTTATGTTACTGTTACTGGCTATTTGACTACTAACCAAACAATTACTTTAACTGAACCAGGAGTATCATCAAAAATAATTGTAGAAAAAAATACTTTAGGGAACTTTGTTTTAAAATTAGATGAAGATATTAATTTTTCTGTTGTTTTAAAAACTTTGACTAATGAAATTTTATTTTCTGGAGATAGCCAAAATAATGCTGCAATTCTGCCAATATATGCCTACGGTAAATATTTAGTGGATATAAACCCTAAAGATGGAAACTATGGTGTTATTGCAAATAAAGAAATAAACATTGTTGCAGGTCAACAAGAAATTGTTGTTGACGTAAAAGAAATAACTTCTTTTAATTCTAAAAAATTTAACATAAGATTGCTTGATGAAGATGAAAAACCAATTGAAGGAGCAAATGTATTTGTTCAAGATTTATTTACTGGGTTTGAAATATTTAGCTATGTTATCCCAGAAACAGATACTAATGGTTATACACATGTAACAATCTCTCAAGATGGGGCATATCTTTTTAGGGCTTATAAAGGATACTCTGAAGGAATGAGTGATCAAGTCCAAGTAACTGAAACAAGTAATACTGAAATACCACAAGAAGAAGTAAAAGTATTTTTATATTTAGGAAATGGAAGTTTTGATATTTCTGTTTTAGATGACTTAGGCTATCCTATTCCTTTTGCAGAATTTTCTTTTTTTAATAAAAGCACAAATATAGAAAAATTGGGTTCAAAACTTTCGGATAACAAAGGAAAAATGACTTTTTCTTTGAAAGCAGGGACAAAAAAGTTTTTTGAAGTTAAAAGTGAGGGTTATTTACCATTCTTTAGTGAATCAAGAGTATTAACCCCACAAATTATTTGGGACGGAAATGTAAATTTAGAACCACAAAAATTTAAAGATGATGAAGAAAAAGCAAGAGTAACATTTTTAGGTATTTTTGATTCTATGGGTGGCGAAAAAACATCCTTTGAAATTGGAAAAGAAGTTTATTTGGGATATGATATTCATTTGTATCAAGATGTAAGTGAAATGGAATTCCAATATATCACAGGCACTAATTCCACAGATGTAGAGCAAGATCCGTTGTTTATAATTGGGGATTATGCATCTTCCCAGATAGATTCAATGTATGAGGATTTTGAAAAAAACAATCCTACTGAAGATGAAGGAAAAGTTTTAACTGCAAAATGGAATAAAGGGGTTGAGGGTAGTGATGTTGAAAAAGGAACTTACAGAATTTATATAAAAATAAAAGTAAGAAATGACTCCTCTGTATCATTATATTCTTCTTTAAATGTAAGCTGGGAATTATTTTTAGATAATAGTTCTGTGTCAGAATCACATGAAGAAAAGCAATACTTTTTAGGCAGTTCACTAGATTGTACTGATATGTTTTGTGCAAAAACATCTGTGCTTGATTTAGAAAGTCAATTGTATCTAGAGAATCTTGGAAATGTAAATAAGAATGAACAAAAATATTCTTTAGTTATTGGAAAAGGATACAAAACGGAATTTACTTTGATGAATGGTATTACTGCAACAGATGGAGAAATAAAAAATGGATATCTGAAAGCACACACTGCAAATGCCCCAGGCCAAAGTTTTTTAGTTGTTGAAAATGATCTTGATAATTATAATTATTTTAATTTTACAAACATAACTTTATCCGGTCCAAATACTCAATCTCAAAACTGGTCTTCAGCAAAATCAATGTTAGTTGACAAGTATGAATTTACAAATTTCTTTGCTAATAAAACAATAAATGGAAATTTTGATTTTATTCCCACAACTGATAAAGCAAATTATTTGAATTTTTGGATAATTGATACAGATAAACAAGTGCCTGTAAGAGGGGAACCTGCATTTAATTATTCTTTTATTCCTGATGCTGCACATTCTTTAGCAATTAAGTTTTTCCCAAACACTGTTTTAGTTCCAACTAAAGCACAAGACCTAAAAGTTTATGTTTATGATGAAACTGGGTCCATAATAAAAGATGCAGTAGTTAGCATTTTCAAAAAAGGGCAGTCTGATGATGGTTATTATGCTGTGCAATCTGATTCCTGTGTTAATATGGTAACTGATTATGAAGGAAAGATTTTATGCAAACTTCCTCCTTTAGAAAAAGGAACTTTTATCCAAATTTTGGCATATAAACCTGGTTATAAAAGTTATAAGCATAAGGATTTAACTCCGGACCTGAAAGTATTAGCTGAAATTGTTACTTTTAATCCTGAAAAATTAGAAATTGATTTGGCATATCCAAAAGAAAAAGTGAAAACTGCGGACTTAGAAATAACTAATGCAAGCGCGCAAGATTTAATTTTGGAAAATGCTGAAATTATTTTTGATAAATATTCCCAAGATTCTAAATATTTGCTGAATTGGGAAGCAATGGAATCTTATTTTAATTCAGAATTTAATGGAAAAGTAATTTATGGTATGGAAGAAGGAATGGAACCAAATGAAACAAATTTGCAATATTTCTTTAAAGTAATTGCAAAAGAAAGTTCAACTAACACAATCCCTGTTGATAAGATTAGTGGTAAAATAAAATTACATTTATCTACTAGCCCTGGTGATATTGTTTTGGAGATACCATTTACAATAACATTTAGATTAGATTCTTATCCGGAAAATGCAAGTGAATGTTTAAGTATTTCTATGGTTGACAATCAAACAGATTTCTATTTGGAAAAAGAAATTAGTGCCCAAGTGGAAATTGTAAATTCCTGTCTGCTTGATGTGGCAAATGTCAAACTTGCTACTTTAGATAAAGCATTTGTGCAATTGTCTTTAGAAGATGGTAGTTATGGTGTTGCCGGATATACAATAAGTATTCCTGATAAAATGTCTGCAACTCTTGATATAGGCTTCCCAACTTTGGTTTTTGAAAATTGGAAGGCTGATTTTAATCCAATTATTGCCGGTTTAGGTATTACTCCTAGAACAACAAAAGGAACACAAAAAATTGGAATAAAATTGATTGGTTATGTTAATACTGAATCAGGCCCTGCAAAAATAGAATCCAATAAAATAGAAATAAATGTTTCTGCAATGAATTTGGCAGATTGTATTGGGGTTTATGACACAGAAGGAGAAAAAATAGAAAAGCTTGATTTTGAAGTATTTGATAGCACAGCTTATTTATCCTCTTTTGAAAATATAGGGCAAAAAATTAATGGACCATCAAAAGAAATAGAAATAAAGAATGAGTGTGTTGGTTCAACTTTATTTGTAAGAGTTTGTAAAGATAATGAATATCCTCCAAATTTTAGTGCTGGCTGTGGAAATGAAAACACAGAAGCAAGGCTTAGATTTTCAGATGATAAGTTAACTGATGGTGTAAAAATAGTTGGTGGAGAAAGTAAAGAAATAGAAATATATAGACCTTCAATTCCAGGTGCATATGCTTTGGATATTTGGTTAAGAACTCCAGACCAATTTGGTTTCAAAAAGATTTATGATTTGAAAACAAATGTTCAAACAACATCTGGTTATGGGTTGTTTAGTTATAGCCCTTTTTTACAAGTAAATACAGATGGTAATTCTGATGTAATGTATTTATTTAACACTGATGTGCGACTTTACAGTTTAATGGATTTAGAAGTGTTAAGCAAGATTAACACTTGTGAGGGGGAGGAGTCTGGCTGTTGGGATTCTCTAGATAGGTTGAATTTTAGTAGTAATTTAGGCACTTATTCTGGAGATAAAGTAGATAACGATGCGGATGCAAGAGCAGCTGTTTTTATTGCTAGTGCGGCAACTACAACAGCTGGTGCTATTACCTTTGCAGCAATTGCTCTTACTTTGCCTACTATTGCTGCAACAACTTATATGTCAGCAACAGGGGCTTTGTTAATTACTGCGGCAGCAACTGCTCCAATTCCTGTTGCGGGATGGATTATCTGTGGTATTGCTGCAGCAGCAGCAGCAACTATGGTTATAGTTGCGGCAATATCTGATTTTGAACAAAGCACTGAATATTTTATTTATAATAATGGGGATGTAACAATACCACCATATAGAATAGACTTGGACACAGGTAAATTAACTGATACTCTTGGGGTAGAAAAAGTGTTGTCTGAGGACATAATCAAATCTATGGATTTAACTGGTGAGGCATATTTTAGATTATATCATGTAAATAAACAAGTTGCCGGGTCTGTAGGTTTTACTGATGGTGACCACAAAAAGGATTTATGGTTTAAAGTTAGTTGTGGACCAGGATACGAAGTATACGAACCAGGGATAATTATACATGATACTAAAAAACAGATATGTGGTTGGCCAGAAAAACCATATGAAATAACAGGAAACTCAGTTGAATTTAAACCTGATTGTAGTGGCGCTGGATTTTTGGATGGTTTTGAGTTAAAGTCCAATGTTTATGTTTTATGTAAAATGGATAATAAAACTTGGCTTTCAGAACAATTCAAAGGTATCCCTTATGGGCTTCCTGGAACTGGATTAGCAAGGGTAATTTTCACAAAACCAACAGAGTCATTATTGCCTGGAAATAATTACTTTGATATTAGTTTTAATATGGAAAATTCTCTTGATACAGAAGGAACAAAATATAATTATAGGGTAGCTCTATATAATCCTCTACAAGAAGAGCAAAAAAGTATTCCATTAGGTGCCCCTTGTACAAACTCTAAGGGAGATGTTTTAGGTTTTACTGGGGAAAATGCAGCTCCAAAAATCGAATATAATTGGAGTTGGAAAGATGGCGCAGGCCCATATAAAAAATTGGCCTTTTGTGGAGAAGATAATTACTGCGATTCTACACAATTATTGATGAATATGTTTAACAGAATTGATACATTTAATAAAGATATAAAAACTCTTGGGGCGTTGTCTGTGCCTATGCTTCCACCTATTCCTGAAGGTGTAGATGTGGATATTAATTATCTTGATGCAGTAGCAGAACAAATAGGGGTAACTAATATGCGTGTGCAACAGAATCCTGATACCAAAGAAGTGTATTTTATAGTAACAAAAACACAGGATTCCAATATTAGCAAAATTTCTGTTTCGGGTACTGGAATTGATATACAAGATCTGGTAAACTTATCAGAAACAAATCCAAATATCTATCTGTTTACTTTGATAACTGATGTTAAAAAATATAGTGATTTAAATAATATTGAAAAAGAGTTTATTTTGAATGTGGTAAATGTGAATGCTGCAAAAACAAAAACTTTATTAGTAAAAGTAAAGTTTAAGTATTATCCTCCATTACCACAAACTGCGATGAATATTCCATTATCTACAGAAATAAATAATGGTATGATGCAAATTTCAAATTATTTCTTAGATGTGAATGGACAAATTCCAAAAGAAACTAATGATAAATTAAATGCTGCAAAAGATAAAATTTATTTCCAAGCAGATTTAATGAAAGATGGATTTGGAGAAGATTTTATTAATGATTTTGTTGATGCCTGTAATGATGACTTTTTCGAGTGCCCAGATCATATAATTTCAACTTATTTACCATTGTTGAAATCAGGAAAACTAAAAATTTTAAATGTAGATGGCACAAAAACTTTGAGTGGGCCTGGAAAGTATCTTGTTAGAACAATAATTACCTATGATAATATGGATTTAGAAATAAAAGATATATACATTTTATTGGAAAAAGCAGAAACTCCTGTGCAAGATAATATTCTATATTATATGCCTTTGGATGGCCCTGTGGGAATAACAAACTATGTAGTTGATAGACAAGGTTATGGTGTTGATTTTTCAGGAAACACAATTGACTTGTTTAAAATGGGTGACTATCTGAAAAAAGCAACAACAGACTCTACATCTAATCCAATAAATACTTTGGACACAAGTAATGATTATAGCTTTGTAAAAGCAAATAAAATAGACAGAGGAAGTGTTTTAAGTATTGATAAAATTGCAGATGGTTTTGTATCAGTTAACTTTGTTCCTTTAATGCAAACAAAAATTGATTCAACTGTGAAAGTAAATCCTACAGGAGATACTAAGTTTTGTTACTCTGTTTTAGTTGATTCTCAAACTTATGATAGCCCTGATTCAGTATTACCTTTCTTTGCAAAGGACGCTAACTTATTGGATTTCACAGGCCAAAAATTGGCAGATAATTATCCAAAAAGTTCTGAACCAAATGTTTGTGGAAATCAATCTGGAATAAAATACAATCAAGAATCAGTAACTTCTGATACCAAAGATATAGAACTGTACGCATACATATACACAAAAGAAAATGCTGGGACTGTATCATATAAATCACCAATAAATATGTTGTCTAATGGTAATCCAACATCAAAACAAGGCACAGGAAAAACTTTACAAGATGTGTTTACTGATATCTCTGGTGAAAAATTGTGTATTAATTCAACAAGCCAATGGATGAATGTATTTTGGAATGAATACAAAGAAGAGGCAGAAGAAGCAGAATAAGATAGAAATAAGAAATTAGGGTGTTATTATGGGCGAGTTTGTGATTTCCGAAAAAGGGAAATCAAAACAGGTCCAAAAAATATAAGAAGTGATTTTATGGGATTAAAAGAATTTTATTATGGTTTAGAAGACAAGTATTATGCTTTACTGGATAAAATAAATAATACTATCCCAATACATAAACTTACTGACCAAATAGACAAGGTTATGCCATCTATGATTTTCTTTTCAGTTCTTTCTCTTGTAATAATTGGTTTGATTGTTTGGTTAATAATTGCAAGTTTTTCAACATCCCAAATTACATTTCAATTTTATGTTGATAATAGTTTAGTAAATGGCGATTTTACTGCGAATATAACTGCTAAAGGATTTAATAAAGATTTGATTGTTTCAGATGGGATATTGCAAGTAAATCTTAGTAAGGGCGAATATGCAACAGTAAAAATTACAGAACCATATAGTTTTACAAAAACTTATGAAATTAATTCTAATATTATTAAAGTGAATCTCCCACAGTTAGATGTTGCTGCTTTGGCGGGGAATAATAAAAATAAAGATATTACTATTTATCTATTAGAAAAATCTGGAACTATGATTAAGGATCAAGCAACAGTGAAAGCAAGTTGTGATGGTTTTGAAAAAGAGTTAACTATTATTGATGGTTTCCAAAAAGTGCCTGTTCCTGAAAACTGCACTTATTTAGATTTATTAACAACTATTCCTGGTTATGTAACAAAAAAACAAACTTGTGATACAGCGTTGTGTAAAGTAATTTTAGATGAAGAAGGAACTACTTCTGCAACAACAATAATGGATAATTTTCCAAAGAATAAAGTTGTTGTTTATGTAATGGATAATAAAAAAGTATCATTAGAGGGATTTGATGTAAAAATAACAAATCTTGAGAGTGTTACAGATATTGTAGATCAAGGAAAAACAACTGAATTTGGAAGCTACACATTTGATGAAATTACTGTTGGTAAATACAAACTTTATGTTTCAGATCCTACAGGCACTTTAGTAACTTATAGTCAGGATTTAGAAGTTACTGCTGGCAATCCAGTAGTAGTTAATGTTACAATGGCTGTGCCTCCGTTGGGGTACTTTAAAATAAAAGTAAAAACAGAAGACAATAATGGGTTTGCTCAGGCAGTTTTATTTGTAAGAGATATTAATAATAATGTTATTGATACTCGTGATGTAAACACTGGGGAAGAGTATAAGGTTGGTGTTTATACAAAAGGAAATTATTTTTTCCAAGTTACTCCTTATATGGAATATGATATGAATTATAGTTCGCTTGAAGAACAAAGAGAATATGACCAACAATCTGGTGATAAATTAGTAGAACTAGAATTACAAAAATTAAGTTATTTTAATAATACGAAAATTAATTTAAAAGTAGTAAAATTAAAAGATGGTGTAGAAAAACCACTTCCTGAAATGAAAATAAGGGTAGAACATAATGATGGGGAATTTGCTGATCTTGACTATACCTTTGCCACTCAGCAAAAAACAGATTCTAATGGGTTTGTAAGTCTGCCACCAATTCCAACAGGTTCATATAAAATCGTGGCATATAATTCTTGGTATGATAATTACAAAACTCCTGAAATAGTAACTCTTATGGATAACCCTGCTGCAATAAAATTGCCTGAAGTTGATGCAAAAATAGTTGTAGAAGTTGGTAAAGCAACACTAAAAGTATCCGTAGTGGATGAAGATAAAAAGCCTCTTACTAATGTAGATATTAATGTGTATATGGATTCAAGTTATTATGGTTCCATGTCTATTATTGGGGGAGAAACAAGTAAGGAACTAACAGTAGAGGCATTCCATGATATTTATTTTAAAGTTTCTTGTGCAGGGTATTTGGATTATTATAGTCAGGAAATTATGTTAAAAAAAGGAGATGCCTTTGATCAAGAAGTTACTCTTTATTCTAAAGAAAAATATTTGGCCGGAAATCCAGAAATTAAGTTTGTTGGGATGTACAAAGACTCTCAAACAACGGAGGGTTTGCCTGTTATAGATAATAAAATTGATTTTTATTATGTCTTTGATATTTTTGTCCCTGAATTTAGTTCTGAAAATAAAAAAATATCAGCTGTAACTCTTTATGGGGCTGCAGGAAGAAAAGATTTGAGTGTTTTTGAAAGTGATTTAATTTTAAGGGATGTATTAGGCTTTGGAACTGAACAATTTGAACAATTATATGCGGAACCAAAAATTGACTCTTCTTTTGCTAATCAAGATGATACCGGCGTAACAAATGCAAAATGGTTTTCTGAAACTTTTAATGGAAACTCTTATGTGACAAGGGTAGCAGTAAAATTAAGATCAACAGATATTCCTAAAGTAGGAGAAAAATTATATTTTTATTATGCTTTAAAATATAACTTGGCTGATGGTACCACAAAAAATGTTCCTTCTGGCTATGTTCCGTTTTTTAAAAATGCAACCGAAATAATAAATTTTTTGGGAAAAAGAGCATCTTGTGAAGGTTCTAACAACTCAAAAGAGGATGTGTGTGTCGATACTTATATTAATGGTTTGTCTGCAAGTAGTTTTCTAGGTGGGTCCTCAAACGAAATTAATCTTACTCCTGGTGTTGATAATAATATTATAGTTAATTTAATGAAAGGAGAAAAAGCGCCTGCATTAAACACAAATAAATTTTCTATTTTCAATAGTAATCTAAATATTTTTTCAGGAAACTTTGATGACTTAAAAGAGTTTTCTATTGATTTAACTAATAAATTTTTAACTCTAAATAAAATTACATCTTCGCAGCTGTTAATAAATCCGCCTTTTGAATCAACACCTTTATTTCTTAAGGAGTATCCAATTTCAAATTATGCAATAAATAATAGTTTAGAATTTAAATCAAAAATAAGTTTATTAGAACCAAATAGCTCAAGACTTTATTTTTATTTTAAATCTACTGTTGAAGATGAGGATTCTGCAGCAGTAACAAAACATGTGGATTTACAAACAGTGGCAGCAGAGCCTTTAGAGCTATATGAAGAAAATGGGATTGATTATTTAACTGATAATCATTTATTAACTCCAAATATTGCTAATACTATCCCAGTAGTTATAAAATCTGGTGTTGATAAAATTGCAGGGGTATCAATAAAAGTATATATTTCTGAAGGGGTTGGTTTTAATTTGCAAAACCAACAATATAATACTGGTGTTTCAGATCTTGATGGAAAAATAACTATAAATATTCGTTCTTTACCAAAAGATACTAAAGTAACTATTGTTGCAGAAAAAACAGGTTATTTGTCTGCTAATGTGGCACTAGATGTGACAAACTTATTATTTGATACTACTGATGTTGCTGACTTGTATATTACTGCTCCTAAAGAGCCAAGCTCAGTTTCTAGAAATCTAAATATAGAAAATAAAACTAATTTAGATTTTACAATAAAACAAGCTGAATTTTATGGGCCTGTTGATTTAGAATATTTATTTTCTTTATTATATGACGTAAATAAAATGCAAAATTATTTTAACGATCCAAAAATATTGTCAGGCGATGCAAAAAATTTAGAATTTAATGTTGTTTATGACGAAGCAACAGTATCTGGTCTGCCGTCAGTAACACCAATAAATGGGGTCTCAGCCATGCTGCATTTATTTGCGCCAAATTCATCTGATGAACTTGTTAAGGAAGTTAATTTTAATATTACTATTGATTTTGATAATAGTCCTTTAGAGCCAGATTGTTTTAATGCATATCTAACAAATGAGGCTAATGGGGAATTAAGTGAGAATATTTCAGCAGTTTTCTTGAATGGTAAAGATCCTGTATCTTATTTGGTAATTGAAAATTATTGTTATAATGGAGCAGGAGATTATTCTTTTGAAAAAATAGATTTGAATGCAGAAATGCAGTCTGCTCCTGGAAATATACCTGGTGGGTTTACTGTAAATATTGATGGTTACACTGATGTTTCTTCAACTGAAGCATATAAATTGTTTGGCATAGAAGGGTCAAAATCAGCGTCTTTAATTGCTCCAAAAGAAAGATCAAATAGCCCTTATATTTATAAAATTACATACAATAAACTTGATGGGTATAATTTTGGAAATGATACAACAATAAAATTTACTCTGACACCATATTATAAAAAAAATATAGGGGAAAATGGCTTAGCAAATTTATCTTCTGCTAATGTTAATGTTACTGTTTCCGAAAAGGATATTTCTGAGTGTTTAACTTTTGGATTATCTGCTGATAGTGATGACCCTGAAAATTATTTAAGTGCAGACCCTTCTATTATTAGATTTGGTTATGAGAAAGAAGGGGGCACAACAAAACCAAGAGCTAATACTCTGGATGTAGTAGGTATCGATGATATTGAATTGCCAAAATATGAATCTTCTTATAAAAAAGATACTTTGCCATTAACAATAATAAATAATTGTGGTATTGATTTGAAAATAAAGCTGTGTGATAAGTTTCTAGTTCCGGATTCCAATTATTGTAAAGTTAATGGAATGTATTTGTCGTGGGATGATATATTTAATAGAGATTTGGATTTAAAACCAGGAGAAGAAAATTCAATTGATTTTGATATTATGAGGCCTACTTATTTTTCAGGAGCTTTAGTAATTCCTTTAAGTGTTAAAGACGATGTGTCCCAAGAATATAATTATATAAAAAATGTAAAAATTGCTGTGCAATCTTCTAAAGGTGATAAATATTTTGTAGTAAACCCATTTATTACTAATAACTCAGGAGATATAAAAGTATTTATAAATGAACTTTATCCAGATTTTACTGGTTGGGAAAATAATTTTAATTTTAATATAGTGAATTCAGATCCATCTGGTGCAGCAAAAAGATATCAAATTTTAGATACTGTTACTGCTAGCTCTGATGGTTATCTTGATGCTGAATATTATGCAATTGGTCAAAACGAAACAAAGGGTTTTTATCGTAATTTTGATGACTCTGAAATATCCAAACTTACAGATAGCCAAACAATAATAAAAGACCCTAACTGGATTCTAATTGCGGGAAATATAGATCAGCATAAGGGGGGAAAAACCAGTAATGATGATGAATCAACTACTGGTCAGTATTGGATTTGGTCAGGTAGTTTGCCAGATAACTCAAATGAATTTAAATTAAATTATAATTTTGATACTCTTGGTGGGACCCATGGAACTGTGGCTGGTGAGGCAAAAGAACCAGATTTTTTTGATTTTTATGGTCTAATTAATAAAATGGGACCAAATATATCTGCCCCGTATTTTGTTAATCTTGCAACTGCGGGGGTTGAAGGAGATAGTGGGGGCAAGCGAACAGTTTATTCATATACTTTTTGTCCTCCTGGTTTTGAACCAGTAGATTTAGAATTTCATCGCGATAAATCTGGACAAACAGATAGCACAGGAAATAACCTTTATACTGATGAACAAAATGGTGTGCAATCCTTTATTTATGGTGGGCAAGTAGATCTTGATACTGATATTGGTAAGAATGATGAAGGTGCAACAACTTATGCCCAACTTTTAATTTGCAGAAAAACAGGGTTAGAATTAAGTCTTGCAAGTTTTGTACAGGGTTATAATTTTAATTCTACTACTAATTTGGAAATATCTGGTTCTTTTAATGGGGCTGATGCAGAAACAATAAAATTATATCATACTACCGACAGCAGCAAAGATTATTTTTTTGAGTCTAATTTAGGCTCTTGTCCGTATGGTGGAAATACAGGTTCTGAATTTAAGCCAACAATAAATTATACTTGGGGTGACTTAGTTGATAAAGAGTTCTGTGTTGTAAAGGATGAGAATTATGCAGGAACAACTGCTTGTGATTTATTGCAATTTGCAAAGGTAATAGAAAAACAAGACCAAAAAGAATTCCAAGTAAAATTAATGTATGATAATTATTCTGAATCTGCTTTGAAAGCAACAGAAAATGCAGCTTTCTTTACAAACTTTGATAATATAAGAATTTTGGATTATAGTGGAAACCCAATTGGTGTTTTGAATCCTGGAATTTATAATGTAAATATAGTACAAAAAGATAATGACTTAGATGTTTACTTGGCATATGTTTCAAGTTATAGCCCAAACCATATATTTTATTATATGCCTGTTGATAATACTGGCTCAGGATTAATATCTGGTGTTGGTACTGCAGTAGATAAACAGTTAAGTTATGCTGCTGGGTCGGAAGGGGTTTTTTCTCTTGTAGGTGATGAGGATAAATCCGCATTAAAGCAATATGAAGTAAAAAATTATTCATTTAAAGAACTTAACACAACTGAAATAGGCTCTGTATTTTCAGGCTATTTTAATGATAATTTGATATATTATAATCCAATGAAAATATTTAAATTAACAGAAACAATTCCTAAGGATGAAAATATAACTCTGAATTGTAGTGATGTGCCAGAATATGGCTCTGAATTATGTGAAATATTATTGCATGGCTGGACTGTGGAAAAAACAGAAGGGGAATATATCTACGCAGAAAATGATGGAATAAGATTTGAAATTGTTGAAAATGGGGAGATAAAGGAATTAAAAATAATTAATTTAACAAATGTAGAAAAAACAATAGAGAGAATTGTGTATAGTAATGCAGTAAACTTATCTGCTCTGAATGTAGCAAAAGAAATAACTGGATTATCCATAGATAATTTAGAAAGTCTATACAATCAAATAAGTAAAGGAAATGTTTGTTACAAATCTGTAGAGGGTGGAAGCGAATATTATTATAACCCTGTAAAGTTATTAGATATGATAAAATAATATTGATGGTGTAAGCATGGCTTTGGTAATATTGGATATATTTGGTATATTTGGTTTTTTTTCAGATATGTCCTTCATCATCAAAATTTTTGCATTTGTTGCTATTCTTGGCTTTGTAAACAAGTATATCCAAAATAAACTAATAAAAATTCTTATGGTTGTGTTTATGGGGTATTTTATATTAATAGCAAGTTGGTCTACATTTGGGCCTGTATTTATAATTTATACTTTGCTAGGAATTGGAGTTGCTGGAACTATGGTAGATTTATTCTTTGTAGGTCAGCAGGTAACTGGTGAAAAGCAGGCAGAACAACAAGGTAAGCAGCAGAATTTAACAGCTCCTGGAACAACCCCTCTTAGTAGTGGGGTTGATGTGGCCCAGAGAAGAATGAATTCTCAGACAGTGAAAAACCCTGGAATGAATCCATTTATGAGACGGTGAAGATATGAATAATAAAGGTGGATTATTTGGAATAATTGGAATAGGTTTTTTAGTAATAATTCTTTTGCCAATAGTTTTTATGCAAGTATATTCAATATCAAGACCTTTATTCCAGGTAATAATTGCTTTTTTAATCATGGGTTACCTGAAAAATATGGGGATAGAAGGGGTTACTTTCTGGATTCTATCTGCAATATTGGTTTATTTCCTTGCTTGGAAGTATGTTGAAATGGCAGCAAGTTTTTATGTGCTGATATTTCTTATGGGTGCGGGATTTACTTCAACAGTGGTTTGGGGATCAGCATTCTTTAGAGGGAAGTTTAGAGCAAGTAAGGGGCATGCAGAATAACCCTCTTTTGCTTAAAAATTAGATAATTATAAAAACAAAATAGTGCATTATATAGTGGGAATTATGAACTGGATACTTTTATTTGCGGATATTGGGACTTTTAAAGGGGATATTTGGCTTGCCTTGTTCCTTTATATAAGCATTTTTTTATTTTCCTGGGCTAAAGGGAAATTAGGAAGTCCTGAAGTAGCTATATTGTATACTCTAATAATAATGTTTTTAGTTTTCTATCAACACGACACCTTAATTTGGATTGTTTTAGCGATTTATTTGTATCAGACCTATGGAAAGGAGATATTTAAGAGCTGATCAGGATGGAAATTTTCTCTTTTATTGTTTCTATCTTCGTAATGATGATTGCTTCGCAGTATAAACTATACTGGATGATGCTTATTGTTGCTGGTGTTGCTGGTTTTATATCTAAGGAAAAAAAAGTATTTATTATTCTGGGTTTATATGGAGTTATAATATACTTTATTTCTGGGTCTGCTTATGAGAGCTATGGAATATATGTTGCTGCTGTTCTTATTGTTGTTTATTTGATACTTAACAAGGATGGCGCTAGTGAAGATCAAGATGGTGTTGGTGGAATGGGCGACCAATATGGTGATCTTCTGAAGGGATTGGGTGGATAATAATTTACCTTTATTTTCCCTTGTGCCCTGAAGAAAACACCAGGGAACCTTTATAAAGATATCTTTATTCATATTATATGATATTAAACGAGTAGTGTTTTGATATGAAATTATTAATTGCTTTGTTATTAGGAATATTAGTATTTGGATTAATGAACAATGGTTCTTTACTGAACATCGGTCTAATTCTTTTAGGGGTATATCTTTTATTTAACCTATTACAAGGGGCAAAGGATAATGCAGTTAGCCTTAAGAAATTTGTTGAACTTAAGGAAGTTGACTTTGATAGTATAAAATGTCCTGAAGGGATAGTAGATAATATGCTTAAGGATGCAGGAAAGGTTACTAAGAATATACTTAAAGGTAACAAGCCAACTGGTGTAGGTAAGGCCATAGCTAAAGGAACACATAGCACAATAAGCAATATGGGTAATATATTTAAGAACTAAATCCTTTCCTTTTTTAATTATTATTTCTGCTTTTTCTTAAAATATCTAGAAAGTTATAAAAACCAAGTTTGTGTATATTATACAATGTTATCTTATACTTTTATTGAAGGGTTCCTGGAAAAACATTTGGACAAAAATAAAGTTGTTGCCTTAGGCACTTCAAAAACATCTCTTAAGGTAATAAAACAAATGGCGTTACATAATATAATAAAAGACTTAAAACTAAAGGTGGTTCCTACTTCTCTTGAGATAGCCCACACTCTTAATGATTTTGATATTCCTTTATCTAAGCCCGGTGACCACATTGATTTGGTTATAGAATTTGCAAGCTTTGCAGATTCTTTCTTTAATTATGTAAAAACGGATACATCTTCATTAGTTATTGATAAAATTATTACAAATATGGCTTCTAAGGTAGTTGTATTTTTAGAATCGGGACGTTATGAAAATTATTATGATTTAAAGGTGCCTTTTGAAGTATCTACCTTTTGTGTAAAAAATACTCTTAATAATTTAAGCGCTTTTGGAGAAGTAACATTAAGAAAGAAAGGTTCTGAACTGGCCAGGACTGTTGGTGGAAATTACTTAATTGACTTGGAATTAAATAAAAGAATCTCTTTTGATGATTTAGATTACAAAACAAGGCAAATTCCAGGTGTATTTGAAACGGGCCTATTTATTGGGCAAGCAGACAAGATCTATTTAGTAAATAAGAATAAAATCGAGAAAAAAGCAGATAGGCTTATTTGATTAATTAAACAATTATATTCTTGTGGTTATATGAAACTTGCATTTATCTCTGATACTCATTTTGGTTTTTCTAAGCACAAAAGAGAATATGATTCATATATCTATGCTAAACAGGCTTTTGAAATAGCAAAAGAAAAAGCAGATGTTATTGTTCTGCCAGGTGATATTTTTGATAGCTCTGGGCCAGGTGAAGATTGCCTTTCAAAGGTATTCTCTTTATTACAACAATTTGCTAGTATTCATTCTGAAGCAAAAGTAATTAAGGTTGAAGATAAGCATGAGCATAATGGGCATAGTATCTTTGACTACCCAATAATATCTATTCCAGGAACACATGAGTATAAAGCAAAGGAAGATGGGCCTTTAGAAGTTCTAGAGAATGCTGGTTGCTTGATTTGTTTGCACGCTGGTTTTTGCACAATACAAAAAGGAAATGAAACTCTGAATATTTTTGGAATGAAGGGGGTTCCGGAGCAAGTTGCTAAAGATGCTTTAGCAAAATTAGATTTCAAACCACAAAAAGGAAAAAATATTCTTATTTTACATCAATCTTTTAAGGAATTGTTGCCGTTTAATGATGATATGGTTGCAACTCTGGAATTTAAGAATTTGCCAGAGGGTTTTGATCTTTATGTAAATGGTCATATACATGCGCATAAGATATTTGATTTGGGCTTTGGGAAATTCCTATTACCTGGCTCTACAATAATAACCCAGGTAAGAAAGCAGGAAATGAAGCAAAAGAAGGGCTTTGTGCTCTATGATACTGAAACAGGGGCACTAGAACATATAGAAATCCCAATACAAAGGGAATATGCTTATATTGATGTAGATGTTGATAAGGACATTACGGTAGTAATTGATGACTTTGCAAAAAAACCAACACAAACGTATTCTATATTTGGGAAAGATGTGCCTCTTGAGCCCTACTTAAAGCTAAAGATAATTGGGGATTTAGAAGAGCATAAAAAAGAAATCTTAGTTTTGGCAAAGAAAAGAGAAGGCATAATATTAGATGTTGAAAAAGATATTTCAATAATTGAACAAAAAATAAAAGAAATTGATTTTAGGGCTACTAAAGAATCCGCGCTGGATATGGCAGAAAAAGCATTTATTGAAAATATTTATAGTTCTGGTTTTAAGAAATCATTTGATTTAAAAGTGGTATATGATTATCTGAAAGATGGAGATAATGATAAAGTCTTGGATTATCTGGATGATAAAGATTAATCACAGGCCCCACAAAGCATATAATTTAAATATTCTTTTACTTTTTCTTTCTGTTCCTCAGGTGTAAAATATAATGCCGCCTTGCAAAAATCAGCATTGTTGACTTTTTTGTTTGTGTATTTGTATTTTTCCCATGCTAATCTAATAATATTAAGTAAGTTTTCTTTTCCTATGTTGAAATATAAATATTCTAATATTAAATAACGCCCTGCATAACTTGATTTCATTCCGCTTAATTCACAAACAGGTCTATTAAAATCCATGTCTAAAAGTTTAGTGTTTATTCCTGATTTATAATCGTCTAAAATAATTAAATCTGTGTTCCCTATTCCTGCTGACTCCAAAGTGTTTCTTGAATCATCTAGTAAAATAAATGGTACTGTGCTGGATGGTCCTTCAGTGAACCATTCTGGATAAACCCCTGTAAAAAAATAAGAATGTATTAACTCGTGCCCCAAAAGCCAAGGGTGGTTTAGTCCTCCGTCCCCTCCAATTATTATTGATCCTGGGCTGCCTAGTGCTGCGTCGCTATATGCTTGTACAATTAAATTGTCACAAGGGTAAGGTCCAAAATAATCTTGGATTTTCGGCAAATAACTTTCTAATATTATCTTTCCTTGATTAGCAAGATCTAATTTTTCTGTGTTTGGCTCTGGAACAAAGATAGTAACGTCTACTCCTCTTGCTTCAAAACTTATTTCTTCTGTATTAATGTTTAAATCTGTATAATACCATTTTTTTATATAATCTGGGGTTGCACAATTAAATGGGTATTCTTTAAGTTCTGTAATACTAAAAACATCTTGTAAGGCGTTGCCATAATTTATTTCTTGGTGTGTTTCTTCTTCACAATAATTGTTGCTACAAACTAATCCTGATAAACAATCAGAATCTGTATTGCAGGCTCCAGAAGTAAGTTGGCAGGCATTATTTGTTTCGCAATATTCCCAATCTTTACAATCTTGGTCAAATTCACATTTTTCACTTTCTAAAATGCAAACATTATTTTCACAATTATACTGGCTGCCACAACTTGGGTTGTTGTATTTGCAGCCATCTTTTAAGAAACAGTTTCCATTGTCGCAGTAATGTTTGTTATCACAGTTTTTGTTTTCAAATCCTTTGTAATCCTCGCAACATTGGTATGGGCAGGCGAGAATGCTGTTAGATTTTGTATTGGGGTTGTTTTTATCTATTTGTTCTGTGCTTTTTGTTGCTGTGTTTAAATCGTTTTCTTTTGTTGTCTGGTTATTTGTATTAGTTTCGTTTACACACTTTAGAAACTCACCACAACTTAGTCTATCTGGGCAATTCTTATCTAAATATGTTGAGTCGTTATAACAGCATTCAAATGGGCAGGTTTTTTTTTGCTCAGGAAAGTTGTCCATAACGCATCCAGATAACATGAAAATAAGAATAATAACAAAGAAGATAATAATTTTTTTCATGATCTATTTAGCGCTTTAAGATATAAATAGTTTTTGTGGAGTAAATAGTTATTATTTATATTTATAGCTCCAAAAAGAAGCACTTCCAATGATATTGAGTAAAGATTCTAATTCTTTGTTTTCTTTCCCATAAATTGTTATGATATTTTCTTTGGTAGAGTTCAAAAGACTTTTTGATTTTTCTTCAATTCCGTCTTTCTTCATTTTATTATAAATTTTTTCTAATTCTTTTCTGGGTACTTCTTCTCCAATAAGTTTTGTATAATATTTGGGGTTTTCTTTTATTGCAAGTATTAAGGGCATTGATAATGTAATTCGCGATTTTTCTTCAGTAGACCCTCTTACTGCTGTGGGGATGCTAAAAGAATCATGGAAATCATTTGCATATTGATAGAATGTGCCTAGTTCTTTCCCATATTTTTGGAGTTGCGAAATTTCTTTTTTGGGTAATTTGTATGCGATGCCAATAAATTCATGTGCAATTGAGAATA
>CAYZSS010000001.1:44703-53918 GCA_964480435.1 uncultured archaeon | reverse complement strand
GGGCAAGCGGAAAAACCCATGCCTATAAAGATAAAAACAAAAAATATAGAAAATACTCCAAGTAAAACCCTATTTACCATCATAAATCACTCTTACACATGGTCTTTAGATTAAAGACAATAAAATTATAGTATATAAATATATAAAAGTATTTGTGGCAGCGAAGCAGAAATAAACGTATCAAATTTTAGAAAAAGATATAAAGATATCTATAGTATCAATATGTATCAATATATTTATGTGGTGATTTTATGGGCAATATTATGGTTTCTTTAAGAGAGTCAGATGAATCTTTTTTGAGATTTTTGGCACAACAAAAATATGGGGGAAAAAAAGGATCAATAAGTACGGTAGTAAAAGACGCTTTAGATGAATTGAGAGCAAGTAAAAAAAATAATTCTTGCGAAAGTTTTTTGCTACTTTTATCCAAAGGGGTAAAAGGTTCTTATAAAATGTATTCTAAGAGGGCTGATATTTATGACTAAAATTTTGGCAGATACAAATATTTTAATTTATGCATCAGTAAATGATGGTTCGGATAAACATGCCAAAGCAAAAGAATTTATAATTTCTAATATAAAGGAAGGAAACTTGGTAATAAGTATACAAAATTTAGTAGAGTTTTCCAGAGTATTAAAAGAAAAAGTAAGTCCCAACGTTGATCCGAACACTATAAATAATTATATTTCTGGATTTTGTGCTAATTGCGATGTTTTGTGTTATTCTGCCGAAACAGTATTGAGGGCAAATATATTGTGTGATTTATTAGAGGTGCACTTTTTTGACTCTCTTTTAATTGCAACAATGCAAGAAAATAGCATATTAAAAATTGCTACAGAAAATGAAAAAGATTTTAAAAAAGTAGCAAATATGGTTGTTATCAACCCTCTTTAGTAAGTTTTTATAATTTTTTGCTATTGTAATAACTTATTTTAACTTATTTTAAATAAGTTTATGTAAGTTTCTGAATATAATATATTATTGTAGAGACAGATGCTGATGGGTGAAACTGTTAATGTGAATTTAAGAATAGATAATTATACTGATAGAGTGTTGGATGTTATTAAAGAAAAAAATGGTCTAAAAGATAAATCCCAGGCATTAATTTATTTTGCAAAAAAGTATGGTTATTATTATGTTGAACCAGAAGTAAAAGACGAAGTAATAAAAGAAATATTACAAATAGAAGAAGATCATCTAAAAAAATATGGCCTTAGGGGTAAAAATATGGCGGAATTAAGAAAAGAAATCGAAGAGGATTAAAATGTTTAAGTTCGTTTTTTCTAATATTTAGACACAGGGTTGACATATACAAATAATTATTTTCTATGTACTTCTTTTTCTATTTTGTCTTTGCTCAATTCAATAAAAATAGGTCTCCCGTGAGGGCAAGTGTAAGGATTTTCACAGGAAAATAAGTTGATAATGATTTTTTCCATCTGTAATTCAGTTAAAGGAGCTCCTGCTTTTACAGATGCTTTGCAAGCAATGGTTGCAAATAAGCCAGTTTGCTTTTCTTTTAAATCTGCTTTTAAGTCATTTGCTAATTCTTTAAGCAACTCTTTAATTTCTTCTTTGTTTACAAAATCTTTAATTTTTAATGGCACAGATCTTACAATTATCCCGTCATTTATTTCATCAATTTCTAGCCCCAATTTTTCAAGAATTTCTTTGTTTTCTAAAATAATTTTTCTATCCTCAAAAGAAAAAGGAAAATTAAATGGAACTAACATTTCTTGTTTCAATAATCCTGCTTCTTTGTCATACTGTTTTTGTATATTTTCAAAATTATAACGTTCTTCTGCAACATGCTGATCAACAATAAAAAGGGAATTATTTTTTTCAATTAAAATGTAGGTGTTGAACAGCTGTCCAATAATTCTAAAATCTTTATGTGTAGGTGTATAATTAATTTCTTTTACAAATGGTAAACTTTTTTGTGCTGTATTTGTAACAAACTCCTTTTTTTCAAAAATTACTTCGGAATTTTCCAATTCCTGATTTATATTTGAAATTAATTGTGTTGGTCTTGTTCTATCAATTTCAACTTCTTTTATTTGTTCAAGTGCATTTTTTACAGCATAATAAACTGGTAAAAATAACATGCTGTCTTCTCTTACCCTTATTTCTAATTTTTGGGGATGTACATTAACATCAAAAACTTTTGGATTAATTTCTAAAAATATAAAGGCAGATGGTTTATGAGTACGAGGGATTTTTGCTTCAAATGCTTTTTTTATTGCAGAAATTACTGAAAAATTCTTTATTGGTCTGTTATTAACATAAATTTGTGTTGTTCCATGTTCGCTAACTCTGTTGGGTCTTGTAACAAAAGCAATAGCGGATATTATTGCGTCTTTGTATGTTCCTGAAACTAGTTCTTTTGCAATATCAAAATTAACTTCATTAATTCTTTCTTCGTATCCTTGTTTTTTGAAAAAATGATATATTTCCTTGCCTTCAACAAAAACTTTAAAATCAACTGTTGGATTTGAAATTGCAATTGTTTTTATCCATTCAATTATTTTTCTTAGTTCATAGTTGCTGGTTTTTAAGAATTTTTGTCTTGCAGGGACATTGTAAAATAAATTTTGTACACTTATGCTTGTACCTCTCTTATGTGCTGCCTGCGTTTTCTTTAATATTTGCCCATTTTCAACAACAATTGTATTTGAATGTTCCATATCGCTAGTAGCTGTGGTTATTTCAAGTTTAGATACATCGGCAATGGTGGCTAGCGCTTCCCCTCGGAACCCGTAGCTATAAATAGAGTAAATATCTTCAATGTTACTAATCTTTGATGTGGCATGCCTTAAAATAGAGAGATTTAGGTCGTCCTCGGGCATTCCTTGCCCATCATCAATTACAGTTATCTCTTTTTTTCCGCCATCCCTTAGTTTGATTGTTATTTCTTTGGATTCAGCGTCCAGGCTATTTTCTACAAGTTCTTTTACAACAGATGCTGGCCTTTCAATAACTTCCCCGGCAGCTATTTTGTTAATTGTACTTGAATCAAGAAGATGTATTTTTCCCATAAATATGCGCCTTTTTAAACTATATTAGAAAATAATTAGAAAAAGTATAAATCTTTATTGTAATAAAAATAAAAAGTAAAGGTTTTACAATAAAGTAATTCCTTCGTTGTCTATATTTGTAATATCAGGAACGCTTTCAATTTCTTTTTCTAAAGCTGTTATTGCTCCATCAACCTTGTCTGGAATAATAAAACTAATCTTTATTATTTTTATCCCGAAGAATAGCTCTTCTATTTGGCTCTTATCATATTTTCCAGATTTTATTTTTTTTAGATTTTCGTGTACTTCGTCAAGTTTGTCTTGATCCTCTACACTTATTTTATAAACTGCTAAAACTTCACCCATTATTTATCCCTCTTTTTGTATATTTTGTTCTAAGGTAATTCTAATCCACAATTTTTACACTTAAAAGCATTGCTTAGTGCCCTACAATGTTCACAACGGTACATTGTTTCATTGCATGATGGACATTTAAATTTAACATAAGATTCTGATTTTTTATTACATGAACTGCATACTACCATTAAATCACATCCAATATTTAAAGGTCTGTTTGATATTTTTGCGATTTTTTGCATAAATTCAAACTTACCATAAAATTATCACCTTTTTTTAGAATTTAGTATATATTTGTTTGTATCTAAAGATTTATATAATATATCCAAGATAATGGACTCGTGAGGTAATTGGATAACCTGGCAGGCTTCGGACCTGCTCATCGGGGTTCGAGTCCCTGCGAGTCCATAAGCGGTTCTTTAGAACTGCCACTTGCGAAGCGGACTCTCTTTTTCGCGAACCTTTTTTAAAAGGCTCTTCGAGTCCCTGCGAGTCCATATTGGTATTATTTGATTGCAGTAATTTGAATAAGGCCTGGCAATTGCTGTGTCCAGCTGGTTCTGTTATATTCTTCTCTGCTAAATGGTCTTACTTCTATGCTGCTGAAGCCTAATTGCTTAATTAATAAAATAATCTTTTTCCTGTTTTCTGATACTGAGATTCTTAATTTTCCGCCCTGTTTGAGTTTTCTTTTTGCTAATTTAAGCACTTGTTCAGTATACTTCCAAAAGTCATCACAGGCTCCTTTGGCGTCATAATATCCTAAAGCAAGATCAGAACTTATGTGATTTACCGAATTATCTTCTAATTTTTGTAAACCAGTTAAAAAATCAGCTTGGTGTTGCACCCAGTTTTTAGTAGTTGGTTCTACAGCTCTTAAATCCACTCCTACAAAATCCACTTGTGGAAATCTTTCTGCAAATTTACGAGTTTTATCTGCGCCGGGACCTCTTCTAAAAAACTCTGGGTCTCCAACATTTCCTAAGTGAACAAAAATAGGTCTTTTTTTTAGAGGCATAATATAAATAAACTAAAAGAAAATATATTGATTTCTAAAAAATAGTTATCTAACATAGCTTGGATTGCTATTTGACTCTGGAACTTCTTCTTTAGATAGTTGTTTTAATGCATTCTGAACTTCTTTGAATGCTTTGGATATCTTTTTTGCTTCTTTATCAATATCTTTTAAATCAAGTTTTAATTCAAAATATTTTGTAATAAACTCAAGCATTTTTTTTGCAGATTCAAAATCCCCGTAAATTAATTTTGATGTTGTTTCAGATAAAATACAATACCCCTGTATTCCTTCTTCTTTAGCAAAACCCAGAGTAAGTCCTGAAACTCCGGAAATTGTAATTTCATCAGTTAATAATTTTGCATATTTTTTTGGATCTTTTTTCTTTAAATTTGTAGTTACAAAAAATAATTCAGGCTCTTTAGTAATTCTGCTATCTGCAATATCTAAGCCACCAAAAGTATAAATTTCTTTTATTCCTAATTTTTTTGCAATTTTTATTATTTCTTTTGCAAATTCATAATGGGCTTCAGGATAAACGTTTTCAAACAAAGATGGTTGTGCTAAGCCCTTAAGCAAAACTATGTCTCTCTTTTTTGTTTTTATTACTGAAAATTCGTCTTGTATTAAGCCAATTTCTCCCTTAAAAGTTATTCCTGCTGGAGTAAAATGAGTTGAATAAATAGTTCCGATTTTTTTTCCTTTTAGTTTTTCATCAACAAAATCGATAGCAATTTTTCCTACCAATCCAATTCCGGGCAGCCCAACCAATAAGATTGGGTTGTTAAGTTTTTCATCTTTTAGATTGTGGATTATTGCCAAAAAAATCACTCTTTTCTCTTTATGTTTATTGTTCCTTTTTTACCTACTTTGCTAACTAAATAATCATTGACTTCTTTAAGTAATTTTTCAATTTTTTTGTAATTGTTGGCATCAAATTTTATTTGATACTTTCCTCCGCCAGAGTAAGATACTGTTTGTTCAACATCTGTTGATGACGGAATATTTGCAAATAAATCTTTTATTTCCATAAGACCATTACCCGAACAAATCTGCATTTCTATATTTTCTATAACTTCCCTTCTTGTTGGGGCCATACTTTTTTTAATTATTTCAGCAAGAGGAATTCTGTATTTTTCGGGAACTTCTTTAACAGCTGTTGGCCCTAATTCAAGCATTTCTTTAAATGCGTCAGTAACGGAATCATATTTTTCTAATATTGGTGGTACAATTTCATTCCAAAGCGTCTCAGAATTTACTTTAAGTTCTTTAGCTAATCTGCCTAGAAGTTGTTGAGATCTTTTTGTTTCTCTCCAGGAAATCATTTTTTTTCTATCATCTATAGGGGATACTCTTGAAAAAGAAATGTCAATCTGTCTTCTTTCTCTGTTAACAGATAATACTATTCCTACCTTAATTTGCCCAACTCTAACAAAATTTCTGATATTTTTTATCCACCGATTTGCTATTTGGGATAAAGGTACAAAACCTTGTAAATCAGGGTATTCTTCTAAAGATACTGTTACACCATAGGGGTGAATTTTATCTATTTTGCAGATAAGCAGTTCCTTTGGTCTTACATCATCTAAACCCATAATATCACGTCTTAATTATTGTCCTTCTATTTTTTTTTCTTCTTTTGCTGGTTTTATTATTTTTGCATTTTCATTAGCAATTGGATTTGACCCCGAAGGTTTAATTAAAGGTTCTCCGCAGCTGTTGCATACTACTGCAGTTGCTGGTCTATTAAACATGTGTTGTTTGCTTCCGCACTTTTTACATTCTACTTCAACAAATCCTGACTTGTGTATTTTTTTCATAATTATCGCTCCTCTTGTTTAACTGATTTCTTTTCCTAACTCTTTAGAAATAAATATTTTTGCAATATTTTCTGGTAAATTTACCTTATCTCCTGGATTATAGGGCCCGTATTCAGCCATATCTGTACCAATAAATTTGGGGATTTCTTTTATTATTTCAATCATTGATTGTTTACCTTCTTCAGTGTCTTTTTCGGTTTTAAATTCAGCAATATATTTTAAGGTTGTTTTTATTAATTCATCATATAACTTAAGTTCTTTTCCTGATAAGTTATCTATATTTTTTTCGTTATTTTTTGCTGAGAATACCGCTCTTCTAATTAGCTTAGTATATCTTAAATTAAAAATATCATCAATCATTTTTTTAAGATTAATATATTTTCTGAATCCGTCATCTTCAAAACTATATTGTTTTGTTTGGACTTCTTTTTGTAATGTTTCAAGAAAGCCCCGTATTTCATTAAAGAAATTATCAGGCAATTTTACTAAATCAGTTTCCTTAAGTTCCTGTCTGTGAACTTTTCTAATTATTTCATAAGATAATTCCATCAGCAGACCCCTTGGCTAGTAAATATATTGCAATATTTTCTGGCAAATCAACTGGTTCCTTAAAATAAGGTCCATAATAATTGCCATTTAGTTTCAATCTTGGCATTTTTTCTATATATATCTTTATGTTTCCGTTTTTATTAAAAGGATATGCGTCTCTGAATGGCTCAAAGGCATCAAGCTCAGAAATTTTAATTGATTTTGCAATAAGCCCAGATCCGCCATGTATTGTTTCAGGGACTCTGACTATTTTAAAAATATCAACAGTAGTGTTTGCATCAATATTTAGTTTTTGCTTCATCTTGATTTTTGCTAAAAATGAGGCCATTATCTTGTCCCAAAGTTCCTTGCTTTTATTGTCGCTAAAACTTAGAGAAAATGCAACATTTTTTTCAAATGCCCTGATCACTCCCTCTTTATTTTTTATTAAATTTTTTGCAGTATTGGCATCAAGCCCAAATTTTAAAAAGTCTTTTGTTTTATTTTTTTCAAGATAATCCCTAAAGTCTTGTTTAAGCAGAGGATCTGTAATAATAATCTTTGGATATCTGTAACCTATTTTCTTAGCAGAAAGCCCGGTTTTGGTAATATAATCAATAATTTCGTTTCTTTCACCCTGATTCAAAGAATAAATTTTATCTGACTTAATTTTTATGTGGTAACCCTTATGCCCTGAAAACGAAATCGATATTTCTTCCTCTTTAAAACCTAATTCAGAGATTAATACTGAAATTAGTAGCTTTGTTTGTTTCTTTGCTTCTTCTATGCATTCATCGCAGATATAATCAAATATTTTTGTATTGGCTTTACAATTTGGGCAGGTTTCTAATCTTCCAGTTCCTGAACAGTCGCATTTTTGGCAATACCAATAATCATGTTTAGCTTTGCATTCAGTAGGCAAGTCGTCGGCATCAAATTCAAATAGTAGGTCAGATCCAAAGATTTCTTTTGCTTGCATAGGCCTTGCTCCTGGGTTTTTATAGTAGGCCATTGAGCAAGAAACATAAAAAGGGGTTTCTCTTCTTAAATAATCATTTAATTCGTAATTTGTTCTAAAATGCAGGTGTCTGCTGGATATTTTTTTGCCAAATACGCCTATGCCGAATTCTCTATTCTCTGGTTTATCGGCAATAACAAAATGCCCCTGATAATAGTCCTTGTACCGTGATCTTAAGTACTGCTCTGTATCAAAAATCATTTTTTCACCAACACCTTTATATATATGTATACTATATAATATATTTAATAATATATAATAATATTGAATCTTGGAGGCTTTCTTATGTCAATAATAGAACAGTTAAAAACAAAAAGCAACTTGTCTGATGCTGAGATTAAAGCAAAGATTAAGGAAAAAATAGATAAATATCCTGGTTTATTTACTGAGGATAGTGCGGGATACGTTCTAGCTAAAGAATTAGGGGTTAGTTTAGACGATAAAGATGTTGTTCTTACTCCTCTTAACATTATAGATAATAATATGAAAACTGCAAATGTTCTTGCGGTAGTAGAATATTTATTTCCTGCAAAAGAATATGAAAAAGGTGGGAAGAAAAGCAAATATGTTAGGTTAATTGTGAGGGAAAACGATACTTCTGTTAATCTTACTTTATGGGACAAATATACAGCATTAATCGACTCAGGCCAAGTAAAAAAAGGGTCTATTCTTTTGTGTAAAAACTTATCTGTAAATAAATATAAAAATAAAATTTCTTTAGGAACAACTTCTTTTTCAGATATTCAACTTACTGGTGAAAAAGAAATACATGCCGAACAGAAAAAAATAAATGAATTGGCAGAAACAGATTTCTTTGTAAAAATAGAAGCAAAATTAGTTTCAAAAAGAGAATTAAGGCAAATTAATAATTCAAAAGTAATAAACTTCAGATTGTATGATGGTTTCTACATAAATTCTTCGGCATGGGATGACGCAGCAGAAGAAATAAACAAAATAGATGTTGGAAAAACAGTAATAATTGAAGGGGCGTATGTTAGAAGAAGACAAAAACTAGAATTAAATGTTCCGTCTGATGCAAAAATAGCTCTTTCAGAAAAAGTTTTTGAGGTATTAACTGATGATGAAATCCCGACAAAAACAATTTCTGAGCTGGCTTATGGGGAAAGGACAAAAATAACAGGAACAATAAAAGGGTTAGACAGGTTAATTGCATATAATTGGTGTGATAAATGTAACAAAAAAGCTGACGGGGTTTGTGCCTGTGGAAATGCTGATTTGGTTAAGAACTATATTGTAGGGTTTATTTTTGGGGATGATTCCGCAACAACAAAGACAATATTATTTAGAAACCAAATTGCAATTTTATTGAATCTTTCGCAAGATATAACTTCTCTAACTGAAGATGAAATTAGTTCAAAGATTTCAGAACATTTGGATAAGCCAAAAACATTTTTAGGTTATCTAAAAAAGAATACTTTTTCAGGTGAAGATGAGTTTATTGT
>CAYZSS010000001.1:36146-44603 GCA_964480435.1 uncultured archaeon | reverse complement strand
TTTCTTGTTAAGAGAAATTAACTTTTTGGCCGTGCGAATAATTTTTTAAAATGAAAAATAAAGTTTTGTAATTAGAAATATTAATTAGGAGGGGAAAACATGGGGGAAATAAAGAAAGTATCAGATTTGCCAGGAATAGGTCCTGCAGCGGAAGAGAAATTATTTACAGGTGGATATAAAACAATAGAGAGTATTGCAGTGGCGTCCCCTATGGAATTGGTTTCAGTAGCAGGAGTAGGTGAAGCTACAGCAGTAAAAGCTATTGCAGCAGCAAGAGGGGCTTTAGATTCTGGGGTAATGACTGCAGAAGATTTTTTAGAAAAAAGAAAAACAATTGGAAAAATGACTCTTGGAAGTAAGTCAATAGATGCTCTTCTTGGTGGTGGTTTAGAAACGCAGAGTATTACCGAAGTTTATGGAAAATATGGTACTGGAAAAACTCAGTGGTGTTTTGAAACTTGTGTTACTGCACAAATGCCACGTGAACAAGGCGGGTTAGAAGGAAATGTATTCTATATTGACTCTGAAAATTCTTTTAGACCTGAGAGAGTAATAAAAATTGCTGAAAAATATGGGTTAGACACCACTTCTGTTTTGAGAAATATTTTTGTTGCAAGAGCATATACCGCAGATCACCAAATGCTTTTAGTAGAAAAAGCAAAAGAAATAATTAAAGAAAAAAACATAAAACTAATAATTGTGGATTCTTTGACAGCCCAATTTAGATCTGAATACATTGGAAGAGGGTTGTTAGCTGATAGACAGCAAAAGCTTAATACCCATATGAGAGCTTTAGCAAAATTAGCTGAATCTTGTAATGTTGCAATATTAGTTACAAACCAAGTAATGTCAAAACCAGATCAGTTATTTGGAGATCCTACTGAGCCAATAGGTGGAAACATTGTTGGACACGCATCAAAAACAAGATTATATCTAAGAAAAGGCCCTGGTCAAACAAGAATTGCTAAATTGGTTGATAGTCCATATCTACCTGATGGGGAAGTAGTCTATAAGGTTACAGATAATGGTATTGAGGATCAAGAAGAAAAGGATGTAAAATATAAGAAGTAATTCTTCTTTTTCTATTTTTATTTTTTGGTGAATTTATGCCCCACATACATGACAAAATTGATTTTACTGTAGAAGTATTTGTAGTATATAAAAATCAAGTTCTTTTACGCAAACATGATAAATACAAGTTATGGTTAAGTGTTGGTGGGCATATAGAATTAGATGAAGATCCAAATATAGCAGCAATAAGAGAAGTAAAAGAAGAGGTGGGCTTGGATATTACTCTTTATCAGCCTAATTCTTGCTCTTTGGAAAAATCAAAAAATTATTCAGAGTTAATTCCACCAATTTTTTTGAATAGGCACCGAATAAATGATAATCATGAGCATGTAACACTTGTTTATTTTGCAAAAACCAAAAGTAATAAATTGTATCTTTCAGAAAAAGAAAAAAGCGATGCAACAAAATGGTTTACTAAAGAAGAATTAGATGATCCTAATTATGATTTAAAACCCCATATTGTAATGTATTCTAAAACAGCCTTAAATTTGCTAAAAGAGTAAAACTATTTTTATTATCTTCTTATTTGTAATTTATTATGCTTAAATCCCTTTACCTGAAGAACTGGAAAAGCCACAAGGAGACCACAATAGAGTTCTCTAAAGGGGCAAACGTTCTTGTGGGAAACATAGGGGCTGGGAAGACAAGTATAGTTGAGGGGATCGCATTTTGTTTGTTTGGGACAACACAGTCAGTAGTTTCCAAGAGCATCTCAATAAAAGATTTAATTACTCAAAAACCTAATAAAGAAACTGAAGCCTCATTAGTTTTGGAATTAGAAATTGATGAAAATACCTACAAAATAGAAAGGCACATTTTTGAAACAAAATCATCCCAGGCAAGAATTTATTGTAATGATTTGCTAATTGCTGGTCCAAAGCCACAGGATGTAAATAAAAAAATTGAAGAATTATTTTTTGTTAATTTTGATTTATTTATGCGTGCAAATTATTCTGAACAAAATCAATTAGATTTTTTTGTAAGAATACAACCAAGAGAAAGAAAAATTATTTTTGATAATGTGTTTGGTATTGATATTTTTGAGTCTTTAGAAAAAAACTCTAAACAAGTTTTAACGCGGTTAAAAGACAAGTCATCAACATTAAAAGAAAGTTTATTATTAAACGAAAAAACTCTTGAATCTTTTAATTACTTAGAAATACAATCTCAAATAAAAGCTCTTGATGAAAAAATAAAAAGCTCAGACGCAGAGTTAGAAATTTTTCTAAAAACAGCTGATATCGAAAAAAAAGTAGTTTTAGAATTAAAAGAAAAAGAAAATAAGTTTACAGAAATAAATTCTAAATTGTCTGTAATATCAGGTCAAATAATTAATTTATCAAAGATAATTTCTGAAACAGAAGTAACAACTCTTTCCTTGTCTGAACTGCAAAACAAGTATGCTTCTGAAAAAGATGATTATGAAAAATTGAAAACTATTAAAATAAAAAAAGAGTCTCTGGCGCTAGAACTTGCTTTGTTTGAAAAACAAGAAAGCGAATTTAAAACAAAAATACAAAATATAAAAAGTCTGGATTTAGAAAAACTTCAAGAACAGAAAAAAGATTATGAAAAAAATAAAAAAGAATTATACTTAGAATTACAACAAAAAAAAGGGAACTATGAATTTAGAAAGCAAAAGCTGTTGTCCAATATTTTAGAGCTTGATAAATATAAGCCAATTATAGAAAAACTGGCGTCACTAAAAAATATTGAAAAAGAGTTCAAAGATTTAGAACAAAAATATATTTTTGCAAGGGATGCAACTGCTTTTGGGCTGCAAACAAAAGAATCTTTAGAATCAGAAATAAAAATTCTTGAAAAAGGGGATCACGATTGCCCCTTGTGTGGCTCAGAATTAACTAAAGAACACTATTTAGAACTATCAGAAAAAAAGAAAAACCAATTAAAAACAGTTTGTCTTGAACTAGATAAAATAAAAAAAGAAGAAGGGCTAATAAAAAATCAGAAACAAGAAAAAGAAAAAGATTATTTGTACTTCCTGGAAAATAAACAATTGCTTGAAAAAGACTATTCTTTAATTGATAGGGAAAAAGAGGAACAAGTAGTTATTTTTGAAGACGTAAAGCAATTAGAAAAAAAGGTTCAAGAACAAGAAATTGAATTAGAAAAACTATCTTCTAATTTATTTGCTGTGCAACAACTTAATTTGGTTTTAGAAAAAAAAGCACAGGCGGAAAAACTATTTGGCTTAATAATTTTTGACAATTCTCTACTGGTTGAAAAAGAAAAAAGCCTGAAAACTTTAGAAAAACAAATTGAACAGAAAAAATACGCAAACAATTTATTGGACTTGGAAAAACAAAAAACAGCTCTTGAAGAAAATCTTAAAGAATTAAAATTTAATAAAAAAGAGTTGTCAGATTTAGAACAAAAATATTATGAACTATTATCAAAAATAAGTAGTGTCTCGGAAAATCAAGAATTCTCAAAAAAAACCAAGCGAGATCTTGATAAACAAGAAAGAACTATTCTGGAATTTAAAACCAAGATAGATAAAGAAAAAGAAAAACAAGTAAAACAAAGTCTTGTCCTTGAGGATGTTTCTTTATTTAATGTAGTAGCGAAAAAAACACAAGAAGATTTAAGAAAAAGAATAATTGAAAAGATAAATATAATTTTTGCTGAGCTTTGGAAACAAATATATCCTTACGAAGATTTTAAACAGGTAGAAATAATAGTGAAGGACGGGGATTATAAAATAGAGATCTCATTTAATAACCATAAAAGAGATTTAGATTCTTTTGTTAGTGGTGGGGAAAGGTCTTTAATTGCTTTGTGTTTAAGAATTGCAATAAGTTTATCTATGCAAAATAAATTGGACATAATAATTCTTGATGAACCAACACACAACTTGGACAAAAATTCAATAACTTCTTTGGCAAGTATGATTAATGATGTTCTTCCAAAATATATTGGTCAGATTATAATTATTACGCATGACGATGTTTTAAGTTCTTATTCAGATAATGTTGCAGTCATTAAAAGAAATAAAGATACTGATGCTGCAAGTTTTATTTGATTTTTTAGGATGTATAATTATGGATTGCAAAAAAGAAGAAAATAAGAAAAATTGTGCCTGTACTTATGAGCACTGTTCTAGAAAAGGAATCTGTTGTGAGTGTATAGCTTTCCATAGGGCGCGTGATGAAATGCCTGCTTGTTACTTTACTCCTGATGGCGAAAAAGAGTATGATAGAAGCATAGCTGCATTTATAAAAAATTACCAAGACAACAAAGCAAACAGGCTATATAAAAAAAAGTAAAACAGGGAAAATAATTGCAGACATCATTAATGTTCTTGAATTACTACTTGCTATACAAATAAACCCGCAGAGCCCGCACAGAATGAAAATAAAAATCCCAAAAAAATTTGTAGTTATTGCTGCCAAAACAAAAAGAATTGCCGGTACAACATATTTTATTTTTTCTCCGATTCTATTTCCAAGAGTTACAAAAAGCTTGCCTATTTTCCAAGTTATAAAAACAGACACAATAACAAAAGCAATACACAGCAAATAGGTATAATACCATGGAATCTCTAGTGGTAAATAATATGCTGCCCCTGTTCTTGCCTTTCCAGTAAAGTAAATATTCATAAATGAAAAGATTGTAACTGAAATAGATATTCCTCCGATTATTTGCAGATAATCAATTTTATCTTTAACTAATTTTAACTGTTGTCCAATAAAAGCAGCAAACCCTGAACCAAGCCCAGGAAAAAAAGTTACAAATAAAGAAAGCACATTTGCTAAGAGTCCATTTTTTATTTTGTTTTTCCCAATTTCAACTTTTGTACTTTGCTTAACCCACTCTGATTTAAAATAAAATAAAGATATTGCACTTGAGAGCCCAAATAAACCTCCAACCAGAACAAACAATGGATTTTGAACAGTTGTGGTTCGCAAACAAATATACCCTAGGCCCGCTGCAAAAATTACAACTAAAACAGAAAATATGTTTTTTGTTTTTTTAATTAATAAAAAACATAAACTTAAAATTAATACCGGGGGGACCAAATATTTGTAAATGGAAATTATTTTTGTAGAATAAAATAAAAGCAAAGCAACAAAAGGAGCACTTAGAATTGTTGAAAATAATATTGCGAGCAAGGTGTTTACTAGTGCAGAATATGCTCTTCCTTTTTGAAAATATTCTTGTCCAGGAAGTACGGATATATAATTTGCGTCAGATGGCACCATAAAAAAATATGCAGGAATAAAAGACAAACAGATAAACAAAATACTTCCAAACAAAACAGCAAGATATAACTCAAACCCTGTTAAAAAATTACTTGCAAGTGGCATTATTTGATTAATGTGTAAAGATGGAATTAAACCGCTAAGAAAACCAAAAAACAACCCAAACCCAAGTCCACTGGCAGTAGTTAAAATTCCAAAAAACATTCTCTTTATAATAATTAAATTTGTATTTATAATACTTAGGTGTTTTTATGCATATTTATACTGATTTGCATCTGCATGGCCCCAACGCTGGAGGCACAAGTAAAAATTTAAGTATTGAACTAATTGCAAAATATTCCAGATTAAAAGGTTTAAATCTGACAGCAACAGGTGATATCTTAAATAAGGAATGGCTTGATGCAGTAAAACCTACTTTAGTAAGTGAAGCAGGTTCTTTTTATCATTTGGTTGAAGGCCAAAAGCAACATATTATTTTACAAACAGAAATAGAAACAGCTGGAAGAGTTCATCATATTTTACTATTTCCAGATTTTGAAACTGTAGAAAATACTAGAAAAATACTAGGACAATATGCAAAACTTGATGGCCCCATGAATGGCAGACCAAGAATAAAACTTAGTGCAGAACAAACATTTAAATTATTAGAAAATGAAGAAATTTTGTTTGGACCGGCTCATGCGTTTACCCCCTATTTCTCAATTTATTCACATTATAATTCTTTAAAAGAAGCATATGGTGAATTTTTACCAAAAGTAAGTTTTATGGAACTTGGGCTAAGTGCGGATTCTTATGGTGCAAACAATATAGCTGAACTGAAAAATATTCTTTTTTTAAGTAATAGCGATGCACATTCTTTCTGGCCACACAGGATGGGTAGAGAATTTAATGAATTTGATTTGTCAGCACCTAATTATAATGGTCTAAAAGAAGGATTCAAACACTGGAAAGAAAGGCATTTGCTTAATGTTGGTCTGAATCCTCAGGAAGGGATGTACAACAGAACAGCGTGCAGTTCTTGTTACAAAATTTATTCTTTAAAGCAGGCAATTCAAAATAACTGGAAATGTTCTTGCGGAAAACTAATAAAAAAAGGAGTTGCAGAGCGTATTGAAGAATTATCTGTTCCAAACCAACCATATAATAGGGCAAAATATTTACACACTCTGCCTCTTGCAGAAATAATTATGTTAGCAAAAGGTTCAAAAAATGTATTCTCAAAATCTGTGCAAGAAACCTGGGAAAAGTTTGTGTCTGTTTTTGGAAACGAAATTGAAGTTTTACTGTCTGCAAAAGAAGATAAGTTAAGAGCAGTTGATGACTCTGTTGCAAAATACATATTGGCATTTAGAAAAGGGTATGTAGTTTACAAACCAGGTGGAGGGGGAAACTATGGGGTTCCCTACATTGCTTTCTCTGAGGAAGAAAAAGAAGCAAAGCAAAAAGAAATAGATCAGGGGATTGCTTCTGCTTCAAAACAAGTCCAAAAGAAATTATTCTAACCTAGGAAAATGAAAACTATAAATACATCTATGTTTTATACTTATAATCTAATTGAGGTGCGATATTATGTTTAACTTATTAAAAGGAAAATTGGAAAAGAACAATAAAAGAGGGCCAAGTTGTAGATTTTTAGGAAAAATCTCAACAGGGTCCACCTTTTTAACTAAAAAAAGTGGGCAAGGTGCAATAGAATATTTACTAATTATTGGGGCAGCAATCCTAATTGCGGCCATAGTGGTTACTATTTTGCTTAGCACAACCAAGAAGTCCCAAAATTCAGTAGATCAGGTTTATGGGGATTTTAATAGTATAATTAATGATATTAACTATGGTCTTGGCTCTCCTGTGGAATCTAATAATAGCGCCGATGACACTCCTGTAATTCCTCCAAATGGTGAAATTATTATTGATGGGCCTCTTGAAATCTCATTGTCTTATGGGGATATAATTGATCTAGAAACCATATCGCCTTCTGATATGAACCTCTCAGACTTATGTAATGATTGTAGTCCTAATTTTTTTTTAATTTCTTCTGAATCTATTTCTCTAATTGCACCCCAAGAAATAGATAATACTTGCTATATTTTTAGTTATATGCAAAATAACTCAGGTTATAAATATAATTGTTCTACTGGTGCCCAAGAGGGGTTTTCCGGATCTGATGAAAATATCGACACAATTTTTGACTCCTGTGATTACCTTGGGTTTTTTCCTGGTTTTCCGGAAGCGGTGGCAATATTTACACAATTTAAAAAATCCGGTTCTAGCTGTGATGTAAATATATATTTGCCAACTGAGGGCTTACACGAATACTGCCCTGGCTGTAACAAAACTACGCTTACAGATATGATGTCTGGTTTTGTCAGTTGTCCAATACCACAAATTACTGGGCTAAATAGTTCTAATATAGCAAACATAACTAAATTGTCACAAATATATGCCTGCACTAATTTGGAAAAGATTAAACTTGGTGATAATGCGATAACGGGAGACATAAAATATTTAAAGAAGTTAACCGGGCTTACAGAACTGCAACTTTTTAATAGTGATCAAATTACAGGGCAGATAAATAAAATATCTGACCTAAATAAGCTAGGTGCATTAAATTTAAGTAATACACAGGTTACTGGTAGTTTAGCTGATTTATGCTCTTTGAAAAACTTAACTAAACTTTCTTTGCCAACTTCATTTGGTTGCACTTCATCACCTGATTGTATTAATAGGCTAGGGACTGCTTGTACAGACTAGCCCCCATTCTTTCCTTTTTTAATATATAACATATAAAAAGATTAGCATACATTAATTACAAGATATCTGAAAAATAAATCAGAGCCAGAAGTAGAACAAATAGAATGAGTTAAACTCTTTTTAGGTGTGATTAGATGACGTTTGTAGATAATTTATTTGAAAATAAGAAATATTTGTATTTGGCAGCTATTCCAATAGCCATTTTTATAATTTCCTTAATTGCCTCCTTTTTTGTGCCTCAAAGCATAGATCTTAAGGGAGGAATCCTAATCATAATGCAAACAGATTCCCAAGTAGATGCAAAAGCAGTGGAAACTGGATTAAAAACAAACTTTGGGCTTTCGGAAGTTAAAGTAACAGTCACACAGGGTTTAGGTCTAAATGGGCTTCAGGTTCAGTATATGCAAACCCA
>CAYZSS010000001.1:0-36046 GCA_964480435.1 uncultured archaeon | reverse complement strand
GCAATAATTGCATCAGGAATATTTGATGTTTTTGGTGGATTGCTGGGTATGGCAATTTTTGGTATACCTTTGTCTTTAGTAACAATTCCAGCTTTGTTAATGTTAGTTGGATATTCTATTGACACAGATGTTATGCTTACTGCAAAACTAATGAAGCAAAAAGGCGGTAGTGTAAAAGAAAAAACACGATCAGCATTAAAGACAGGAATTACAATGACAGCAACAACAGTTGCAGCCTTACTTGTAATGTTAATTATTTCATATTTTACTAATATAACCGTACTATACCAAATGTCAGTTGTGTTAGTATCAGGATTAATTGTTGATGTGAGTTCAACGTGGCTTATGAATGCTCCAATACTGGTTTGGTATGTTGAGCATGTTAATAAAAAATGAGGGATATTTATGGCAAGTTGCCAATTTATGATAAAAATCAAAATTGCAACAGGCCCCAAATATAAGGAGTGATATTTATGGCGTTTAGTGATTTATTAAAAAAACCAAGAGTAGCAATATTGTTAGCTTTACTTATTTTGGGTGTAATTGTCCTTGCTTTTAATGGGCTAAAATATGGACTGGATTTTAGCGGGGGAACACAATTTACAATTGAGCTAGATAAAGCAGTTAATGACCCAAATACAATGACTCTTGTTACAAACACAATAAGTCAAAGATTAGATTGGTCAGGGCTTAAGGATACAACAGTAAATGCTTGGGGCAATAAATATGTTGTTGCACAAGTTGGAACAACGGACCAGAAGGAAATTGATGCTATTGAGTCAGTGCTTTACAAACAAGGCCGTTTTGAAAATATAATGGATTCTCAAATTTTATTTACTGGTGAAGATATTTTATCCGTGGATAAAAATCCATCACAAGGTTACAGCATAGCAGATACTGGCCAAGGATACTATAGTTGGACAATGCCTTTTACTTTAAAAACAAAATCAGCTAAGATTTTTGCTGAAAAAGTATTCCATACTTGTGTTCCATCAGGTACAGGCTCAGGGTATGATTGCCCAAAAACATTCTTTTTTATTGATAGACCACTAAATGCAATTTTTATTATTACTCAGGAATTATACGATGAGGAACAAATTGTTCCTGTGGATCCTGCAAATACTCAAGCATCAATGATTGATTTTTCTGAAATAATGGAAAATGCCTCAATAGAATATATGCTCGTTGATGATATTGATGCAAATTTATTAGCAACTCTTAAGTTAGATGTGAATAATGGTATAGAAAAAATAATTGTTCCAAAAAGTGTTTATGATCTGTCTAAATTTACAGATGCAAATTTACCTGTAGTAGAAGTTGCAAAAAATAATAAAGAACCATGGATATGGACTGCAACAGGATTAAAATCAATAATTTGGGTAAATGAAGATATTACTAATTTAAGCGCACCAAATATTGATTCTACAAATTTTAAAGTATATTATCAGTTATTGATTAGAGGGAGTGCACAAACAAAGGATGATGCAATAGCAAAATCAGATAATCTTCAAATATTGCTTTCTTCAGGTTCTTTGCCTGTTGGAGTAGCTAATATTTCAAAAGAAACAATATCTCCTTTATTGGGGGAGGGTTTCCTAACCACTATTCTTATTATTGGGCTGATAGCAGTATTTATTGTTGGTCTTGCAGTTTACATAAGGTATAAGCATCCTTCATTAATTGCAGCAATAATGTTTTCTACACTTTCTGAAGTATTTTTAATAATAGTTTGTGCTTCTTTAATAGGTTGGAGACTGGATTTAGCAGCTTTAGTTGGATTAATTGCAGCAATTGGAACTGGTGTTGATGATGTGGTAATTATCACAGATGAACTGTCAAAGAACCAAGAAGAAAAAGAAGAACATAGTTTACTTGCAAAAATTAAAAATGCATTCTTTATGATTTTTGCGGCAGCGGCAACAACAATCGCAGCAATGATACCAATCTTAATATTTGGTTTTGGTTTTGGTAAACTAACAGGGTTTGCTTTAACTATTATTACTGGTGTTCTAATTGGAATAATAGTCACAAGACCGGCATATTCAGAAATAGCAAAATATATTATGGCCAAGTAAATAATCACCTGGCAACGGGGATTATTGTTGGGTCATAAAATAATATCTCCCTAACAAGAGATATTTTTATTCTTTTTTTCAAAAAACATCCACAGCAAAAATACTGTTACACCCATCATCATCCAACCAATAATATGCAAGGTTTCTGTGATGGTTTGCGAATTTCCAAAATATAAAATTACTAATAATCGCAGGATATTTATTAAATAAAGCAGTATAAATGACAAAGGCAAAAAAATGGCTATGTTTTTCCAACTATTTTTTGTAAGTCTTAATGATTTTTGTATTATTATAATGCTTGCTAATAAGAAGAAAGTTGCAAAACCAGTGCAAAGGTTGTTTATTTCTAAATCGTAATCAGGGGTGTAATAAGCGGGGTTTGGGTTATAATCAAAATTAAAATTGGTAATTAAAGATATGCTTTTTCCTACTAATTGGGGGAACGGGGTATAAATCGAGTCAATTACAAAAAAGAAAGTAAGGTTTACTAATAAACCAATAAAAATAAATAGGATTATTCTTTTGTCCATGTTATAAATAAGAAAATAACAAAGTTTTTTAATTAAAGCCCTGTTATTTATATGTAATTAAGGCGATAATATGAAAGGGCAGATATCACTGGATTTTTTATTGGCAATAATTATATTCGCCATCCTTTTCTCTGTGTTCTTTGTTTTTGGAGATACTATCCTTGAGAAAACAGATATTTTAAGGTTGGATTCGGATTTGTCAGGTTCAGCCAGCAATATGCGCCCCCTGTTTGCTGCTTTGGATCTTCCCGCAGGCTATGATTTAAAATATAATTTAGAGTGCGAGGAGAAAAGTTTTTACTATCAGGATGGAAATTATTTTGTGTCGGACTTGGAAAATAAGCAAAGTAAATTAGTTGCAGTGGGTGAATTAGACAATTATTTTTGTAATGCAGCAGTATATTTTAACAAGTGATGTTTATGCAGGTTAAGAACGGAAAGAAGAATCAAAAAGGGATAATATTCTCCCTTGATCTGGTTTTTGCAACAATTCTTTTTGTCTTTCTTCTTGGGATTTTATATCAGGGTTTTGCGTATTCTTTACATCAGTATAATATAAATAAATCAAATATTGAACTAACAAGTTATATTGATTTAATAGAAAATAAAATTGCACTAAATGAAAACTTCTCTTGCGAACTTGTAAACGAAGATGGAAATTTTATTAAGTATATTGCCTACTGTATTGACTTGACTAAATTTAACAAATCAAAACTAGGGCTGCCTGAAAATATAGCAGTATCTATTTCAGGAATAACCTTTGAATCTGACTTAGTCGTAAAAGGGGCAGAAAAGAAATTAAAAATTATTGCTCACTCAGGGCCAGTAAAAAAAGCTAATTACTATGACTGTGTTATGGGTTTAGCTAGTTGTGATTTAGAAGAAAAAGAAATAATAATTGGGGCTGGATACAAATGAATAAGGGTTTTATTTTTACATTTGATTTAATTTTTATTGCTGGTCTGCTAATAACAATTTTTTCTGTACCTGTTAATGAATTAAAAAAACCAAATTTTGATTTATCTTATTTTTCATCTGATAAAACTGTGTCATATTATTTAAATAAACCTAGTAAGGGTGTAGACTCCAATAGTTATTTGTGTTATAATACAATTAAAGAAACAATAAATTCCGGTGCAGTAATTAAGGAATTTTGTTATAGTGGTTATTATGAAAAGTAAAAGTGGTTTTTTTAGTGTAATTATTGTATTGGTGGGAATTTCTCTTCTTTTATTTAATGTGGCCCATAACGCGCAAACCCCTAATTACTATCCTGAATTTATATCAAAAAATGAGATGCAATATTTGTATTTGAATAATATTGTTACGAGGTATATTGCGGAATCCTTTGAATCTTATGAATCCTGCGATTTTGATTTTAATGCTTTTAAAATAGATTTTGAATCAAAACAAAGTAGTTTTTGTGATGACTTTAATGATTCTTCTTTTTTATGTGATGTAAAAATAAACAACATAACATTAGCAATAGACCCTGTGAAAACAGTAAGTGTTGTTTTGGATATAAATAATAATTACAAAAAAGGAGATCTTGATTTTTCCTATTATTCTGCGTTTACTTTTAAAAAAATAATTAATTCAAATCTGGCTACTTCTCCGCCACCTGACGGCACAGATGTTTGTGATTATGTTATAACAGATGTTGACTCTCAAATTTCTGAAAAAGAAGGGCAAAAATAAAAAAGAGACTTTTTATTAAAATAAAGTGGTTTGTTTTATTTTGTTTTTAGGTTCTTTGATCTTTGTAGTGGTTAATTCTTTTTCTTTGGGTTCTGGTTTATTTTTTGTTGTTGTCTTGTTCTCATCGCCCAAAGGTATTTCTTTTTTCATTCTTTTAATTTTTATTTTTAAAAGCTTTTCGATTTGTTCTATTTCTGCTGTAGTATAGCTTGATTCTATTACTCCTTCTGGCGCAGTCTCAAAATAGTTGTTGTAAAAATATATCTCAGAAACAATCTTTTTTGATCCGCCTCTTACAATTTTTTGAACAAGTTTAGCAAGTACCTTGTTTTTGGCAAAAGTACTTTTCTCTTTTGACATTTTTGAAATAAAAGTTGGGAAAGAATATTTTACAAATTTTTTATTTGGAAGCATAAGTGGAAGAACAATTCCAGTCATTAAGTAATATTTTAAAAAAACCCAGTTTTGTCTTTTGTAAATGTTGTTTCTCATTAAATCAGCATATGAGATTAAATCATAGGCTTTTGTTAATTCAGGCTGATTATAAATTGCAGAAACATTTTCATTCACCCATGCAAATTGCATGTCATAGTCAATATTGCAGGAGTCCTGTATTTTCTTTGCTTCAGAAAGGTTTTTTGACATCTGTATATTCATAAGCGTTGTAAAAATGCTGTCCTCTCTCTCTCTTTCTCCAAGGGTAGACAAGGTTTTTTCTGTAACTCCTATATCAGCCAATGCTTCTAAATCTAATATTGCTGCTCTTAGGTCGCCCTTTGCATTTTTTGCAATTATATCTAATGCTTCTTTATTTGAATAAATATCTTCTTCTTGGGCAATTTGCATCAATTTTTTTGATATCTCTAAATAGGTTAATCTTTTAAAATTTACTACTCTGCATTGGGCAGATATTTCTTTAATTTTTTGATTTGAATAAATATCTGTGGCAGTAAATATTATCGGATTTTTTGCAATCTTTACTATTTCTGAAATTTTTGTGATTGCTCCCTTGTCTTTTGAAGATAAAAAATCAAGGTCTTCAAATATGAATAAGTTTCGTTTATTAAAAAAAGAAATTGATTGAACAAAAAGCTCCATCCGTCTTTCTAGTGATTCTTTATCTCTTTGTTCATCAGCACTTATTTCATTGGTTTGCCAATTATTTACGTTTGCTAATATTCTTGCTGCGGTACTCTTTCCTGTTCCAGTTGGACCAACAATTAGCAGGGGCTTTTTTTCATTGTCAAAATTATTTGCCCAAGAAGCCATTTCTTCTTTAGCCCCTCTGTTCCCTACAAAATTATCAAAACTATTTGGCTCATACTTATCTAAGAACATCTAAACCACTCTTTTTTTGATTTAAATGCCCCTAAATCTTCTGTAATAAAATAAGATGCTTTTTGGGCATTTAATTTACTCTTTCTCTTTCATACTCTTTTTCCATTTCTTTTGCAGTTTCTTCTACAAAAGCTGGTTGTTTATTTATTTCTGTCTCTATATGCTTGGCTTCAAGTTTTCCTAGAACGTAGAAATATGCTGTAATTATAGCATCTAAATCAAGTTTTCTCTTGTACCCTAATCTAGCAATTTGCTCGAAATATAATTTTACAATGTTATAGGCAACTATTTCTCTACTTACTTTTTCAACGCCAACTACCTTACCAAAATCTAAGTCCATTTTTAAGCCTCCATAAATATAAATAACTATATAAGAATAAAAACAGATATTTAAATATCTTATTGTTTTTAACCTTGTGCTATTTTCCCAATATGTTTTCTGAAAATATCTGGATCAACTAATTTTGGCAGCCAGTTTTTCTTCAAAAAAGACCTTGCTGTTTGCCTTATTGCGTCATCTTCTGAAGAACCAGCAACAGCAAATAAAAAATTATATATTCCCGCAACAGCAGCTCTATTTTCTATCTTATCTTTACTGATTTCGGATTTGTAAAATCTAATTGCTCCTGCCACTACCGCCCCCAAATTAGTTATTGAGTTTACGTCTTTTGCCCATTTTCTGGCCACTTCTGGTAAATTTTTAACTCCTGCACTAAATATTTTTTGGTCGATTTTTATGTCACTAGTTTCTCTTGATAAAGCCACCATAATTAGCTCAGGGGCAGCAAGCTTTTCATTCTGCTCTGAGGCTAATCCGCTAACCCAGTTTAATTTCACAAATTTTCTGGAAAATTCGTCTTTTCTTTCTTTAGAAAACCCGGCAACAATAAGGAAGTTAAAGATTCTTCTTCGCGCTTCTAGCCCTTTTGTTTCTAGCGGCTCTAGCTTTACGAAAACATCTGCTAATACTCTGGCAACTTGCTCTAAGTTATTTACATGTTGAATGTTTGTCTCAATTCTATCAAGGATTTTTGTAAGTACTTCTGAAAAACTAGTCAAATTGGCTTTTTCTAAGTTAATTTCGTGTATTCTTCCAAATATTTTCTCTATTTTAATATCAAGTCCTTTCCCTTTTCTCACTGATTTAACTCTAAAATCAGGCAATCTCAATGTGATTTGTGTAGTTCTATTTCGTTTAATGAGATCAAGAAGTTTTGCACCCAAAATGTCACCCAAACCAGTATTTATTATTATATTCAAGATAGAAACGTATAAAAATAAGTATAATGTATATATCATAAAGGGTGTTGTAATGACCTTCATAAAAGAGAAAAAAGGACAAGCAAGCATAGAACTCCTTATTGGAGTAGTCATAGTTATTGTTATTGCAACGCTAGTAGGAGTATATTTAAAAAGAAGCCTTGCTAAACCACAGCAACAAGGCGCAGATTTAATAGATCAAGTAAGTGAACAGGTTGGAGGTAATTAAGATGTTCAAATTTGTGAAAGATAAGAAAGCACAGGGTGCTTTAGAGTATATTTTGATTATAGGAGCAGCAGTACTAATTGCAGCAATTGTAATTGCAGTTCTAATAAGCTCAGCAAGGTCAGCAAAGACTGATGTAAACGAATCCATGAATACAGCATCAAATCAACTAGATGACTTAAATCACGTTATAGCAGAGTGATAAGATATGTCTTTCTTAAAAGAAACTAAGGCACCAAGTTGTGGGTTTTCAAACAAAACCCCAACAGGGTCCATTTTTTTAAAAGAAAAAAAAGGACAAGGTGCCCTTGAATATCTTTTAATCATTGGTGCAGCAATTCTTATTGCCGCAGTTGTAATAGGGGTATTAATAAAAACATCTTCAGCAGCAAAAGATGATATTAACGATACTCAGCAAGTATATGATGACCAAATAAATAAAGCAACAAAAGACTTTAATCTAGATGGCAGTGTTGTAGAATAAAAGTGATCTTATGTTAGTAAGTAAAGCAGTAAAAGATAAAAGAGGGCAAATCTCATTTGAGTACCTTCTCACTATCGTTTTCTCTGTTTTGCTTGTTATTGCTGTTACTCTTTTTGTGATGCAATTAAGAAAAATTGGGCAAGTTGCCCAAACAAGGATAGAAAATTATAAACTTGAGTTTTTTAAGAAGACTTTCGAATAGTTTTTTATTCTCTCCTCCTTTTTTTATATTATGTATTTTTTAGAGTTTATTTTTTCTTATCTTAACTATGTGGTTGTTTTTGTTGCCCTGGCAATAGGGGCATACACTGATCTAAAGACTAGGGAGATATCTAATTATCTTTCTTTTGGATTAATGGGGTTTGGAATATTATTTTGGATAGCAAAAAGCATTTATGTTGGCAAATTTTTATTCTGGCCTTTTATTATTGGATTTGGCACTTTTTTTGTTTGTTACCTCTTATGGTATTTTTCTGTTTTTGCAGGAGGGGATGCAAAAATAATTTCAGGGGTGGCTTTTTCTATACCTCTCCAAGATTTTTCAGTATTTTTTTCATCAGGAATAAATTACTATTTTATTCTGGCTTTCTTCATTCTATCAGTATTTATTATTTTTCCACTTGGTTTCTTTTTAGCAATAAAACGAATTATTGCTAATCAGTACTATAAAATAATTTTTCAGGAGTTAGTAAAAAAGCTACCAAGCTACTTTTTTGTTGCAATAACTTTGGTGGGTTTATATTTTATATTTGGTTTATTGGGGATTCCAACAATATTCGCATTATTATCTTTTTTGCTTTTTAAAATAACTTGGAAGATTTTGTTGCCAATATCTCTAATAGTTTTTGCAATTACCTTGTATCTTAATCCTCTAAACATCTTTACTGCTATTGTTTATGTTCTAATTTCTGTTATTTTCTTTTCTTTTGTCAAATTGTTTAGTTTTGTTAGATCAAGGGGTTTTGCCAATGCAAAAAAGATATCGGGTCTGATAGAGGGAGAAATACTTTATGAATCGATTTATATTAAAGATAACAAGCAAGTTTACAAGCCAAAAATAAAAGATATCTTTAAATATTTCAAAAATAAAGATATATTGCAATCGAAGTTAGATTTAATGAAGGACAAAAATTACGATTATGTAATTCTTGCAAGGCCGGGTGGATTATATCCTGAAGATATTACTTTGCTTAAGAAATTGCATAAGGAAAAAATAATTCCAAATGAGATTTATGTTAAACAAAGTGTCCCTTTAACTCCTGCTTTGTTTTTAAGTTATGTTTTATTGTTATTAGTTGGTGGGTTAATATGAGAAATAAAGGTCAGTTAAGCATTGAGTTTATTTTGATTGTTGTGGTAATTCTTATTTTATTGCAAACAATAGTAATCCCGTTCTCTGATTCTGCAAAAGATTCTATAAGCGATATTTCTAGTTTGGCATATATTGATGGCTCTGCAAAAAATTTAAAAGAAGCAATAGAATATGTTTCTTTGAGTGAGTCTATTGCAAAAACCCAAATAATTGTATTTATCCCTGAAGATGCAAATATCACCATTTTACAAGATTCATTAACTTACAAAATAACATTAAAAGATCCTCCACAAAATGCATACTGTTCTGCTGATGGGCTTTGCATAAAATCTTTTGATTTGTCAGGGCTAGCAAATACGGATGGTATGACTTTATTAGGAAAAAAAGAATATCTGGTGAGTATATTTAAAGAACAAGATGGGAAAACATATGCAGAAGTTATTGAATAAAGCAAATAATAAAAAAAATCAAAAAGGGCAATCAAGTTTTGAAATTCTTTTTGTGACAATAATTATTATCTTGCTTGCTGGCACCCTTTATTATTTTACTTTTGGAAGTACCAAAGATATTTCTGATATAGGCATTATAAAAACAGAAGTCGAAACTTACTTTGTTCAAAATAATATTTTATTAACTATACAAGATATAGACTTGGAGGTTCAGGACGCTGTTTTAAGTATAAGTCTAAAATTATCTGCAGAGAAAGACTTTACTGAATCGCAAATCCAAGAAATGCAAGACAGAATAAAAGAAAAAATAGGAAAAGATGTTGCTCTTTTCTTTAATTGAGATTTATATTTTTCTCAAATTTTTTATATTCATTTACTACTTCTTTTGTAAGACTAGGCCGTATTTTTTTTAGCCCTGCTTTAATGTCTTCTACTCCGACCTTGGTGTCTTTCATCTTTGATCTGTCCAAAGAAATTAGCGCGGATTCTCTTAGTAATGAATTTATGTCTGCCCCTGAATAGGTGTCTATTTTTTCTGCAAGAGTATCTAAAAATTCTTCAGCTTCTTTTGATAAAGGCATATCTTTTGAAACCTTTTTTATTATTTCTCTTCTTGATTCTAAATCAGGTGGTGGAACAAAAATAATATTATCAAATCTTCCTGGTCTTAATAAAGCAGGATCAATAATATCCGGTCTATTTGTTGCAGCAATTAGTACAACTCCTTTAAGCTCGGACAGACCATCTAACTCAACAAGAAGTTGGTTAACTAGTCTTGCACTTACCCCACCATCCGCTATTTGGTCTCTTCTTGGGGCTAAGGCATCTATTTCATCAAAAAATATCACACAAGGGCTTGTTTGTCTTGCTTTTGTAAATATTTCTCTTAGTGCTTTTTCACTATCTCCAACCCATTTACTAAATAATTCTGGACCTCTTACGCTAATAAAATTTGCTTCGCTTTTTCTTGCAACTGCTTTTGCTAGCATTGTTTTTCCCGTTCCAGGAGGGCCATATAATAATATCCCTTTTATTGGGCTAATACCCATTTTGCTGAATGATTCTGAATGTTGTAAAGGCCATTCAACACCTTTTTTTAATTGTTCTTTGACTTCTTCTAAGCCACCAATATCTTCCCAAGATACATTTGGCACTTCAATCATTACTTCTCTTAATGCGGAAGGGTGTACTTCAAGCAGAGCATTATCACAATCTTGCATGATTATTTCTAAGCTGTCTAAAATTTCTTTTGGTATTGTTTCTTCTTCCATATCGATTTTTGGAAGTATTCGCCTAATAGCTTGCATTGCAGATTCTTTAATTAGGGCAGCAATATCTGCTCCAACAAATCCGTGAGTTTTTTTTGCCAAAGTATCTAAATTAACATCCTTTGCAAGAGGAACCCCAGCTGTATGGATATCAAATATTTCTCTTCTACCATCTTTGTCTGGTGCATTAATATGTAGTTCTCTATCAAACCTTCCTGGTCTTCTTAATGCGGGATCTATAGAGTTAGCTCTATTTGTTGCAGCAATAACAATTATATCTCCTCTTGCTTGCAATCCATCCATTAAACTAAGTAATTGTCCAACAACTCTTCGGCCTGTTTCACTTTCTGAATTGTCTCTATTTGTTGCAATTGCATCTATCTCATCAATAAAAATAATTGCGGGGGCATTTTCCTCTGCTTCTTTAAAAATTGTTCTTAGTTTTTCTTCAGCACCACCAACATATTTACTCATAATTTCTGGTCCGTTTATTATAGTAAAATTTGCATTTGTTTCATTAGCAATTGCCCTGGCTAATAAAGTTTTTCCTGTTCCAGGTGGTCCAAAAAATAAAATTCCTTTTGGCGGGCTAACCCCCATTTTTTCAAATATTTCTGGGTGCTTTAACGGAAGTTCAATCATTTCTCTTACTTTATTTAATTGTTTTCCTAAACCTCCTATTCTGTTATATCCTATTTTTGAAATTTCGGCATTTTCCAGAGTAATGGGTGTTTCAAGAAGTTCAAAAATAGTAGAATCACTTACTGATACAAACCCAGGGGGGTTAGTTTTTGTAACAAAATATTGCATTGGGTTTCCAAATAAAGACAAATGTATTCTGTCCCCTGCGCTTAAAGCTCGTCCTAAGTATTGTTTTTTTGCAATTCTTGCAAAGTTATTATTGGGAGGTAATTTTATAATTTGTGTTGGTGCTAGAATTATTTTGTGTCCTTCTTTTACAACTGCTTTTTTAATTAGTACAGTATCTCCAATGCCTACTTTTGCATTTTGTCTTATCAGGCTATCCATTCTAATAAATGCCTCGGGTTCATCAATGGAACGAGTTGGCCATACTTGTGCAACGGTTTCTTTCTGTCCTTTTATAGAAACAAAATCCCCTGCAGATAATCTTAATCTTTCTTTGCTTGAACCATCTAAGGTGATAATGTTTCTGCCTAATAAACTTGGGTCGGCTTCTTTTACTTTAATAATAATTTCATCTACTCTTGCATATTCCATTTTATCACTGCCTTTTTTATTTAATTTTTGTTTTTATCTATTGCATATGCTGCCCAACCAAAGAAAGATCCTATAATGAAATAAATATAGGGGGTTGCTGTCATATATTTGATCCAGTTTATCTTAATTTGACTAAATACTTGTGCAAAGGTAACGCTTGAAAATATTGCGCTTTGCCCATAATATATTAAGAATGCTAGGTAGAATCCTAAAAATAAAAAAACAATTAGGATTAAACCGATGTAGGGCTCTTTGAAATTAAAGTCAACTGCTTTCTCTATAAATATAAATATAACATATATCAATAGAAAACCAATCAAAGGCATAGTATAGTACAAAACACTGCCCATTTTACTAGTAATATTAGTAATACTTAGTACTGCTGACACAACATAAGCAACAATTATTCCGAATATAGCATATAAATACATATTTTTCCCTCTTTTTTTATTTTAAAATTTGATCCCTAATTTTGAAATCCTAAAATACCTTTAGGCACTTTTTTGGTAATATAAAACAAAGAGCATTTTCTTTTTAATAATATTGTGTTTTTATCATATTATGGATAAAGAAAACTTGCCATGGATCGAAAAATATAGGCCTGACTCTTTGGCTGATGTGGTTGGGCACGTATCTATAATAGACAGGTTAAGAAGCTATGTCAAGCTAAACCGGGTCCCAAATATGCTGTTTACTGGTTCTGCTGGAATTGGGAAAACAAGTTCAGCTATTGCTTTGGCAAAAGATCTTTTTGGAGAACATTACGATAGAAATTTTTTAGAATTGAATGCATCTGATGATAGAGGTATTGATGTAGTAAGAAATACAATAAAAGAGTTTGCAAGAACTCTACCTTTTAACTCAGACTATAAACTTATTTTTTTGGATGAAGCTGACTCTCTTACTGCTGATGCTCAACAAGCTTTGAGAAGAACAATGGAAAGATATGTAAAAACTAGTCGTTTTATTTTGTCATGTAATTATTCAAGTAGAATTATTGAGCCAATACAAAGCAGATGTGTTGTATTTAGATTTAAGCCTTTAGAGAAGGATACAATAATAAGTAAACTTGAAGAAATTGGAAAAATAGAAGAACTAGACTTTGAAAAGGGTTCTTTAGACTCTTTGTTTTATGTTTCCCAAGGTGATCTAAGAAAGGCAATAAATATTTTACAATCAACCGCATCACTTGAAACAAAAATAAAAAGCGAAGATGTGTTTAAAGTAAGCGCAAGAGCGAGACCAGAAGAGATAGGCGAATTAATTTTTGCGTCTTACTCTGGTGACTTTAAAAAAGCAAGAGAACTGCTTTACAAACTTATGTTTGATTATGGCATGTCTGGCGAAGATATTGTTGGGCAAGTATATACTGAATTAATAAAGTGTGATGACTCAAAAATAAAACTAGAGCACAAAATAGAATTAATAAAGGTAATTGGAGAAACTAATTTTAGAATAACACAAGGTGCAACAGAAAGAATTCAAATAGAAGCAATGCTTGCTAACTTTTATCTGAATAAATAATTATTTTTATTTTTGTGTTGTTGGTTTTCATGTCTATTAATGGTTGTAGTTATTTTTTGTGAGACTATTAATTATAATAAACAAAAAATAACAGAAAGGTTGATGCAAGAACTAAAACTGTTATTTGATTTCAAAAAATAAATTTTATTTACTGTTTCTAAATTAGGGGTAAGCAAAATAAAACTTGAGCTCCAAAAATAAAAATTAATTTGGCCGATGAATTTTAAAAAATCATTTATAAAAACTAATTCTATAAAATAAAAAAAATAAAAACTAAAAAAAACTGAGCAAAAAAAGCAAAAATCTTGCAAACATTTATATATAATTTGTTTTTATTTTCTGTATAATTTTTTAGTAAAAAAAGTTTGCGGGTATTTTGCAAACAAACAATTTTTAAAAGAAAAGGAGGGGAAAGTTTTGCCAGCAGTAAAAAAGAAAAAAGTAGCTAAGCCAAAAACAGTAAAGAAAACTGTTAAGAAAGTAGCTAAACCAAAAGTAGTAAAGAAAACAGTAAAGAAAGCAGTAAAAAAAACTGTTAAGAAAGTAGTAAAGAAAGCAACTAAGAAGGCTGTTAAGAAAAAAGGTAAAAAATAAAAAATAAAAAAGGGGTTTTCGAACCCCTGCTTTTTTTATAGATTTAATTTATTTCCAAATTTTCCAATTATTGGCAACTCTGTTTCTTTTTCTCCTGCAGCATTTACTATTCCTATGATCATTAATATCAATGGGATTAAGTAAAGCAGGTTGAAAACCATTATTAGTGCAAGTCCAACACCTGGTATGAAAATAAATATTGTGGCCAATATAGTAACAATGATCGAAACCACTATGCTATAAATGATTGAAAATATCAGCAGAACCAAACCTTGTTTAACATGGAATCTTGTAATGCTGTCTTTTTTTGCATCTTCATCAACAAAATACCATATTATCCCTATAAGTAAATAAGCAAGTATAGATACTGCGACCCTATTACCATAATTTGACTTTGCGTTTTCTGTTTTTTTCGCCATAGTATTACCTCCGTTATATTAATACAACAACTATAACATTTATATATTAATATAAGTTATTTATAATGATTTAGTTATGTTGTATCTAATTATAATTGGGTGGGCGAAATGGTATTTGTAGATAATCTTTTCAATAAAGGTGATAAAGAGAGTAAAGAGGCTAAAGAAAATAAAGAAAATAAAGAAGAAAAAGAAAGTGGCAAAGAAAAAGAAGAAACAAAAGAAAATAACCTTTTTACCGGCAATAGCAAAGAAAACCCTTCAAAAATACCTTCTCCTGATGCTCTTCCCCCTATCAAATTTGAAGATTTAGAAACTGCAAATAAAAAATTAATTGCCTCATATGATACTGTAAAAATATACAAAGTAGAAAACCACCCTATACTTCATTATGAAGTTCCTGTACCTAAAGCATCAAGTGGGGAACAAATAATAATAAATACAATTAAAGAGGCTGCAACAAGGCTGATTAATATTGCTCCTTATAAGATAAGGGATGAACAGCAAAGAAGAAATGTTTATTTCCAAAAGGTGCTAGAAATTATTACTTCTTCCCCTGAATTAAAAATTGCAGAAGGAAAACAAAGTTTTTATGCTAATGCAGTAGTAACTGAAATGGTTGGCTTTGGAATAATCGATGCTCTATTACGAGATGATAAACTGGAAGAAATTATGATCATTGGTCCAAAAAAACCAGTATATGTATTTCATAGAGAATATGAAATAATGACTACTAATATTGTTTTTTATGAAGATAAAGATATAATTGACTTAATTTCTAGAATTGCAAGATATACTGGAAGAAGAATAGATTATTCTCAGCCTTTACTTGATGCAAGATTAAGCGATGGTTCAAGAATTAATGCAACCATACCCCCTGTATCTGTATCAGGATCTACCCTTACAATAAGAAAATTTAGAAAGGAGCCATATACAATTTTAGATTTAATAAACAACGGCACAACTGATCTTCAGACAGCTGCATTTTTGTGGCTTTGTGTTGATGGTCTTGATGTTAAACCAGCAAATATTTTGATTGCGGGTGGTACTGGTTCAGGAAAAACAACTACTTTGAATGTGTTGTCTAGTTTTATTCCGCAAAGAGAAAGAATAATTACTATTGAAGACACTGCTGAGTTAAATCTTCCTTTAACACATTGGATAAGATTGGAGGCAAGACCCCCTGGAATTGAAGGTACAGGAGAAATAGACTTGGATATTTTAACAAAAAATGCTTTGAGGATGAGACCTGATAGAATAATTGTTGGTGAAGTAAGACACAAAGAAGCATTGGCTTTATTTACTGCCATGAATACTGGGCACGATGGTTGTATGGGGACTGTACACGCAAATTCAGCACAAGAAACAATAATAAGAGTTACTTCTCCACCGATGGATGTGCCTCAGGTAATGCTTTCTGGATTGGATATTGTTCTTGTTCAGCAAAGAATACACGATAAAAGAAAAGGTACCATAAGAAGAATTACTGAAATCGCAGAAGTAAGTGGTGTTTTAGAAAATAAAATACAAATACAAAAAATATTTGAATGGGATCCTAAAGAAGATAAACTACAAGATACTTCCGTACCGTCAAGATATTTGAAAAAAATTGCAACTTTTTCAGGAAAGACACTGTTACAAGTTACAAAGGAAGTTTCTAATAGGGCTGTATTCCTAAAAACATTATTGGATTCAAATTTGAAAACACAAAAAGAAGTTTCTTTGGAACTTCAAAAATATTATGAAATGCAAGAAGAATGAAAAGTATGTTTTATTTTGTATATGAAAATGAAGTGATTTAATGAGTTTTGATTTAAACGACAAGATGCAACAGAAGGTCAACTTGGATCAAGTGGAGTCTATTGTCGCAAATATCAAGCACAAATATGAAGAAAAAGGATTAAATTCGGAAATAGACTCATTAAGATTGCAAGAATTAAGGTCTATAATTTCTGAAGGAAAAAGAGCCCAAATAGAAGTTCAAAAACCAAGAGATCTTGCTGCCGATTATAACAATAATGTAAGATTGGTAGGAAAAATTTATAATTTATTTTCATCATTCTTTTCTTTTTTTGCAAAAAAGGTTTTAGCTGTTTTTCCTGGGCGTAATGAAGTAAGCCAAGAGTTAAACAGCGCTAATATAAATTACAGCACATCACAATACTTGGCGATATCATCTGTAATTACAGTTTTGGCAACAATATTTATTACTGCTTCTGCAGGCGTTTTGTTTTTTTGGTTTAATATATCGATGTATCTCTTAATAGCTGTATTTTTTGCAGTTTTATTTTTTTCTGGAGTTATTGTCCTGAAGTACCCTGTAATGGTTGCTAACAATAGGGGAAAAAAAATAGATGCCGAACTTCCTTTTGCATTAAGACATATGGCAACTGAACTAAGAGCGGGGATAGGGTTGTATAGGGTTTTGCAAACTATTGCCGTTGGAGAATATGGTTATTTATCAGAAGAGATGGCAAGAGTAATAAATGAAGTTGAACAAGGAGCAGATACTAAAGATGCTTTGAAAAATTTAGCATACAGAACAAAATCATTTTCTTTAAGAAATACAATAAATCACATTTTAAGAGCTTTAAAATCCGGTGGTAATCTTTCCGATATTCTGAATACTACTGCAAAAGATGTTTCTTTCGAAATAAGGCTGACTTTGGAATCATTTGCAGGAAAAATGAATTTCATTGGGGTAATATATATTTTTGTTGGAATTGTTATTCCTGTTATGCTTGCAATACTTGGAACCATAAGAAATATTCCTATGGGTGGGGGGGTGTCTCTATTTTCATCTTTACCTTTGACTCCACCAGTAATAATATTTTTATATGTTGTTTTACTTCCTCTGTGTTTAATTGGATTGTTATTATATATTAGAAAAATTAGACCCACATATTAGGTGTAGATTATGAGCAATATGTTATTGAAGTATGAAAAAATATTGGAAAGAAATAACATAAGATTGTCACCAGTTGCTTGGATTGTTACTGCTATTTTATTTGGTTTGGTTGCTGGTGTTTTAGTTGCCCTTTTATTTGATAATTATGTTTTTGCTGCTGTGGCAGTAATTGCTGTTGGAGATATAATAATTAGTGCTCCAATTTATCGTGAAAACAAAAGAACAGAATTAATAGAGAAACACTTTCCTTCTGCTCTGAGGGAAATGAGTGATATTCTAAAAAGCGGTGGAACTTACGAATATGCTTTGAGGGAAATTACCTTGATCGATTATGGCCCACTAACAAAAGAACTACAGAAAGTATTGAGAAGATTAGAAGATGGTGCAAATTTTGAAGATGCTTTATTATCAATAAATGAGAATGTTGATTCAAGTTTAATAAGAAAAGTAATAACTATAATAATAGATTCAGTAAGGGCAGGGGCTGGGTTATCTGAGGTTCTTGATGAAATTTCAGAAGATGCAAGAAACTTGTATAAAATGCAACAGGAAAGAAAAGCAAAAACAACTATGCAGGTATTATTTATTGTTGCTGCTGGGTCAATGATTGCTCCTGCAATTTTTGGACTAGTAAATACTTTAATATCTTTTTTAGTTAGTGTTTCCACAAGTACAGGAATAGTAGAATCCGCAAAAGAGATAGCTGATGCTATTGCATCTGGAGAAATAATTTACAATGTTTTATTGTTTTATCTTTTCTTTGAGTCAGTAATTTCCAGTTTTATTATTGCTTATATGCGAGACAAAGATGCCACAAAAGGATTATTGTACTTTCCGATATTTGTGTTTGTTGGATTTATTATATTCTTTTTAGCAAAGTATATTACCCAAATAATGCTTGCGGGTATGCTGTAAACAAAATCTGCTCCAATAAGAATAAATAATCCTTTTCTCTTATTATTATATGCTATCACTTCTTGAAAACTGGCCTCTTTACTTTAAAGATTTACTGTTGGTAAAAAATCCGGTCCATAATGTAGGGGTGGTTACTCTTTGGTCTAAAAAAGATTTGTTCTCTAATCTTAACTGCAACACAATTGGTACTTGCTATTCTTTGGAAGGTGTAAAATATATTTTGAGGAATTTAGCTGGAAACACCAACATAAGAAGTCTTATTTTATGTGGGGTGGATTTGTCTGGTTCGGGGGAACTAATAAAAAATATTTTTTCTAAAAATTATGATTTAATTGCAAATGATATTTCCTCTGGAGAGTTGGATAAAATTATTTCTAATGTGGAAATTATAGATCTAATTGGTGTTACTGATTTAAACGAAATTCAAAATAAAATTAATTCTCTTGAAAAAAAAGAATCGTATGGGGATGCAAAGGAAATAAAAGTAAAAGAGACTTGTAATGCAAAAAGGCCAAGTGAAAATGCGGGCTTTTTAATTCATGAAAAAAATATTTCTAGTGCTTGGCTAAAAGCATTAAAATTAATTAAAGAATACGGTGTAGAGAAAAAAACACAGTATGGTATTGGCTCTTTAGAAATAGTTAATTTAATGATAGTTACAACAGAAAGTGAAGAAAGAAATATTCCTGCTTATTTAAAAATAACAAAAAAACAAATTCAGGATTATGAGGCCCAGATTGGGACAGGAAAACAAATAAAATCTGTTGAATATACTTATGGCCAAAGGCTTTGTAATCATTTTGGATTTGATCAAATTGAGTGGGCGATAAATGAATTAAAAAAATCTAAAGAGAGCAGAAGAATTTTTTTAACTCTTTGGGACCCATTAAAAGATTCAAAATCTTCTTTGCCTCCTTGTCTTACCTCTGCACAATTTCTTGTTCAAAATGACTCTTTATATTTAACTGCTTATTTTAGATCCCACGATCTTTTTGGAGGTTATCTTTTGAATACTTTTGGATTACAAAAAATATTGGAAAGGGCTGCCAAAGAGGTTGGCTTAAACGTTGGAAATTTAACAACAATAAGCAGTTCTGCGCACATTTATTATAATGACTTAAATTCAGCGGAAGAAATAATAAAAAAAGGATTAGAATTAGATTGTACCCCTGATCCGCGGGGTTATTTTTTTATAGAAGTAAAAGACAAGATTTATGCAAAATATCTTGATAATAGTGGTCAGCCTATAAAAATCTATTCTGGTTTGTCTGCAAAAGAGGTATATAATCAATTAGTACTTGACTTCTCTGTATCTCAGCTAGCTCATGCCTTTTACTTGGGTGGGGAACTACGAAATGCTGAAATAGCCCTTAGCAAGGGTCTGTGCTATATTCAAGATCAAAATCTTAATATTTAATACATAACTTTATATATTTTAGAGACTATATATATTTTATAACCTTTAGTGATGTTTATGATTAATCCGCGGGATGAAAAATCTAGAGAAAACTTAGAAAAAATACAAAAAGCAAAGTCTAAATTGTTGACTGAAGTTTCAAAAATAAATACTTTTGAACAGCAAGATTCTGATTTAACTAATAAAGAACAGAATAAATTGAAGGTAAGACTTGCAGAAAAGAATCAACAATATATGGACTCTAACGCAGCAACCAAAAAAGAAATTTCTAAGCATAAAAAATTGATACACAAAACTGAACGTAGGTTAAGCGATAAAAACAAAAAAATGATGCACATGGGTGCAAAAAAAAAGCAAATAGAAATTGAACTTGCTGAAAAGCAACTGGCGGTAAAAGATTTAGAGCACTTGTTATTACAAAAAGATGATACTTTAAGAGAACTAAGACACCAATTAGGATATGGTTTAAATACTGAAACAGCTCATTTGAATGACAAATTAATAGTTCTTGAACAGAAACTAAAAGAAGCAAGGCTAGACCTGGCAAAAAAAGACGCAGTAATCGAATTATTACAAAAACCTGAATTTGATTATTCTCAACTTGTTGACTTTGATATAAAGAATATAAAAACAAGACATGTTGGTTATCCTGAAGTAGCCCAAATTGAAGAGCTAACTTTTAATGTTCAAAATATAATTGCAGAACCTTTGCATAATGTTGTTTGTGATATTGTAATAGAAAATAATAACCGTAGAATTGAATTGGATAATTTGCCTGTAAAAACAATATTAAATTCCAAAGAAAAAATAGTAAAAACAATCTCGCTTTACAAACATTTACGTTCAAAAGGTGTCTTTAGAGTAACTGTTTGGCTTAGGCAGAAAGGACAAAAAGTTGCTTTGGTTGAGCAAAGTAAAACAATCAATATATAAACTATTTTTTCCCTTTATTATTTATGCAGATTACAAAGCAAGAATTATTACATATTTTTATTGCATGGCTAGTTATTAGTCTGGCTTTTGCTTGGAGAGGATTCTCTAATTATCAAGTTTTTATATTTAATTTGCCTGTAGTTCTTTTAGCAGCAGGCACAGGTTTTATATTTCATGAATTAGCACATAAATTTGTTGCAATTTATTATCACGCAAAGGCAAGGTTTGTTATGTGGCCTTCTGGGTTATTATTTGCTGTGGTTCTTTCCCTTGCAACAGGAGGGGGTTTTGTTTTTGCAGCTCCTGGAGCAGTATATATTTGGGGTAAAGACCTTTCCAGAAAAGAGAATGGTATTATTTCTGTTGCAGGCCCTCTATCTAATTTAGTAATTGCAATTATTTTCTTTATTGTTGGATTTATTTTATTTTCATTTTATAATAACCCTTTGATTACTTCAATAGTTTTCACAGTAATATCCGTTAATTTATTTTTAGGATTATTTAATTTACTTCCAATTGGGCCTTTAGATGGTTATAAGGTTTTAGTTTGGAATAAAGCTGTATGGCTTATATTGTTGTTAGTTTTTATTGGGTTATTTGCTTTATTTTATATAATGTAATAATTAGTATTTTTAGGTATTTTTAATTGGTTGGTGATTTCATGAATAAAAGTAATTCATTAGTTTTAGGTTTGTTTGTAATTTTGTTATTTGTTTTTTCTGGGTGTGTTTCAAACAAAGATACTACTGATCCAAGCAATTCTCTTTTTGGAGATTCTTCTGGTCTTGAAAACCAAACTCCGCTGGAATTAAATAATAGTTTAGAAGTTGAGCAGAGCGAAAATCCACAAGCTACTTATTGTTATGCTACTTTGGGTGAAGTAATATATGAATATTATTTTGCAAAAGATGTAGCAGTAATGAAGGCGTCTGTTCCTGGAAGCTGGACTAAAATGAGAATCGATTTAGATTTTTTTTGTTCTTGGGATAAGTTGAGCGGGGTTGCTCCACAATGCAGTTCAGTAATCGAGGCAGGGGGTTTTTCAACTATATTATCTAACTGGTTGACCGAGGCAAAAGTAATGGGTGATTGTGAGGAAGTTGCCTTTGATGAGTTAAATTTTGAAATGCCTTGATTTTATTTGAGGCTTTTTAAATTATTAATTTTTTAAGTACTTGCCTTGTTGATTATTTCGTAACTAATTTATATCTCTCTCACCCTTATTATATTATGTTATTTTCTGAGTTTGCGAACGATTTGTCTAATTTAGAGCAAGAACCATCAAGATTAAAAATGATGTGCCAAATTGAAAACATTTTCAAAAAAACGGATAGTAATGAAATAGACACTATAATTTATCTTCTTCTTGGACAATTTGGAGCAAAATATAAATCTCTTGATCTTGGTATTGCAGAAAAAACTATTCTTGTTGCTCTATCCAAATCAACTGGAAAAGAGAAAGAGCAGGTTGAAGACGAGTACAAAAAGTTGGGTGATTTAGGTTTAACTGCTGAAAAAGTAATGGGTTCAAAATACCAAAGAAACTTATTTTCAAAAAAAAAGGATTTGTTTGAGGTATACAATTTATTTGAAAAAATGGCTGTTGCAGAAGGGAAGGGTGCAATAGATGAAAAAATGAATTATCTGATTAATTTAATCAACAATTCTTCTCCAATTGAAGCAAAATATATTGTGCGGATTGCAGAAAAAAATATGCGCATTGGTTTATCAAATTCTACAATTATTGATGCCCTGTCTCTGTATTTTTTAGAGGCTTATAAAACAGGAAATAAAAGAGAATACCATGTGTTTGTAGATAAATACGGGGCTGAGGCAGACAGGTATTTTCGTTATGATATAAAAACCAGGATAGAATCAAAATACAATATATATCCTGATTTGGGAAGTATAGCAAAAAAACTTTTTATAAATGGGGTAAAAGGTTTAGATGAAATTGATGTAACTCCTTTTGTTCCTGTTCTTCCTGCTCTTGCAGAAAGACTTCCAACAATAGAAAAAATTGTTGAAAAATTAGGTAAATGTGTTGTTGAACCAAAATACGACGGGTTCAGGTTACAATGCCATTATGATGGGGAAAATGTAAAACTTTTTACAAGAAATTTAGAGGATATGAGTGATATTTTTCCTGACGTGGTAAAAACAATAAAAGAGAATGTGAAAAAATATCCAATTATTTTTGAATGTGAGGCAATAGGATATAATAAAAAAGAAAAAAAATATTATCCATTTCAAGTAACAATAAAAAGAAAAAGAAAATATGATATCTCAGAAGTATCAAAAGAAATTCCTTTGAGGATGATTGTTTTTGATATTATGTATTTGAAAAAAAGTTTAATAGATTTGTCATTTGTAGATAGAAGAAAGATTTTAAAAGAAACAATGGTTGAAAATGAGAACCTTGCATTTCCAAAGTTCATATTTTCTGATGACCCTAAAGAAATAAGGGCTTATTTTGATTTAGTAACTGCTGATGGAAATGAAGGAATTATGTTAAAAGATCCTGCAGCAAATTATACTGCTGGGGCACGAAAGTTTGCTTGGGTAAAATATAAGAAGTCCTATAATTCAAAAACTATTGATAGTTTAGATTTAGTTATTCTTGGTTATTTTTTAGGAAAAGGCCAAAGATCAAAATTTGGTATTGGGGCCCTATTGGTGGGTTGCTACAATGATGATGAAGAAAAGTATCAAACAATTGCAAAAGTAGGTTCTGGATTAACAGATGCAGGGCTTGAAGAATTTAAAGATGTGCTTGAAAAAATAAGTAAAAAAACTAAGCCAATGGATTATGACTCTGAATTAGAACCGGATTTTTGGGTTTCCCCCAAATATGTTGTTGAAGTTTTATATGACGAGATTACTAAGAGTCCAATACATACTTGCGCCAAAAGAGAAATTGGCGGTTTGGCTCTAAGATTTCCAAGACTTATAAAATTTAGACCGGATAAGAATCCTGAAAGAGCGGATAAAGCAAATGATGTAAAAAACTTATTTACACTAGGTAAATATTAAAAAGAGATCTCTCCTCGTATCTTATACGATAGATTTTTTCAAAAAATGTATCAAAAACTATAAAAATCAGGGACTTACATGAACAAACAAATAGAGATTGATTTTATTGAAATAAAAAAGCAAGGTTTTGCCCTAAGGCAAACGTTGGCTATTTCTTCGTACTTAAAAGTACCCGTTAAAATAATTAATTTTAGAAAAAATGAAGATCCTGAAGGAATGCGTTGGCGAGACATTCTCTATGGTGGTGTAATTGCCAATATAGGTAATTTGGATGTTAAAGGTTTTGAAAAAAAAAGTACTGAATTAGAAATAACACCTAAGGAAATAGTTAGCGGAAACAAAATTGTAAAAGTAAAAAATACCATTTCTATTTCAGAAATAATCTTGCCCGCCGCTTTGGTTTGTTTGGGAGAAAAAACAAGAATTAGGTTTATTGGGCCTACTGATTTTGATAACTTGACACCTCCTGAATTTATAAAATATAGTACTTTTAGCTATCTTGAAAAAATGGGTTTAAAATATGATTTAGATATTATAAACAAGGGTTTTGAAGAAGAAGGCTCTTTAATATTGACTAATAATTCTACTGCGCTGCCAAAAAACTATAAAGTAAAAACCTCAGGGGATTTAGATGCAATAAAAGCGCACATTTGTACTACTGGCTATAAAACACATGTTAATGATGAAATTTATTCTTATGCCAGGCAAAGACTTCTTCAAACCGGAAGAAAGATAAAATTCATTTTAGAAGAAAATAAATATCTTGAGAATCAGGCAAGAAACAAAGGAGCAAGTATGGCTTTAGTGGCATATTATGATAATATTACTTTGTGCGGTTGTGCAAGCGGTGTTAAAAAAACAGTACCCCTGATTGGAAAAGAAGCAGGGGATAAAATAGTTGGTTATTTATCTAAAGATTTTAGTATTGACTCTGAAAATGCAGCAAGCCTTTTACCTTTTTTCTGTATAACAAAAGAATCAGAGTTTGTAATAAATAAAATAAGCGATAAATTTAGTTGCGCAAAGATAGTTTGTGAAAAGTTATTTAATAAGAAAATAGATTTCGATAAAGATACAAGAGTAGTAAGGATATACTGAATCCAGCCATACCTTTATATAGTTTTTGTATCCCAAAGGTATTATACTATTTTTATTAAATTCTTAGAGGTGTTCTAGTGGACATAATGGATAAAAACTCTATTGGGAAAACAGGTACAACGATTGTTGGTTGGAAAGGAAAAGATTTTATTATTCTTGCTTCCGATCGTCAGAGTACATATGGAAACGTAGTAGGAAATACTAATGCTAAGAAAGTATTTAAAATTGCTGACAAATTTGTGATAAGTTTTGCGGGTGGATTAGGGGATGCCCAGAAAATAGTAAGATTGCTTGATGGTCAGGTAAGGTTATATGAGACAGAAAGAGAAAAAAATATGAGTACTAGCGCAATTTCTTGCTATGTTTCAAATCTACTTAATTATGCACGTTATCACCCTTTTATGGCGTTCTTTTTAATTGGGGGTTATGACAAAAAACCAGAACTATATGATGTTGATATGGTTGGTGGTGCAGAGTCCGTAGACAGATACAATGCTTTTGGTTCAGGGTCTATGTTTGCAATAGGTTATTTAGAGCAACACTATTCGGATAAATTTAACAAAAAACAAGCATTGGAACAAATAGAAAAAGCAATAAACTCTTCAAAGAAAAAAGATATTTATACTGGTGGAGACGGTATCGATTATATTATTATAGAAAAAAACAATTTAGAAGAAGGAAGTTTAGATTAAAATTTTATTCTAATTTTTTAATTACTAGGTGTTATCAGTGGATGAAAAGAAAGTTCTAGATCTTATTAGAGAAGCATTGCCCAGTACTGTGGAAATCACAAAAGTTGAATTTTTAGGGCCTGATATTACTGTATATACCAAAAAGCCAGAGGAATTTTACAAGCAGGAAACATATGTTTCAAAAATGGCTGGTCTTTTGAAAAAAAGAGTAAATATTAGAGCAGATAAGTCTGTTTTAATGGAAATTGGGGAAGCCAGAAAAGAAATATTATCTTTAATTCCTCAGGACGCCCAAATATCCACTATTATATTTGATGCTTATTTTTCAGAAGTAATAATTGAGGCGCTAAAACCAGGATTAGTAATTGGAAAAGGCGGTTCAACAACAAAAGCAATAATAGAAAGAACAAAGTGGACCCCTAATATTCTTAGAGGGGCAATGATGAAAAGCAAAATACTCCCGATAATAAGAAAAGAATATTATGGGGACGGAAGAGATAGAAAACAGTTTCTTAAGGATACTGCAAAAGACATTTATTCAGAAAAAAGTAGCAATAAAGATTGGATAAGAGTGTGTTTTTTTGGTGGCTATAGAGAAGTAGGAAGAAGTTGTACTCTTTTTGAAACAGCAAACTCAAAGATATTATTGGATTGTGGAGTTAATACTGCAAATAATGAAGATGCATTTCCTATGCTTGATGCAATAAATTTCCCAATTTCTGAATTGTCTGCTGTAATAATATCACACGCACACCTAGATCACTGCGGATTTCTGCCATATTTGTATAAGGCAGGGTATACTGGTCCAGTTTATTGTACTGCGGCTACAAGAGACCTTATGTATGTTTTACAGAAGGATTATATTGATGTTTTACTAAAGGATGGAAGGACACCCCCTTATTCTATAAAAGATATTAATGAAACACTTAGGCATGTTATAACAAGAGAATATGGGGAAGTTACAGATGTAAGCCCGGATATAAGAATTACTTTGTATAATGCAGCACATATTTTGGGATCTTCTTCAGTTCATGTGCATGTAGGGGATGGAGCGCATAATCTTGTTTACTCTGGAGATATTAAATTTGGATTTACTAGATTATTTAATCCTCCGGAAGTTAATTATCCAAGAGTTGAATCTCTTATAATTGAAAGTACTTATGGTAAAGAGCAGGCACCAATGCCAAAAAGACAGGATGCAGAAACCGAATTAATTGATTTAATAAATAAAGTTGTTGAGCGTGGCGGTAATGTTCTAATCCCTGTTTTTGCAGTAGGACGAAGCCAAGAAGTAATGCTTGTTCTTGAAAATTATTATAAGCTAGGTCAATTAAAAGCAAAAAATGTGTATATTGATGGACTTATTAGAGAAATAAATGCAATACATTCTGCATATCCAGAAAATTTAAGAGAGCAGGTGCAAAAAAGAATATTAACAAACAATTCTCCATTTAGTTCAGAGTTATTTAAGGAAGTAGAGTCTCGAGAAGAAAGAGAAAGAATAATTAATGAAAGAGGAAATATTTTATTAGCAACTTCAGGAATGATGACTGGTGGGCCATCTGTGGAGTATTTTAATAGGCTGGCTTTTGATGAAAAATCAGCAATAGTCTTTGTTGGTTGGCAGGGAGAAGGTTCATTAGGCAGGAAACTTCAAAATGGCATGAAAAGTGTTGCTATTATTGATAGTGAATCAAAACTAAAGAAGATTGATATTAATATGGAAGTTTATACAGTAGAAGGGTTTTCAGGACACTGTGATAGATCTCAGCTTCTGGCATATATTAGAAATTTGTCTAATCCTCCTAAAAAAATAATAGTAAACCACGGAGAAGGAGAAGGATCAATAGATTTTGCAAAGTTTATTGCTTCAAAGTATAGAATAAATGCTTCCTCTCCAAAGAATCTAGAATGTGTAAGAATTAGATAATTCTTCTTATTCTTCCTTTTTTTTAATTCTTACAGATAATTTTATATATCATAATAAATTATATTTATTGGTGATATTTTGTGGCTTTAGGAAATAATAAACGTAATCGTTATGGAACAAAAATAACCGCGGGGCGTTCTTTTAAATTTCCTATCTGGCCGGTAATACTGTGGACTCTTATTGGTGGTTTTGTTGGGACTTCCTTAGTAGAGTCGGAAAAAGAAATAAGTTTGAGACCAGATGTGCTCTCAGACAAAACTAAGGAGTCTCTAGGATCTGCGTACGAGGAACAAATAGCAGAATTAAAAAAAATCTTTGGAAAAAGGGTGCCTACTTCAGGAATAGGTTTATATTCTACAAAATATAATATAGAACCAAAAGAAATAGTTCTTTATATGACTTTGTATAGGGGGAGAATAAACCTACAGACTTTACCTGATTATTGGGTTCCTGTTTATAATAAAATTAATGCTGCAAATACTTCTGAACTTGAGAGTATTATTAATGCTGTTAGGAAGATCAAGAGTTTTGAGCAAAAATTAACTGATCCTGCTCAAAAGAAAGATTGGCTTGAGTTCAGGCAAGAAAGAGAAAGAAGAGTAAATGAGAAAGTAAAAGAAATCCAATCTAGGCTGATGAAACAAAGACCTATAAAAGAATTAGTCCTAAGGGACCGTGCAAGAAGATATAATGAAACACTTAAAGGCCCTAAAACTGGCAGATTAGCTTCTGTAGATAGAACAAGATTTAGACCTCAACATAGAATATAAGGATTAAATTTTTGAACTTAATATCCTTGTTTTCTTTTGTTTTTTAGTGTAAGTTTTTTAAACTAAACACCTATTTTATATATGGTTAAACTACTGTCTATGTTAGAAAGAAAAAAGACAATTGATTTAATACAGCAATATTTTTTAGTTTCTCATGATTTAAATTTAAAAAAAATATCTAATACTATTTCTTCAGAAGCAATAATGTCAAATAATAGGGACTTAATGTATTTTTCGTATTTTCCTTATATGCTTTACAAAATTATGACTCAACCCCACATAATACACTCCCCTAGGTGGGACAAAAATAAAAAAACTATTCTTGCTTATTTTGATACTTTAGAAAAAAGGAATCTTGATGAATATCCTAAAGAAATAAATTATTTTATATCACTTTTTAGGATAGAAAATAAAGATTTATATTATTATTTTAAAAACATTTTAGAAAAATCAAAAGTAAAAAAAGCATCAGATTGTTATGAACATGGAATAACTATTAATAAAGCAGTAGAACTTACCGGTGCCGAAAGAGTTGAAGTGGTAAGATACTTAGGCAACAGCAAAATAAACTATGATATTGGTAAAGATGTTATAGACTCAAAAGTAAAAATAATTGAAGAGTTTTTTATGTGATATTTATGAATAAGTTTGAATTTGTGTTCGTAACTCCACAAATATAAAACAGATCCATAAAAAGTGATATTTATGAAAGATATAATATTTGATTCAAGCAGTATAATTTCATTAACTTCTATAAATTTATTATCTGTTTTGAGTGAACTTAAAAAAAGAGAAAAAGTTAATTTTTTAATTACTCAGGGGGTTTATGATGAAGTAATAATCCCTGGTGAAAAAAATTATCGGTTTGGTTGGAGTTCAGAACAAATACAAAATTCTATTGACTCTGGGCTGCTTGGAGTAAAAAAATTAACTCCGCCACAGGAAAAAGAATATGTTTTTTTTGAAGATTTAGTAAACAATATTTTATCTACAAAATATGGCCCAATACAAATTTTACAAAAAGGGGAATTAGAATCAATAATTTTTCTTGCTGGGCTAACAGATAAAAAGTTGTTTTGCATAGATGAATTAATAACAAGAGAACTAATTGACGACCCCAAACGGCTTAAAAGCATACTTGATAAAAGGTATAAAACTACTTTGTATATGGATGAAACTAAATTAACTAAATTTAAAGAATATATTGGGGGTGTAAAAGTAATAAGGTCTGTTGATCTTACTGCATATGCATTCAATAAAGATTATTTTAAACAATATGGTACAAATAAAGATACGCATCTAATAAAATCATTATTATATGCTCTAAAAGATAATGGCTGTGCTGTTTTGTACGAAGAAATAGAAAACTATGTGAAAAAAATATAGGGTTACCCCCCTAAAGTTTTTTTCAAATTTTTTACTGATTCTGTTTCAGATAAAATTAATATTTTATAATTTTCTTTTATAATCGTGCTTGGAGTAGGTATTACTAATTTTCCTTTCTCGTCATGCAAAGCAAATATAACTGAATTTTTTGGCATAGGGATATCTTTAATTTTTTTATTTATTAGCCCGCTGCCTTTTGCAAGATATTCTAAAATTTCTGCATCTCCTTTAGTAAAAAATGCGAGATCAATTAGAGTAGGTTTTGTTAGCATTTCAGCTGTGTAACTTGCCATCATTGCTTCTGGGTGTAAAATTAAATCAACCCCCAATTTTTTAACAATTTCATCATTGTAATAGATTTTTGAAAGCTTTACTGCTACTTTTTTTGCACCATTCTCTTTTGCCAGTAAAGCAGTAACTAAATTTGTATCGTCTGAGTCAGTAAGAATAATTACACAATCCGCATTATCTACATCTGCATCTTGTAATACTTTTGGATTTGTAGGGTCATCTATAATGACTACTACATCTTGTTCATCAGCTATTTTTTTTGCAAGTATTTCGTCCTTTTCAATTACTATTACTTTATGATCTTCTTCTAATAATATTTTTGTTAAAAACTGCGCTAATTTGTTTCCACCAACTATAATAAAATACATGTGCTTTCACCTCAATTTTAAAAATAATCCAAATAATGCAAATATTGGTATGATTTCTAATCTCCCAATTATCATGTTAAAAATAAGTAATATTTTTGGAAATAACGGTAACGTTGCTGTTGTAATCCCTACTGAGAGTCCTACATTGCTTTGGGCGGACATGGTTTCAAATAAAGATTTAATAAAACTGAAACCATAAAGAGTAAGTATTGTTGCAGTAATAATTACAAATAATAAATATATTCCAATAAAAAATAAATTGTTTTTTATTTCTTCATCATTAACAAGTCTTGTGTGAAATTTTTTGGAAAAATATGCTTTTTTTGGAAGAAATAATTCTTTGGTTTTCCAGCTTATTGTTTTTAAAAATAAAACAAACCTGTGTATTTTTATTCCACCTGCTGTTGATGCTGTGGAGCCTCCAATAAACATTAAAAATATAGTAATAATTAGTAAGAACTCTCCCCACAAAGCAATTGTTGCTTGTGGTACGCTGGGAAAACCTCCTCCTGTTGCGGCGGAAGCAGCAGTTATTATTGATGAAATAATTCCTAAAATATCAAATAAATTTAATTTTATTGCAAGTAAAACTGAACCAAAAAAAGTTAAACTTATTAAAAAGATAAATTCATAATCACGGAAATATTCTTTTATTGATTTTTTTTTCATTGCAAGATAATGAGTAATAAAGCTAGTGGCTCCAAAGACCATTAAAAAAGCAATAATTATTTGTACCCCTAAGCCGTTGCTCATTAAGCCGATATTTGATGACTCCATTCCTGTGGTTGATATAGCTGACATGGCGTAATTTATTGCATAAAATAGTTTCATTCCAAAAAAAGTTAATGCTAGCGCTCCTAAAGCAGTAATGCTGATATATATGTACCAAAAAAGAAAAACGGTTTTTTTTAGGTTCGGTGTTGCAAGAGAGTCATGCCCCTCTGCTTTTGCTAATAATCCAAAATTTTTTGCAGTAGTTAAAACACCTAATAATGCTAATAGAACAACGCCCAATCCACCAAACCAAGACAGCAAGGATCGCCACATAAGTATACTGTGTGAAATTGGCGCAAAATTGTGTATTACCGATAATCCTGTTGTGGTTGTTGCTGAAATGGATTCAAAAAAAGAATTAATAAAAGACATGTTTTCTATAAGCATGAAAGGCAAGGATGTAAGAATGTTAAACAGTATCCAAAAAATTACAGCTACAAGGGTTGCGTGTATTACGGAAAAAGATATTTGTTTATTTTCTGGGTTTATTTGGGTTTTTATTAAATAGCCGACAATAATTGTAATAATAAAACAAAAAAGATATGCTAAGAAGTTTTGCTTTGGTTCGTTGTAAATTAATACAATTATTAAAGGTAATATAAAAGCTAAAGAACTCCACATTAATAGTAGGCCTATGTAATTAAATATTACTTTTAGGTCATTTTTGCCTACTCTAAAAAACATATTTAAAATATATCTTTTACCTTTATATATCTATTGTGATTCGGCTTTGAAAAGGAGTGTGCAGAAATGGCGCACAAGCACACACTCTTGCAACAATCTTTTTAAATGCTCTGTGCAAATAAGATACACATACAGTGATGAGGTGATGGTATATGGTACATTTTGAAGCAAATGATGCTAATTTTACTGAAGAAGTTATAGAAAAATCTAATACTAACTATGTTTTGGTTGATTTTTGGGCACCTTGGTGTATGCCTTGTTTAATGCTTGGCCCAAACATTGAGAAAGTATCAGCAGAATTTAAAGATAAGTTGAGCTTTGCAAAAGTAAATGTTGATGAGAATCAGAAAACAAGTTTGAAGTATGGGATTATGTCAATACCTTCAGTAAAACTATTTAAAAATGGAAAAGTAGTTGATGAATTTGTTGGTTCTTTTCCGGAACAAGGGATAAGAGATTTCCTTAAAAGAAATATAAAATAAAAGAATATGGTGAATCTTATGTATGATGTGGCAATAATTGGTTTTGGCCCAGCAGGGGCAACAGCAGCAATATATTCTGCAAGATATAATATGAAAACGGTAATTTTTGGGCAGGTTCCTGGTGGGACCGCCGCAGAAGCCCATGTAATTTGTAATTATCCTGTTTTCAAAGAAATGAAAGGTTTTGAATTTGCCCAAAAACTATTGGAGCATGTTCAAGAGATGAAAGTAGATATAAATTTTGAAAAAGTTGATGCTATTGAAAAGAAACAAGATCATTTTGAAATAATTTTTGGATCTGAAATGGTCAAAGCAAAAAAAATAATTATTGCAACAGGAACAAAAAGAAAGCACCTTAATATTGACAGAGAAAATGAATTTAGAGGCAAGGGAATAAGTTATTGTGCTACTTGTGACTCTACTTTCTATAAAGGAAAAACTGTGGGTGTAGTTGGAGGTGGAAATGCCGCTCTTACAGCTGCACTGCTGTTATCTGAATTTTCAGAAAATGTATATATTTTTTACAGAAAGGATAAGTTTACAAAAGCAGAACCTGCTTGGACTTCCCAAGTGCTAAAAAACAAAAAAATTACTCCAATTTTTAATGTTGAAGTGGCTAAACTTAATGGTGTAGACAAACTAGAATCAGTTGAATTAAGTAATGGGAAAGAAGTAAAGGTTGAGGGTCTATTTGTTGAAATAGGTGCTGATCCAAATATAGCTTTTGCAGATAATCTTAATTTAGAAAAAGATGAAAAAGGGTATGTGAAAATTAATTCTTCTTGTGAGACAAATATTTCTGGGGTTTATTGTGCCGGCGATGTGGTAAATAACGAACTAAAACAAATAGTTGTTGCGGAGGCAAATGGGGCAACAGCAGCAACAAACATTTATCATGAACTAAACAAGTGAGGTGAAATTATGGCTGTCTCTTTTGCATGTAAAAAAGTGGAAATAAAGGATCTAATAAAATGTAGTTTTGGTTTTTCAAAAACTGAATTCAAGGTCTTTGATTTTTTGCTTGGAAAAGATGCACAAACCTTTACTGTGGTGGATCTTTCAGATAAGGTTGGGCTAGATAGGACTTCTATTCAAAGAGCATTAAAAAAACTTGTTGAAAAAAAACTTGTTGAAAGAAGAGCGAAGAATCTGGAAAATGGGGGCTTCCTGTATATTTACAAAATTTTACATAAGGAAGATATAAAAGATAAAATTAAAGATAATCTTAAAACCTGGCACAAAATTGCAGAAAATTTTATTAATAACTGGTAGGATTATAATTATTTCTGCTGTTCTTTTTTTATGACTTGTGTTTGTGTTTTTGGGGATAGTTTTGCTGTTGGGGCAATAGATAATAAATCTGGCGGTTGGGCGGATAGGCTTAAGGTTCACTTTTTAAAAACTGATGATGAAACTACTGTGTACAATTTAGGAATAAATGGGGATACAACAAAAGAACTTTTAGAACGATTTCAAGAAATAAAAACAAGAAAGCCAAACACACTAATTATACAGGTAGGAATAAATGATTCTTCTTACAATTCCAAAAATAAGCCAAGAGTTACTTTAAAACAATTTGAAGAAAATATAATCAAACTAATTAATTTATCTAGAAAATCAAAAGTAAAAAAAATACTTTTTTTGGGGCTTAGTAGAGTAATTGATTCCATGGTTCACCCATATTTATATAGTCCAAACAAAACAAATTTTTCTAATGTTTCAATTGAAAAATATGATGCAGTATTGAAAAAACTCAGTAAAAAGAATAAAGCAGTTTATTTAGAGACTGCGAGCTTGCTAAACAGAAGTGAACTAAAAGAAGATGGCTTACACCCTGGGCCAAAATATCACAAACAGGTTTATGAAAAAGTTAAAAAAGAACTAAACCTTTAATCTGGGCTGGTTATTTTTCATTCAAACACACATTCTGGTGGGCTTATTGGTACATACTCTTTCTGAAATAAATCAATTTGAACTATCTGTACGTCTTTAAATAATCCAATTATTTCCTGAATTTTTTTTCTTAGATCGTATGGGCTGTTAACAAAAAGACCAAACTCTAAAAACGGGTCTCCAATATATTCTCCTACGTAAGAAACATCTTTTCTAAATTCTAAATGGTTGATGAGCTTTTCTTTAGTTAATTTGTTATCATTAGTAATAAAAACCTCGTATTGGTAAAAATTTAATTTAAATACGTCGACAAAGATATAATATTTAATAATATAATTGCTATTTTCCAATTTTTTAATTCTTTTGCTAATTGCTTGTGGCGTTATTGGTGTTTTCTTGGATAAATTGACTAAATCTATCCTGGAATTTTTTGCCAATTCTTTTAATATGGTTTTATCAATATCATCAATAATAATATTTTCTTCCTTTTTTATTTTTTTTATTTTTATATCTGTGTTTGTATCAAAGTATTTTTCATAAAAATATCTTGTTTTTTTGTGTAACGTAAACCTGTGATTTGTTATTTGGTCTTTGAATCGGAGATATAATGTTTGGAATTTGTTATCTATGTCTTCTGGGTCTTTTCCAATAATAGAAAAACCAAAATTCCACGTGCCTGACAATTCCACGGCCCAAGAAATATAATTCGAATTTGATAAAAATTCAATAAATTCATTTTGCTTTTCTTCTTCCATATTTAGATATATGGATGCAGCAATATACCCTAATTTTTTATAATTTATTTCTGTTGCAAAATTAATTATTACTCCTTCTTTGATTAACCTGTTTATTCTATAATTAACAACTTCTCTTGAGACTTTAATTTGTTTAGCCAGCAATTTATAAGGTATTCTCGAATTCAGCATTAACTTTGCTAAAATAAGTTTATCTATTCGGTCCATACACATATAGTAACTAAATAGGTATTTAAAGTTTTCTTTTGTAAAAATCCAAGAAGTTTATTTTATATCCTGCAAAAGACAAGTAGATTTTAATTAGAAGAGGTGGTTTTATGAAAAATATGCTTGTGGTAGCAGGAGCAAGAAGTGGTATAGGAAAAGCTTACATAGATTATTTCCAAGAAGATTCAAAAGTTATTGGAATCACTAGGACTGAGCAAAAGTATGATAACGAAAACATAACAAATTTGGTTTGTGATTTAACTAATAAGGACGAATCAGAAAAATTATTTGGTAAAATTGATTTTTCAAGAACAGCACGTGTACTTTTGGTGCACACTGTTGGAGTAGATATTTTTGAGTGTAAAACATACCCAAAAATAAAAAATATAAACACAATAAATCCAGTAATTTATAGTACAAATGTAAATACCTTAAAAAATGTGTGTGACGGATTAATTGAGAAATTAAGCCAATATAGAAACAATGGCAAGAATATTGCTTTAACAATAGTTATGTTTGGAGCAATATCTGATAAATATAATATCCCTTTCTTTATATCTTTTAGGGAATCTAAAAAGATTTCAAAATTATATATAGAAAACTTAACTAGAAAATATAACTGGGTGAAAGGCTTTGTTGTAAATGTAAGTACTGTGAAAACTAACCTTACTACGTCTGTTAGGCCATACGCTGATACAAAATATTGGTTACTTCCAAAAGAGGTTGTAGATAAATCAGTAGATAAGATTCTAAATCAAAAAGAACATTTTGAAGAAATAGAGATCTTTAAGTTTGATCCAAACTTTGAATCAGATTATTATTTTAATAATGATAAAATCTATAAAAAGTGGATAAAAGAAATGTATGGATAAAAAAGAGTGGGCCCAGCAGGATTTGAACCTGCGACTCCCGCCTTGTAAGGGCGATGTCATAACCACTAGACCATGAGCCCGATCCTTTTCTTTTCAAAAAAGAAAAGTCTACGTTTGCCAAAAGAAAAAGGCTCCGCAGTGTAAGTTGCCCAAAGAAAAGACCTTCGGTCAAGCTTACAATAATCTAATAAACTCTTATTTGTGAGAAAAGTATAAAAAGCT